>NZ_CP072596.1:910565-1214087 GCF_017815535.1 Tessaracoccus sp. MC1865 | reverse complement strand
TTGATCGGCGACAGCGGCGAGCTGGGCATCCGAATCGTGCAGGGCCGCCAGTGCGTCCGCCTCGGCGCGCCGCGCGGCGATGAGCTTCTCCTCCAACTCGTCCGCAGCGAACTTCAGGCGGTCCGATTCGTGCCCCGCGGCGGTGAGTGCGTTCTCGGCCTCGGTGAGTTCGGCCTGCACCTCGAGCAGCGACGGAGCCGCCGCGGTGCCGCCCTCGACCAGCCAGGACGAGAAGAAGTCGCCTGCCCTGGTCACAGCGGTGAGGTGGGGATGCTCCCCCACCAGCTGCGCAGCCTCCTCGGCCGTCTCGACCGCAACGGTGTCGCCGAGGAGGCGGTCAAGGGCAGCCGAGAGCGAACCCGGCGCCTCGACGAGGCTCAGCAGCGAAGTGCCCGGCGCGCCCTCCGGCCGAGCGTCGGGCGCCGGGCTCGCGGAAGGGTCTGCCACGACCAGGGGCGCCCGGCCCAGGTCCTGGTCCGCCATGTGTCTCGAGGATGCCAGCGCCCCGTCGAGGCCCTGCACGACGACGGCCTCTGCCAACCCGCGCAGCGCCGCCGACACGGCGGTCTCCCAGCCGGACGTGACGGTGAGCAGGTCGCTCAGGCGGCCCACCACCTCGTCGCGGCCGGCCCCGAGCAGATCCGCTGAGCCGTCCTTGCGCTGGGTCAGCAGCCGCAGCGCGTCCACGCGCGCGTTCAGCCCTGCCCGCAGCCTGCCCACGTCCGCTTCCCGCGCCTTGAGCGCAGCACCGTCGGCCTCGAGCGCTTCCAACGCAGCCGCGGCCTTCTCGTAGTCGGCATCGAGATCCGATTCGGAGGCGCCCAGCCCCGCCAGGGAGGATTCGGTGTGGTGGAACTTCGTCGCAGCCTCCTCGGCGCGGTGCAGCGCTTCGGCCCGGCGGTTGTCGAGCCGGGCGATCTCCTCGTCGGAGGCCTCCAACCGTGACTTGATCGAGTTCACGCGCCCAGTCAGCCGGGCCAGCCCCTCGCGCCGGTCCGCGATCGCCCGGAGCGCGGAGCTGTAGGCCTGCTCGGCGGCCGAATGCTCCTGCTCGGCGCCGTTGCGGCGCAGCGTCGCGTCCGTCAGCGCGCTGTTGGCCGCCTCCACCTCGCGGCGCAGCCCCTGCTCCTTCACGCGGACGTCGGCCGCCTCGGCCTCGAGCGCTTCGGGGTCGCGCCCGCCGACGTCGAGCGTGGGCTGGTTCTCGCCGGCGCGCATGCGCTCTGCGGAGATCGAGATGGTCGTGGTCACGCGCTCGCGCAGGCCGGCCAGCGCGTACCACTGCTCCTGCGCGGCGTCGAAGTCTGTTGCTGCCGCCCGGAGCCGGCGCTCGGCGGCCTCCTCCGAGGCCTGGGCCTCTGCCACGGCCTGCTCGGCGCGCGCCTTGGCCTCCTTGGCGGCCGCCTCGTCTGCCAGTTCGGCCTTCAGTTTGGCCTGCGCGCTGGACAGGTCGTCCGCCAACAACCTGGCCTTCGCGTCGCGCAGTTCGGCCTGGATGACCGCTGCCTTGCGCGCGGCCTGCGCCTGCCGGCCGAGCGGCTTCAACTGGCGTTGGAGTTCGCCCACCAGGTCCTGGAGGCGCTCGAGGTTGGCGTTGGTCGACTCGAGCTTCCGCAGCGCCTTCTCCTTGCGCTTGCGGTGCTTCAGGACTCCGGCGGCCTCCTCGATGAAGCCGCGCCGCGACTCGGGGGTGGCCTGCAGAATGGCGTCGAGCTGCCCTTGGCCGACGATGACATGCATCTCCCGGCCGATGCCCGAGTCGCTGAGCAGCTCCTGGACGTCCAGGAGCCGGGCAGGCGTGCCGTTGATCGCGTACTCCGAACCACCCGAGCGGAACATCGTTCGGGTGATGGTGACCTCGGCGTACTCGATGGGTAGCGCCCCGTCGGTGTTGTCGATGGTGAGCTCCACCTCAGCCCGGCCCAGCGGGGCACGTTTGGCGGTGCCGGCGAAGATGACGTCCTCCATCTTGCCGCCGCGCAGCGTCTTGGCACCCTGCTCACCCATCACCCAGCTGAGGGCGTCGACGACGTTCGACTTGCCGGACCCGTTGGGCCCGACCACGCAGGTGATGCCGGGTTCGAAGACCAGCGTCGTCGCGGACGCGAAGGATTTGAACCCACGCAGGGTGAGTTTCTTGAGATACATGTCAGACGGTGGGTCTCTCTTCGACGGGAGCCTCTGCCACCGTCAGCTTAGAGGAGCGCACCGCCCTGAACGTCCAGACCTTGTTCACGATGAAGTTGATCGGCATGGTGAGCATGATCGCGATCAGCTGTGCCCAGTATTCGCGGGAGCTGAGGCCGCGTTCCTCGTGGAAGTAGGGCTCCGGCAGGTAGACCGGGCTCGAGGGGTTCGTGAGCAGGATCTTGATCACCAGGCCCACTGCGGCCGCCACGGAGCCGACGGCGAGGAAGGGCCAGAACTCGGCCCACCAGGTGGCGTGCTTCGTGCTCTGGAACGTCCACCAGCGATTGAGCTGGAAGTTGTAGAGGTTGGCCACCAGGAACGCCACGATCCACACCACAGCCGTGAAGCGCAGGTTGAACTCGCTGCCCGGGATGGACCAGACGATGTCCTGGGCGTTCTGGGAGCCGCCGTTGAGCCGGTTCATCACCACGGCCACCACCATGTTGACGAGCACGCCGGAGCCGCCGACGATGCCGAACTTCAGGAACTGCCCGAGCGACCTGCGGTAGCGCGCTTTCTGAGAATCGTTCACTGACGTCCTTTCGGGGCCCGCTGACAGGCCGGGCACAGGTAGGAGCTGCGGTTCATGAAGACCCGCCGCACGATGGGGCGGCCGCAGCGGTGGCACGGTTGGCCTTCCCGACCATAGGCGTTGAGGGAGCGGGAGAAGTAGCCGGATTCACCGTTGACGTTCACATAGAGGCTGTCGAACGACGTGCCGCCCTGCTCGAGCGCCTCCGCCATGACCTCACCCGCGGCCCGGATCAGCTCCACCGCCTTGCGCGGCCCCAGATCCGGCGTCGGGGTGTCGAAGTGGACGCGGACCCGCCACAGGGCCTCGTCGGCGTAGATGTTGCCCACGCCGCTGATCAGTGACTGGTCCAAGAGCGCCCGCTTCACGGTCGTGCGTCTGGCCCGCATGCGGGCGGCGACGGCGCGGGCGTCGAAGCAGGGGTCGAACGGGTCCAGCGCGATGTGCGGCACGGGGCACGCGGCCAGTCCAGGACGGAGGTCTAGGCCACCGAACATGCGCTGGTCGACGAACCGCAGTTCGGTGTCGTCGTCCAGGTGGAACACCACGCGGGTGTTGCGCACGAGATCGTCACCCGGGGAGTTGAACCGGAACTGGCCGCTCATCCCGAGGTGCGCCACCAGGGCGTCCTCACCGAGCACGGCCCACAGGTACTTTCCCCTCCGCCGGATCTCGTCGATCCGACGCCCGGCCAGGTCCGCACGGAACCCTTCCGGACCCACCGCGTGGTAACGCACTGGCCGCGGGTGGTGGACTGTCACGTCCGTGATCGTGCGGCCGGCGGCGTGGCGGTGGAGGCCCAGGCGGACCACCTCCACCTCTGGCAGCTCAGGCACCGGTGAGCTCCGCCACGGCGAGCCGCGCGGCGATCTGTTCAGCGCGCTTCTTGCTGGGAGCCGTCCCCTCACCCACGGCGCGTTCCTGCACGTGCACCACTGCGGTGAATGTGCGCTGGTGGTCTGGGCCGGTGCCGTTCACGACGTACCGGGGCAGGCCCCAGCCGTTGGCTGCGGTGAGCTCCTGGAGGACCGTCTTGTAGTCCGCGTAGTCACCGGACTGGGCGGAGGCGGCGATCAGAGGATCGAAGTTGTGGTGGATGAACCGTGCGGAGGCGTCCGGGCCTTCGGAGAGGTGGATGGCGCCGATGACGGCCTCCATCGTGTCCGCCAGGATGGAGGTCTTCTCCTGGCCGCGCGTGGCGATCTCGCCCTTCCCCAACCGCAGGTGCTCACCCAGTTCCAGGGAACGGGCGAGCTCTGCCAACGGTGCGGAGCTCACGACGGAGGCGCGCAGCTTCGCGAGGTGGCCCTCGGCCAGCTCCGGGTAGCTACGCACGATGTGCTCGGTCACCACGATCTGCAGGACCGCGTCGCCCAGGAACTCCAGCCGCTCATTCGAGGGGAGGGAGTTCTCGTAGGCGAAGCTGCGGTGCGTAAAAGACAACTCAAAGAGCTGGGCGTCAACCTCGACGCCCAGCTCCTTCAGCTGGTTTTCAAGCCTGCTCATCCCCTGGCTCGGGGAGAGCCCGCTCAGGCCTCGACGACCTGGCGGCGCGCGCCGCGGGGGCCGTACTGGCCACAGGCGGGGCACGCGGTGTGCTGCAGGTGCGGCTCACGGCAGGCGGGGTTGGCGCACACAACCGTGGGCACAACGCTCGTCTTCCACTGCGCACGGCGCGAACGGGTGTTGCTGCGCGACATCTTCCGCTTCGGAACTGCCATGATCTTCTCCTAGATTCTCAGCAAAGTCAGTTGTTGCTCTCGCCGCTCAGTCCAGAGAGGTTCTCCCAGCGGGGATCAATCTTCTCCCCGTGGCTGTGAGCGGGATCGTCGTTGCGGTTGAAACCGCAATCGGGGCAGAGCCCGAGACAATCTTCGCTGCACAGTGGCGTGAACGGCAATTCGAGCACCACAGCGTCGCGCAGGGTTTCGTCCAGATCGATCGTTTCGTCGACCACGACGCACTCGTCCTCATCGACCTCGCGGCCGGGATAGAAGAAGAGTTCCTGCATATCGAAGGACGCTTCGTCCTCGATGTCATCCAGACAGCGGGCGCATTGGCCGTGCAGTTGCACGGTTGCGGTTCCCGTCACCAGGATGCCTTCGACCACCGCTTCGAGCTTGAGATCAAGATCGATATCGGAGCCCTGTGGCACTCTGATCACTTCGATACCAAGGTCGGCAGGCGCCGGAACCGTCTCGTGGATCACCTTCGTGGAGCCTGCGCTCCGACCAAGCTCATGCACCTCGAGAACAAGGGGTGAGCGACGATCGGGGTGCTGCTGTACCGGTGACACGTCGGATTCCCTTCGCCTAACCGTCCATGACCTCGTCATGACCGACTGCCAACTCTACCGAATCTCCAGGCCCCGGCCAAATCACCGTGCGCGTCTGGACTGGAGCGCC
Organism: Tessaracoccus sp. MC1865; assembly: GCF_017815535.1. Lineage (NCBI taxonomy): Bacteria > Bacillati > Actinomycetota > Actinomycetes > Propionibacteriales > Propionibacteriaceae > Tessaracoccus > Tessaracoccus sp. MC1865. The sequence continues at coordinate 1,208,960 of NZ_CP072596.1, read as the reverse complement.
GCGGCCACGTTCGCCGGCACGTACCTAGAGACGTCGCCGCCCAGGTTGTGGACCTGCCGGATGATCGTCGACGACATCGTGACGTGGTCACGCGCGGCCGGCAGGAGGATGGTGTCGAGGGCCCCCATGTCGTAGTTCATGTGGGCCTGCTGCAACTCGAAATCGAAATCTGCACCGAACCTGATGCCCTTGACCACTGCCCCGATCCCACGCTCGCGGCAGAAGTCGACGAGCAGCCCTTCCATCGACTCGACGGTGATCCCCTCCAGGTTGGTGGTGGCCCCCTCGACCAGCGCCACCCGCTCGTCGAACGAGAACAGGTACTTCTTCGACGAATTGTTGCCGATGGCCACCACCACCTCGCCGAACAGTGCCTGAGCACGGCGGATGATGTCGAGGTGCCCCACCGTGATGGGGTCGAACGAGCCGGGGCACAGAACCTTCATCCCGCAACCCTAGCGGCCAAGCCGCGCGGCTCAGTCGACCGAACCGTAGTAGAGGACCGTCTCCCCGTAGCGCTTCTCCCATGTCTCCGTGAAAGCTGGTGGCCAGACGGGCGCCCGATCGCGTTTGGACCGCTCCACCACGACGAGCCCACGCTCCGCGACGACACCCCGGGCGAGGCTGGCCAAGAGCTTTTCGACTTCATCGGTGGTCACGCCGTAGGGCGGGTCCATGATCACCACGTCGAATGACCTGTCCGTGCCGTCGACGAACGTCTGCGCCTTGGCGGCGCGCACGTCCACGTCCACCCGGATGGCGCGGGCGTTGGCCGAGATCAGCCCCGCCGTCACCCTGTCCGCTTCCACCAGCACGACGGGGTTCGCCCCCCGGCTGGCGGCTTCGAGGCCGATGGCCCCCGAGCCGGCGAACAGGTCGAGAACGGAGCACCCGCTGAGATGCTGCGAGGAGTCGTGGTCCACGGTGTCGAACCAGTTGACCAGCGAGGAGAACAGGCCCTCGCGGGTTCGGTCTGTGGTGGGCCGCGTGTTGTCGCCCTTCGGCGTCTCCAAGCGGCGGCCCTTCGCCCGGCCTGCGATGATCCTGCTCACGTCTTCTCCATCCACTCTGCTGCGGCCACCTCTTCGGCTTTGGCCATGAGGTCTGCCAGCAACGGGTCTGTACCTGACCGCGGGTCCGCCAAGACCTTCTCGGCCAGCTTCCTGGCGCGTGTGATGACGTCCGCATCGTCCAACGCGCGCAACAACTTCAGCGAACCGGCTCCGGACTGGGCGGCGCCCAGCACGTCACCCTCGCGGCGCAACTGAAGATCCAGTTCTGCCAGCTCGAAACCGTCCGTAGTGGTGGTCAGCGCGGTGAGCCGCGTGTGGGCGTCGACGTTGTCACCGATGGCCGCCAACAGCAGACACAGGCCCGTGTGGCCGCCCCGGCCGATGCGTCCGCGGAGCTGATGCAACTGGGAGAGACCGTAGCGGTCTGCGTCCATGATCACCATGACGGTGGCGTTGGGCACGTCCACGCCCACCTCGATGACGGTGGTGGCCACCAACACGTCGAGGTCGCCCGCCGCGAAGGCCTCCATCGCCGCATCGCGGTCCTGGACGTGTTGCTTGCCGTGCACGACGCCGATCCGGAGGCCTGCGAGCGGCCCTGCCGCCAGCAGCGGGGCGAGTTCCTCCACGGCGGTGAGTCCCTCCCCCTCTTTCGCCGTGATCGCCGGGCACACGACGAAGGCCTGACGCCCCTGCCCGACCTCCTCGCGGACCCGTTCCCAGGCGCGCGTGACCCAGGTGGGGCTGCGGTGGGTGTCGACGAAGACCGTCTGCACCTCCCCGCGTCCCGCGGGCCGTTCGCGCAGTTCGCTGGTCTCGAGGTCACCGAAGACCGTCATGGCGATGGAACGCGGGATGGGGGTGGCGGTCATCACCAGGGTGTGCGGCTTGTGTTGCGCCTTGGCGGACAGCGCGGCCCGCTGCTCGACACCGAAGCGGTGCTGTTCATCCACCACCACCAGGCCCAGGTCGAAGAACTCGACGGGATCCGACAGCAGGGCGTGCGTGCCGACGACGATGCCCGCCTCGCCCGTGACAATGGCGTTGAGGGCCTCCCTCTTGGCCTGCGTCGAGCGGGAGCCGGTGAGCAGCACCACGCCCGTCGCGTCGGGATGGGCACCCAGGGAGCGGCCCTGACCCAGGTCTCCCATGAAGCGCGCGATGGTGTGGAAGTGCTGCTTGGCGAGCACCTCCGTGGGGGCGAGCAGTACCGCCTGGCCGCCGGAATCCACCACCGCGAGCATGGCGCGCAGCGCCACCAGCGTCTTGCCTGAGCCCACCTCGCCCTGCAGAAGGCGGTTCATGGGGGCGGGGCGCGCCAACTCGCCGAAGACCTGCTCGCCGATGGCGAGCTGACCCTTCGTCGGCGTGAACGGCAGCCGCTCGTCGAAGGCGTCCAGCAGCCCACCCACCCGTCGGGGGCGGGGCGTGGCCGATTCCCCGGCGTACTGGGCGCGACGGTGGGCCATGGCCAACTGGATGCCGAAGGCCTCGTCGAACTTGAGCCGCGCCTTGCCCACCTCCGCCTGCTTCCTGTCCGTGGGCTCGTGGACGGCGGTGAGAGCCTCCTGGAACGGCAGCACGCCGGCCTCCTGCACCACCCACGGGGGCAGCGTGTCGCCGGCAACGGCGGGCAGGGCCATCTGGATGGCTTCCGCGATCACCCACGTGGGCAGCTTGCCGTGCGCCGGGTAGAGGCCCACGAGCGTGGAGCGCTGCACCGCGCGGCTCATGGCGGCGCGGTTCTGCTGCTTCTCGGTCTTGGGATTGCGCACGGCGGCGCCGTCCAGCATCACGAACTCCGGGTGCGTCAGCTGGAGTTGGTCACGGAACACGCCGACCCTGCCGATGAAGATGCCGCGCCTGTCCCCCGAGAGCAGTTCCTTCACCCACCAGTCCGCCATGTTGCTGGCGCGGCCGTAGGACGTGTTGTTCTTCACACGCGGGGCGAAGAACGTGACATCCACATCCGTCTGCCCGTCGGTGATGACCGCGTTGACGCGGAACTGCCCGTTGGATTCGGCCTTGGCGGCCCCCTTCACCTGTGCCACCAGCGCCGCGTCCTCGCCGACGCGCAGGCCCGAGAAATCCGACATCTCCGAGCCGGCCAGGTACCGGCGCGGCACGTGCCGCAGCAGGTCGTCGACGGTGTGGATGCCCAGCTTGGCGAATTCCTTGGCCGTGGGCCCACCGACCACGTCGCCGAGACGTCGGTTCAGTTCGCGGTAGAGGGTGGTGCGCCACATGCGCATAACCCTACCGAGCGCCGCGGACAGTACGATCGGCCATCATGTACCGCCTGATCTTCTGGCCGGTCCTCATGCCGTCCTTCCTGTTCGCGGTCGGCGCGGGCGCGATGCTCCCCGTCATGGTGCTGGCCCTGCTCCAGCTCGGCGCTTCGGAGTCGTTCGCCAGCGCCACCATGGCGCTGTTCGGCGCGGTCGCGCTCATCGTCACCGTGCCGGTGGGGGCCGTCATCGACAAGGTGGGCGACAAGAGGGCCATGACGCTCGCCACGATCTCCTCGGCGGTCCTCTTCGGCGTCAGCGTGGTGGCGCTGGCCTACCCGTCGTCGTTCTCCCTGGCGCTGTTCGTGGGCGCGCTCGTGCTCCAGACGCCCGCCGCCGTCGCGTGGAACCTGGCGCGCCAGGCGGTACTGGCGGAGACGGTCCCGGAGGCCCAGCGTGGCCTCGCCATGACGGCACTGGGCGGCACCATGAGGGCCGGCAACCTCGTCGGCCCGTTGTGCGGCGCTCTCCTGCTGCTGTGGCTCCCCCTGTGGTCGGTCTTCGTCCTGGGCTCCGTCATGGCGGTGGTGGCCACGGGCATGTTGTACATCAAGAGGCTCAACCGCGACTTCGATGCCCAGGTCCAGCGCAACAGGGCGGCGCACCAGCAGGACGAGGCCACCGTCGGCGTGCGGTGGGCGGCAGTGAACCTGGCCGGCATCGCGATGACCACCCTGACCGTGGCCCGCATCGCGCAGCCCATCCTCATCGCCCTGTGGGGCGTCCACCTCGGCTGGAACGAGGCGCAGATCTCGTTCCTCGTCGCGATGGGATCCGGCATCGAACTGCTGTTGATGATGCCTGGCGGCTACGTCAAGGACGCGATGGGCAGGGCCTTCACCCTGGTGGTGTGCCTGGTCATCTACGGTTCCGGCTTCGCGCTCGCGGCGCTGTGGCCCACGTCGTTCGGCTTCATCGCGGCAGTGGTCGTCATGAGCGTCGGCAACGGACTGGGCGCGGGCATCAACATGACGATCGGCGCAGACCTCTCACCGGCGAGGGGGCGCGCCAAGTTCCTGAGCATCTGGGCGATGTTCAGTCAGGGCGGGGCGCTGGGTGGGCCGCTCCTGATCTCAGGGCTGCTCGCAGCAGCGTCCCTGCCGGTGGCGATGTTCAGCGTCGCCGCGGTGGCCGGGGCCGGCGCCGCGTGGATGGCCGCGTGGGCACGCGTCATCGGACTGCCCGGCAGGCGGAGGCAATAGAGAACCGGCGGCCCGCTCAGCGGACCGCCGGTTGTCAGATTGTCTCAGCTCAGCGCGCGACCTTACCGGCCTTCAGGCAGGAGGTGCAGACGTTGACACGCATAGCGGCACCATTCACGGTGGCGCGGACGCGCTGAATGTTCGGGTTCCAGCGACGGTTGGTCTTCTTCTTCGACCAGGGCTTGTTGTGACCGAAGCCGGGTCCCTTGGCGCAAACTTCACACTTGGCAGCCACTGGAATCTCCTTGTTGGTTCGTTAGGGGTACCTTCAAAAAGGCAACCGCACAATGTTAACCCGTTGCGGACAGATTCGCCAAACCGGGGAGCGGTTCAGCTGTGCCGTCCGGTGGCCATCGCATTGACCTCGTAGGACGTGTTGGTGGCTTCGAAGAAGTTCACCAACTGCAGGGTGTCGTTGGCCGTGGCCATCCACTTTGCGGGGTTGGGCACATGATACTCGGGCGCGAAGCCGAGCTCCTCCAACCGTCGATCCGTGAGGTAGCGCACGTAGTCGTTGACCAGCTCGGCGTTCAGCCCCAGGATGCCGCGCGGGAGCAGGTCTCGGTTGTAGGCGACCTCCAGGTCCACTGCCGACAGGATCATCTCCCGGATCTCCGCCGCGAACTCCTCCGTCGCGATCTCGGGGTTCTCCTCGAGCACGGTCAGGATCAGATTGATGCCGAACTTGAGGTGGAGCGACTCGTCGCGCACGATCCAGTCGATCAGCGAGCCGAAGTTGCGCAGCAGGTTGCGCTGCCTGAACGACAGGGCCACCATGAACCCGGAATAGAACCAGATGCCCTCGAGGATCACGTTGTAGGCCACCAGGTTGCGGACGAAATCCTGCTTGCCGGCCACCGTCGAGATGTCGAGGGTGTCCTGCGTCATGCGCCGGATGTAGCGCACTTCGAACTCCTCCTTGGCGGCCATCGACGGCACGCTCACATGCGACTCGTAGGCCGCCTCCCTGTCGACGGGGAACGTCTCCAGCACGTACTCGAACGCCATGCAGTGGTTGGCCTCCTCCCACATCTGCTTGGCCAGGTAGAGATGCGCCTCGGCCGCGTTGACGTAGGGGTAGACGCCGAACGCCAGCGCCTTGTTCACCAGGAGTTCGTTGGGGTTGAAGTAGCTCATCAGGTGGGTCAGGGCATGGCGCTCGTCGTCGCTCATGCGGTGGAAGTCGGCCAGGTCCTCCCCCAACTGGATCTCGTTGGGGAACCAGGTGTTGGCCACGGCCTGGTTGTACAGGTCGTAGGCCCAGGGGTAGGTGACGGGCTTCAACAGGAGCCCGTCCTGGATGCCGGTGCCGAGGATGCTCATGGGTGTGTCCTTCGTGGGAGTGGGGTCGTCACTGGCAGGAGTCGCACTGGAGGCGCTCCTGAGGGTCCACGGGGCAGGCGGCCCCGTCGACGATGTCGATCTCGACGGCGGGACGGGCCACCGCCACGTCCACGGCCGCAACCGCCGGGCGGGCGGCACCGAAGCCACGGCGCGGCGCTCCCCCGGCACCGGCCAGTTCGGCCGCCTTGTTGATCCTGACCGTGCTCTGCTCCGCGGTGTGGCGGGGCATCATGTGCAGGTAGTAGGTGGTCTTCACACCCATCCGCCACGCGAGTCGGTAGAGGTCCTCCATGGTCGCCACGTCACGGTCGGCGAGGTAGATGTTGCGGCTGATGGCCTGGTCGATCCACTTCTGCGCGCGGGCCGCCACCTGCACGTAGGCCGCCGGGTCCACCTGGAAGCTCGTGCGGTAGGTGGCCTTCAGGTGGGCCGGCACCGTGGGCAGCACGCTGAGGTCGCCCTGGCTGCGCAGGAGGTCGTCGCGCACCTCCTCCCACAGGCCCAGGGCCTTGAGGTCGTCCACGAGGTTGCGGTTGACCTCCAGGAACTTGCCCGACGAGGTGGCCCGGCTGAACAACTGCGAGAACTGGGGGTCGATGCCGGGGGTGGTGCCCGCGACCAGCCCGATGGAGGCGGTGGGCGCGATCGCCAGTAGCGTTGCGTTGCGGATGCCCCCGCGGACCTTGACCCGCAACGCATCCCAGTCGAGGCGTTGCGTCCGGTCCACGTCGACGCGCACCCCCCTGTCCTCCTCGAGCGCGTCGAGCGAGTCGATCGGCACCCAGCCCTGCGACCAGCGGGAGCCCACGAAGTTACGGTACGGGCCGCGCTCGCGGGACAGGTCACAGGAGGCGTCGATGGCGTGCCAGCTGATGAACTCCATCACCTCGTCGATGAGCTCATAGGCGGCCGTCGAGTCGTAGGCGTGGCCCAGTTTCTCGAGCACATCCGTGAAGCCCATCACGCCCAGCCCGACGGCGCGGTTGTCGCGGTTGGCACGCTCCGCCTCGCTGACCGACGAGATGGTGATGTCGACCAGGTTGTCCAGCTGCCGCACCGCCGTGCGCACGGTGGCAGCCAGCCTGTTCCAGTCGAACCCGCGCCCCACGAGGTGTCGCGCGAGGTTGACCGACGCCAGGTTGCACACCGCGATGTTGTCGGCGTCCTGCGGCAGGCAGATCTCGGTGCAGAGGTTGGACAGGTGGATGGTGCCGGTGTTGTTGTTCAGGGCGCGGGTGTTGATGGTGTCCTTCCACGTGAGCCAGGGGTGGGAGGTCGTCTGGAGGGTCACCAGGATCTGGCGGTACTGCTCCCGCGCCCCGATCTTCCGGAAACGGCGCAGCTCGCCCGCCTCCGCCATCGCGACGTACTCGCCGTAGCGGGCGGAGAACGCGGCACCGTAGAGCTCGACGAGGTCCGGCGTGTCCAGCGGGTCGAACAGGTACCAGTCGGCGTCGTCGGCCACCCGCTTCATGAACTCGTCACTGATCCACACGGCGGTGTTGGCGGTGCGGACGCGGCGGTACGGGTCCCCCGGGTTCTGCTTCAGGTCGAGGAACTGGGCGAAGTCGAGGTGCCAGTTCTCCATGTAGAAGCACAGCGCGCCGAACTTCTTCCCGCCGCGCGACACCGCCCGCAGCGTCGAGTCGATGGTGTGCATGAACGGGATGGGGCCCGTGGAGGTCGTCTGGTTTGACCGAATCGGGGACCCCTCGCAGCGCAGCTTCGACACCGACAACCCGATGCCGCCGGTGCCCTTCGTCAGCCACATCACGTCGCGCACAGACTTGCCGATGTGTTCGATCTCGTCCTCCATCTGCATCACGAAGCAGTTGGACAGCTGTGCGTAGCTGGTGCCGGCATTGGCCAGGGTGGAGCCGGCAGCGAGGTAGCGCAGCTGGCTCATCGCCTGGTACAGCTCCAGCGCCACGGCAGTGGGGTCTGCCTCGTTCAGGCTCAGCCCCATCGCCACGCGCATCCAGAAGAACTGCGGCACCTCGAGCAGGCGACGGTGCTCGCCGGTCAAGAGGTAGCGGTTGCGCATGGTGGTCACCCCGATGTGGCGCAGCAGGTCGTCGCGCTCGGGGCGCAGGGCGAGAGCCAGCGCCTCTAGATCGAACAGCTCGACGAGCCGGGTATCCAGCAGCCCGCTCCCGACAGCCTTGGCGATCGTCGGGGCGAAGTGTGCAACGTGGAGTTGGCGGATGGTCTCCGGGCCGCCGTCGCCGAACAGGTCGTGGGTGTCGCCGAAAACCAGCTTGTAGATGTGCTTGACCAGCAACCTGGCAGCGATGGTGTCGAAGGCGGGGTCGTCCTTGACATTGGCCAGGGCCACCTGGATCACGGCCTCGTCGAGTTCTTCGGTGGTGATCTGGTCGAAGAGGGTGATCTCCACCTCGGAGCGGAGCTGGACCGCCCGCGTGAGGTCGTCGTCGAGGCCGCGAGCGGCGTCGGAGATGGAGGCGGCGACTTCGGCGCCGTCATAGGGAACCAGGGAGCCGTCACGTTTACGCACACGGATGTACATGGGTGTTTCCTCGCACTCGATGGGGAGTTCGAGAATGCGCGAAACACGATCCTGCGTACGGGCCGTTTCCACGCGGCTCTCGAACCGGACCCCGCGGATGCGGGGCCACGCAGGCAGGTCTTCGGACTCGCGAGCCACCTACTGGCCGTCGCTTCCCGGGGGATCACCCAGTGCTGATGACGGCGGTCGTTCTCACTTACCGCTGCGGGACAGTTCCGGATTTGCACCGGATTCCCTCTTAGCCGACAACCCTGGGGTTGGCGGAACCTTGCGTTGCCGCAACCATATCTGGTGAATCACACGGATGTAAACACCATATATTGGGAATGCGAAAGGGGCGGGTGACACATCGTCACCCGCCCCTTCAGGGCCTGATCAGCGGCCGCGGCCGCCGCGTCGGCGGTTGCCGCCCTTGCGCTCGCCACCGTCGGACGGCGCCTGCGAATCCACCGGCTCTTCGAAGCGGTGGTACCCGGCGCCGTCGCAATGCTCGCACGGCTCGGTGAAGGCTTCCTGCAGACCGGTGCCGATGCGCTTGCGCGTGAGCTGCACCAGACCCAGGCTGGTGACCTCCGAGACCTGATGCCGCGTCCGGTCACGGCTCAGGCACTCGACGAGCCTGCGCAGCAGGAGGTCACGGTTGCTGGGCAACACCATGTCGATGAAGTCGATGACGATCATGCCGCCCAGGTCACGCAGCCGCAGTTGGCGCACGATCTCTTCCGCAGCCTCCAGGTTGTTGCTGGTGACCGTGGCCTCGAGATTGCCCCCGGCGCCGGTGAAGCGGCCGGTGTTCACGTCGATGACAGTCATGGCCTCGGTGCGGTCGATGACGAGCGAGCCACCCGAGGGGAGGAACACCTTGCGATCGAGCGCCTTGGCGATCTGCTCGTCGATCTTGAACTTCGCGAAGATGTCCTTGCCGTCATCCCCCACCTCGAAGCGCTCGAGGCGCTCAGCCAGGTGCGGGGCCACGTGTGACACGTAGGCCGCGATGGCGTCGTAGGAGTCCTCCGGGCCACCGTCGCCCTGGACGATGAGCTGGCCGAAGTCTTCGGTGAAGAGGTCACGCACGATCCGCAGCGTCAGGTCCGGCTCCGAATACAGCGCCTGCGGGGCACTGCCCTTCTTGGACGCCTTCTCGATGACCTCCCACTGCGCCTTCAGGCGGTTCACGTCGCGGACGAGCTCGTCCTCCGGAATGCCCTCGGCGGCGGTGCGCACGATAACCGACTCGTTGTCGGAGATCAGCGAGCTGAGGATGCCGCGCAGGCGGTTGCGCTCGGTGTCCGGCAGCTTGCGCGAGATGCCGGAGAGGTGGCCACCCGGCGAGTACACGATGTAGCGGCCCGGCAGGGAGATGTGGCCGGTGAGGCGCGCACCCTTCGCTCCGACCGGATCCTTGGTGACCTGCACCAGAACGGACTGGCCGGACTTCAGGACGTTCTCGACCTTGCGGTTCTCGCCGCTGACCTGGAAGGCGTCCCAGTCCACCTCGCCGGCGTAGAGCACGGCGTTGCGGCCACGGCCGATGTCAATGAACGCGGCCTCCATGCTGGGCAGGACGTTCTGGACCTTGCCGACGTAGACGTTGCCGATGAGCGACGCGGCCGAGGCCTTGTCCACGTAGTGCTCCACGAGGATGCCGTCCTCGATGACGGCCAGCTGCGTGTAGTCCTCCGACTGGCGGATCACGAGCTTGCGGTCCACCTGTTCGCGGCGGGCCAGGAACTCGGCCTCGCTGAGGATGGGGGCGCGGCGACGGCCTGCGGCGCGGGACTCCTTGCGGCGCTGCCGCTTGGCCTCCATGCGGGTCGAGCCCTCGATGCCGGTCACCTCGTCGTCGTGGCCGCCCTCACCGGAGGATTCTCCGTTGCGACGGCGGCGACGGCGACGACGGCGTACTGTGACGCCTTCGCCATCGGCATCGTCGGCAGACTCCGGGCTGTCGGCGTGCTCGTCCGAATCAGCAGAGTCGTTGTCATCGTCGTCCGACTCCTCGGACGAGTCGTCGTCGCCCTCGGAATCAGCGCGGCCACCACGACGGCGGCGACGGCCCCCCCTGCGACGGCGGCGACGCGTGGGACGGTCGTCGTCCGCCGAGTCTTCATCGGATTCCTCGTCGGAATCGTCGTCGGAATCGTCGTCCGAGGTTTCGTCGTCCTGGGTCTCGGAATCGGACTCGTCCGCGTCGGTGTCAATGTCGGTGTCGACGGTTTCCCCGTCGTCCTCGTCCTCAGCCTCGTCGTCGGCGGTTTCGGCCAGCGCCGAATCTGCCGCGATCGCGCCGGCCAGGGCGGCGAGCTGCGCGTCGCGGGCGGCGGCGGTCATGAAGGGGTCGCTCAGCACAGCCTTGCGGGCCTCTGCGATCTCCTCGGCCGCACGGAGCGCGGCGGCGATGGGGTCTTCGTCGGGATCTGCGGCGGTGCCGCGACGCTCAGGCGCTGCGGCCGGGCGGCTCACGCGACGACGGCGCCCCCTGGGCGCGGTCTCTTCGCGGGCGGTCTCTTCGCTGGGGGTCTCCTCGCGGAGGATCTCCTCACGCGGAGCAGCCTCTTCCTTGGGTGCCTCAGCCTCCTCGGCGACCTCAGGGGCCGGGGTGCTCTCGATGGCCCGCGCCTCAGCACGGCGACCGAGGGCGCGTGACTGGCGTCCACGGCCCAGGGCAGCGGGCTCGCGCTGCGGTTCGGGTTCGGCGGCAGCCTCGGGCGTGCCGGCAGCCTCCGGGGCGGGCGCAGCTTCGGGGGCTGCCGCCTTGCGGGTGGCGCGCCGACGACGGGCGGGCTGGGCGGACTCGGCCGGCGCCTCGACGGGTGCCGGTGCCTCGGCCTGCACGGGCTGGGGTTCGGGTGCGGACTCGACGGCTTCGGTGGTGGTCTCTGCGGGCGAGCCTTGGACCTCTGAGGGGGCTGCGGCCGCGGTGCTGCGGGTGGCGCGGCGACGGGTGGGGCGCTTCTCGGCGACGGGCGCGGCGGCCTGCGCCTCGGGCTGGGCCACCTCGGGCTGGGCGGCCTCGGCCTGGGGCGATTCCGCAGGCTCACTGCCCTCGGCCTTCGGCTCCACGTCGACCTTGCGACGACGCGTGGTGGTGGTGCGGGTGGCGGGCTTCGTCGAGGCCCGGCGACGCTTGGGCGCCAGATCCTCGGCGGGGGCTTCGCTCGTTGTCTCGGGGACGGCCGCGTCAGCGGCCGGCTCGGAAGCGGCCGGGGCGGGGGTGGCATCAGGAGTGGCCCGGCGGGTGGTGCTCTGGGCGGGGGTGCTCTGGGGGGCGGCGGCCGGGGCCTCGACCTGCGCTTCCGCGGCGACTTTGGGGGCACCAGCGGGGCGGGAGGCGGCGCGACGGCGGCGCTGCGTCGGGGCGGGGGTGGCGCTGTCCGGCGTCACTTGATCATTGTTCTCTGATGTGAGCATGCGGCTCCTTACGCGCACTGGGCGCGGACCGGGCACAGCGGACTGTGCCGTAAGACTGTGATCCTCTGAAGCCAGCGAGCAGTCGCGGAAGAATTGTGCCGCGGTGCAGTCTCACTGCCTCAGGGTGGCACCGGGCGGCGCCATGACCTTCGCTCATTCTTCCACACATCACGAGAAACCGTCGCACCGGTTGTACGTGTCGTCAGTTGTGCGGACGCAGGGGGTCCCCGATGTCGCCTTCTTTGAGTGGCCCCTGGCTGAGCCGATTGAGCAACATCTCGCTGGGGATCGTCTCGTCGATGGTGCGCAGCGCGGCCACCACGTCGTCGGGCCGCACCAGCGGAGTGCCGATGTGGGAGCGCAGGCGCAACACTCCATCGTCGACGACCTCGAGCGAGATGATGGCCTCCCGCACGTCGAACGCGCGCATGCCGCGTTTGGTCATGCGCTCGACGGTGAGGTGCTCGCGGCTGAGCAGCTCCGCCACGGCGGCGCTCAGCGCACTTGGGTCGCAGTTGAGCCGGATCTCCCAGTCCGAGGCTTGCAGGAGGTCCCCCAGCGACTCCTTGACCGCCACCGCGGCATCGAGCATCTCGAAGCCTTGGGGCAGTACCTCGTTGAGCGCCCCGACCACCTTCGCCGGATCACAGGCCTCGCTGAGCCCGAGTTCCACGTACTCCGCCTCCGACGACGCGGAGGTGGGCGACGGGCTGGCGTAGGAGATGCGCGGGTGCGGGTTGAAACCGGATGAGTACGCCATGGGGAGGTCCGCCCTGCGGATGGCCCGCTCCAGGGCGCGCCCGAAGTCGCGGTGGGACGTGAAACGCGCGGGGCCGCGCTTGGCGTAACGCAGGCGCAGTTTCTGCTCCGGTGGCGGCTGCTGTACAGGCGGTTGGCGAGTACTCATGGGGCGTAGTGTATGCGCCATGACTGACTGGCTGACCGCCCCCACTCATCGTGCCTGGCTGCAGCAGGAAACCGAGCGGCTCCTGGCGTTCGGGTCCGCCGCGCCGGTCGCCGGACAGGGCGCGGCCTACCTGGACGCCCGGGGCGTCCCGGACCCGACCAGACCCATCGAGACCTGGGTGACCTGCCGCATGGTGCACGTGTACTCGCTCGGCCACCTGATGGGGGTCCCCGGTTCGCGGCCCCTCGCCATCCGCGCGATGAGCGGGCTCACCGGCGCCCTCCATGATGAGCGGCACGGCGGATGGTTCCACACCTCCGCCAGGGACGGCGGCAAGCAGGCCTACGACCACGCGTTCGTGGTGCTGGCCGGCTCCTCCGCCACCGTCGCCGGACTGCCCGGGGGTCGCGAACTGCTCGACAACGCCCTGGCCGTCCTCGACGAACGCTTCTGGGACGAGGCGCACGGCATGGTGGCAGATGCCGCCGAGCCGGACTGGTCATCGGTGGATCCCTACCGCGGGATCAACGCGAACATGCACACCGTGGAGGCCATGCTCGCCGCCGCCGACGCCACCTGGGACCAGCGTTGGCTGGAACGGGCCGAGCGCATCGCCTCGTTCGCCCGCCACCAGGCCGCCGTCCACGACTGGCGCCTGCCGGAGCACTACGACGACACCTGGCAGCCGCAGCTGGAGTACAACGAGGCGCAGCCCGAGGACCGGTTCCGGCCCTACGGCGCCACCATCGGCCACGGGCTCGAATGGGCCCGCCTGTTCCTCCACCTCGAGGCGGCCACGAACAACACCGACGGCACCTGGCTCGACGCCGCCCAGCACCTCTACAACCGGGCGGTCACGGACGGCTGGGGCCGCGACGGGGCCGAGGGCTTCGTCTACACCACAGGCTGGGACGGCACCCCCGTCACGACGGACCGGCTGCACTGGGTCGCTGCCGAAGCCATCGGTGCGGCGGCCGCCCTGTTCCACCGCACCGGCGACAAGCGCTACGCCGCGGACTACTCACGCTGGTGGGACCATGTGGCGGAACACTTCCTCGACCCCGAGCACGGCTCGTGGCACCATCAGCTCGACGGCGGGCTCCGCGTCGCCACGTCGGTGTGGCCCGGCAAACCGGACATCTACCACGCCCTCCAGGCGACGCTGATCCCCCGCCTCCCCCTCGCACCGCAGATGGCCATGGCGTTGGCCCAACGGCAGCTCGTTTGAGCGCGCTCCGCCGCTGGTGGCCGCTGATCGCGCTGCTGGCCCTGGCGTTCAATCTGCGCCCCGTCGCGGTCTCGGTCGGACCGGTCCTGACCGAGATCAGCCGCGACATCGGCCTCGACGGCTTCACCGCCGGTCTGCTCACGTCGCTTCCCACCCTCTGCTTCGCGATCTTCGGCGCCATGGCCCCCTGGATCGCCCGCCGCATCGGGGCGCACCGCTCGATCCTGGTCGCGCTCATCGCCCTGATCTTGGGGCAGGCGGGCCGGCTGCTGGTCGATGACTCAGCCGCATTCCTGGCGTTCTCCACCTTGGCGCTGGCGGGCATGGCGCAGGCGAACGTGTTGCTGCCCTCGCTGGTGCGCCGACACTACCCCCACCAGGTGGGGACGGCCACGGCCCTGTACTCCCTCACCCTGACCATCGGCGTGACGCTGGCCAGCACCGCCACCGTCCCCATGGCCCATGCCTTCGGGGGCTGGCGCGCCTCCCTCGCGGCCGGTGTGGTCATCGCCTTCGCCTCCCTGCTGTGCTGGCTGCCGCTCGCGATCGCCGCCGGGCGGCCGAAGAAGGGCGGCGAGCCCGACATCACGCTCGCGGCCATTTCGCGTACCAGGCTGGGCTGGGCGCTCGCCATCATGTTCGGCGTCCAATCGGCGCAGGCCTACTCGGTGTTCGGCTGGCTGCCCACCATCTTCCGCACGGCGGGCATGGACCAGACGACGGCGGGCTACATGCTCGGCATCGCCACCGGCGTCGGAATCGTCCCGGCCTTCCTCATCCCGGCCTACGTCGCCCGCACGCGCAACCCCAGCGCCCTCTTCCTGTGCCTGATGGCCTTCCTCATCACCGGCTACCTCGGGCTGCTGAACGCGCCGCTCGCCGCGCCCGTCCTTTGGTCCGTCGCCATGGCCCTGGGCACTGCGTCGTTCCCGCTCGTCCTGGCGCTGTTCGGCACCCGGGCACATTCCCCCGCGGCCACGGCGGCGCTCAGCGGCTTCGCCCAGTCAGTGGGCTACACCATCGCCACCCTCGGCCCGCTCAGCTTCGGCATCCTCTACACGTTGTTCGACTCCTGGACCCCTCCCATCATGCTGCAGTTGGGGTTGGCCGTCCCGATGACCATCGCCGGTCTGTACGCCTGCCAGCCCCGGATCATCGAGGACCAGCTCCCCCGTCCGCACTAACCCCCAAGGGGGTGGCGCGCCCGGTACGGCAAGCGTTCCAATAGGGGCACGGCGTGGACGAAGGGGGATCGATTTGATCAGAGTCGCATCTGTTCCTGAGGGGCACGTATACGTCAGGCATCTGGCTGACCCCTGCAACGGCCACGACGTCGTGCGGCTCCCAGATCCGGGCGGGAAGGCGTGGCCCTCGGCCCTGCTCTCGCCCCAGTGGATCGACCAGAATGCTGAGAGCTTCGATGTGTTCCACATCCACTTCGGCTTCGACGCCCTCTCCACACGGGACCTGACCGACGTCCTCGAGGCGCTCGACCGCAACGACAAGCCGCTGGTCTACACGGTCCACGACCTGCGCAACCCGCACCACCTCGACCGGTTGGCGCACGACGAGGCGCTCGATGTGCTGATCCCGGCCGCAGCGGAGCTGATCACGCTCACCGCGGGGGCGGCCCAGGAGATCCGCCGGCGGTGGGACCGCGAGGCGACGGTGCTGCCGCATCCCCACGTCGTGGACCCGGACACCCTGCACCGCCCCAGGCAGCAGCACGCCCGGCCCCGCGTCGGGGTCCATCTCAAGAGCCTGCGCGCCTCCATCGACCCGCTGCCCATCCTCGCCATCCTGGAGCGGGAAGTCCCTGCCCGCAGGATGGAGCTGGTGATCGACGTCCACACCGACGTCATGACCCCCGGCGAGTACCACCACGACGCCGAGGTGGCCGCCTACCTGAAGGGGCTGATGGGGAAGGACGGCGTCACGGTCCACGTGCACGACTACTACTCCGACGACGAACTCTGGGCCTACTTCCTCAGCCTGGACCTGTCGGTGCTCCCCTACCGGTTCGGCACCCATTCCGGGTGGTTGGAGGCCTGCTACGACGTCGGCACCCACGTCATGGCGCCGCTCCTGGGCCACTACCACGACCAGCATCCCGGCATCTTCGGTTACCGCGTGGGCGACGACGGCCCCAGCGTCGCCGACATCGCCGCGGCACTCGACGCGCTGCCGGATGCCGCACCCTGGCGGGCCGATCCGGACGAGCGCCACGCTGAGCGACAGTTCCTCGCGGGCTGCCATGCAGACATCTACCGGCGGGCCATGGCCCGCGTGCGAACGTGAAGGTCGCGATCCTCGCCAACGACCGGTTCCCCATCTCGGCCCCGTTCGCAGGCGGCCTGGAATCGTTCACCTGGCACCTGGCGAAGGGGCTTCGGGACCGTGGCCTCGAGGTCGTGCTGTTCGCGGGACCGGGCAGCGACCTGACGCTGGACTGCGAGGAACTCCCCGTCGCCCGGTTCGCCCTCAGCGACGACGCGCGCGGCGACATCGCGATGCCACCGGAGTCGCAGGTCACCGCCACCATCGCCTACGCCCACGCGCTGCGCACGCTCGCGGGTCGCCCCGACATCGACGTCGTGCACAACAACTCGCTGCACTACCTGCCGATCGTGTTGTCCGATTCGATCCCCCAGCCTCTCATCACGACACTGCACACCCCACCGCATCCCTGGCTAGAACCGGCCCTGCGCCTCACGCCACGGGCCAGGACTGTGGCGGTGTCGCACTGGGTGTCCGAGCGATGGGCCGGGTTCACCGCCGCCCAGGTCATCCACAACGGCATCGACCTCTCCGTCTGGCTGCCGGGCCCCGGCGGCGACGATCTCGTATGGACCGGGCGGATCGCCCCGGAGAAGGCTCCCCACCGCGCCGTCCTGATCGCGCGCCACCTGGGGCGTCGGCTGCGGATCGCCGGCCCCATCGTCGACGTGGCGTACTTCCGCTCCGCGCTCCAGCCGCTCCTGGGCGACGACGTCAGCTACGAGGGCCACCTCGGGCCCTACGCGCTGCCCACGCTCGTCGGATCGTCGGCCGCGTGCCTGGTCACCCCCGAATGGGACGAGCCCTACGGGTTGGTGGCAGCCGAGGCCATGGCGTGCGGCACGCCGGTGCTGGCACTGGCCCGCGGCGGGTTGCCGGAGATCGTGCGCCCGCCGGGTGGGGAGTGCGTCGACCCGTCCGCGAGCCCGGAGGAGGCGGCCGTCGCCCTGGCCCGGGTAATCGGAATGGACCGCGCGGAGGTGCGCCGCCATGCAGAGGTGGCCTGCGGCCTCGACGCCATGGTCGACCACTACGTCGCCCTGTACGAGGAGCTCACATGATCGGCTGGTACGTGCACCACCAGGGGTTGGGACACGCCACGCGAGGCACCCAGATCGCACGCCAACTCGGGCGCGAGGTACTGGGCTTCGGATCCATGCCCACCCCCGACGGCTGGCCCGGAGCGTGGGTCCAGCTCCCCCGGGACATCGCGGACGAACCTGCGGACCCGACGGCCGGCGGCGTGTTCCACTGGGCTCCGCTCGACCACGCCGGGCACCGCGAGCGGCTGGCGCTGATCGCCGAGCGGCTCCGCGGCGACGTGTCCGTGATGGTCGTGGACGTCTCGGCGGAGGTGGCGCTCCTGTCCCGTCTCATGGGGGTACGCACCGTGGTCATGGGCATGCGAGGCGACCGCAGGGACCGCCCGCATGAGGCCGCCTACGATTCGGCCTCCCTGCTGATCGCACCCTGGCCCGAGAGCGCGCCGGAACCCACATGGCCCCTCCGGTGGCGCCGGAAGACCCGGTATGTCGGCGCCATCTCCCGCTTCGACGACCGCGTGCCGCCGCCCCTGACCCGCAGCCGACGCCGCGTGCTGGTGGTGTGGGGCGCCGGCGGCACCGGCGTTACCGACGACGACCTCCGCGCCGCAGAGGCGGCCACCCCCGGCTGGGAGTGGAAGGTCCGCAGCCCCGGACGGGCGGGCTCCCCAGACGTCTGGGCGGACCTCGAGTGGGCAGACGTCGTCGTCACGCATGCCGGGCAGAACGCCGTGGCGGAGGTGGCCGCGGCCGGTCGCCCCGCGGTGGTGGTCGCCCAGCCCAGGCCGTTCGACGAGCAGCTGGGCACCGTCGAGGCGTTGGGGAGCCTGCGGTGCTGCGTCGCACTGCCGCAGTGGCCGGGTGCCCGTGAGTGGCCGGGTCTCCTCGACGAGGCCGCAGAGTCCTGCGGTTGGCACCGCTGGACCACCCGCGACGGGGCCGCCCGGGCCGCCGCCGCGATAGCCGCGCTCGCGGACGGGGTCCCGTGATGGAGCTCGCCATCGTCACCATCGCGCACGGACGCCACGACCACCTCGGCCGTCAGCTGCGCTGGATCGAGGCGCTCGATCCCCGGCCCCTCGTCCACGTCGTGGTGGCGATGGGCGACCCCGCCATCGCAGGCCTGATCGGCGGCAGGGAGCGGACGGTGCTCGTCGAGCTGCCGGCCGACGGCGAACTACCCCTGGCCGGTGCCCGCAACCGCGGGGTGGCCGCAGCCGGGGAGGCGGGGGCGACGATGGTGGCGCTGCTGGATGTGGACTGCCTTCCGGAACCGGGATTCGTGGCCGACTACACCTCCCGTCTGCGTGACGCCGCCACGCAGCCCGGCCCCTCAGTGGTGACCGGACGGGTGAGGTATCTCCCGGAGGGACTCAGGGGGGACGACTACACCCCGGAACGGCTCGCGGAGGTCGGGCGCGACCATCCCGCCCGGACGGTGCCGGAGACCGACGACCTGCTGGCGGCCGATGTGAACCTGTTGTGGTCGCTCAACATCGCCACCAGCATCACCGACTGGCACCGCATCGGCGGTTTCGACGAACGCTACGTGGGCTACGGCGGCGAGGACACCGACTTCGGCCGCCGGCTGGCCGTGGCCGGAGGCCACCTGTGGTGGATCCGCGGGGCCGGGGCGTTCCACCAGTGGCACCCGTCGAGCAGCCCACCCGTCGAGCACGCGGCTGCGATCGCCCGCAACGCGAACCTGTTCCATTCCATCTGGGGCGAGTACCCCATGCCGGGCTGGCTGGAGGCGATGGAGCAGTCCGGCCACCTACTCCGGACCGAGGAGGGCTGGGCGCCGGGCACGCCCTGAGCGCGTCCCAGCCGTCAGCCCTTCTTGTACAGCTTCTTGCTCTGGTAGACCGGCTCGCAGGTGACATGCACCCCGAGGTTGCGGAAGATGGACTCGTCCACCGGGCCGAGGATGACGGAGGCGTGCACGTCGCAGCCGCGCAGCTGCTGCAGTTCGGCCAGCGCCCGGCGGGCGTTCTCGTCGAAGCGGGCGCCGACGGACAACGCGATGAGCACCTCGTCGGTGTGGAGGCGCGGGTTGGCGCTGCCCAGGTGACGGGTCTTGAGGGTCTGGATGGGCTCGATGGTCTCCGGGTCGAGGAGGCGCACCTCATCGGGGAGGCCGGCGAGCATCTTCAGCGCATTGAGCAGCATGGCGGAACTGGCCCCGAGCAGCGCCGAGGTCTTGCCCGTGACGACGGTGCCATCGGGAAGCTGGATGGCGGCGGCCGGGCCCTTGGTGCGCTTCTCCAGTTCGAGCGCCGGCCCGACGACGGGGCGGTCGTCGCGCGTGATGCCGAGGGTGGACATGATCAGGGCGATGCGGTCCGACTGGTGGGGTTCGGACTCGTCGCGGCGTTCGGCCACGAGCGCCTTGAAGTAGCGCCGCAGCACCTCCTGCTTCGAGGCCTCGCGGCACACCTCGTCGTCGGAGATGCAGACGCCCGCCATGTTGACGCCCATGTCCGTGGGTGACTGGTAGGGGCTCTCCCCCGTCAACTGCTCGAAGAGGAGCTTCAGTACAGGGAAGGACTCGACGTCGCGGTTGTAGTTGACGACCTGCTCGCCGTACGCGGCGAGGTGGAAGGGGTCGATCATGTTGACGTCGTCAAGGTCTGCCGTGGCCGCCTCGTAGGCCATGTTGACCGGGTGGTCCAGCGGCAGGTTCCAGATGGGGAAGGTCTCGTACTTGGCGTAGCCGGAGGCGATACCGCGCTTGTGGTCGTGGTAGAGCTGGGAGAGACAGGTGGCCATCTTGCCGCTGCCCGGGCCCGGGGCGGTGACCACGACGACGTCGCGGGTGGTCTCGATGTACTCGTTGCGGCCGTAGCCGTTCTCGCTCACGATCAGCGGGATGTCGTTGGGATAGCCCTTGATCGGGTAGTGGCGGTACACCTTGAGACCCAGCCGCTCCAGCTTGCGCTTGAAGTTGCGGGCCTGGCGGTGGTCGTCGGCCATCTGCGTGATGACCACGGAGCCGACGTAGAGCCCGTAGGTGCGGAACTCGTCGATGAGCCGCAGCACGTCGGCCTCGTAGGTGATGCCGATGTCGGCGCGCACCTTGTTGCGGATGAGGTCGTGGGAGGAGATGACCATGACGATCTCGACCTCGTCGGCGATGGTGTTGAGCATCTCGATCTTGTTGTCCGGGGTGAAGCCGGGCAGGACCCGCGCCGCGTGGTGGTCGTCGAAGAGCTTGCCGCCGAACTCGAGGTAGAGCTTCCCGCCGAAGCGCTTGCGTCGCTGGTCGATGTGCTCCGACTGGAGATCGAGGTACTTCTGACGGTCGAATCCGGGTTTACGAATGCTCTGAGCCACGGACCGCCAGCCTACACGCTGTGGACCTCCCAGCCCTGACCGGAAGGGGGTAGGTTCCTGTCATGGCGCAGCTCAACGTCCACGAACACGGCGACCCCACAGCCCCACCGCTCGTCCTCGTCCACGGCCTGACCGACGACGGCACCTGCTGGCCGGATGCCGTCGCCCGCTGGGAATCAGACTTCCGGATCCTCGCCGTCGACCAGCGCGGGCACGGCCGCTCCCCCCGCTTCACCGACGAGGAGTTGGGCCGCGTCCCCGAAGTGCTGCGCGACGACGTGGCAGACGTGCTGCGCGGGCTGGGCCGGCCGGCATTGGTCGTGGGGCATTCGCTCGGCGGGTTGGTCGCCGCCCGCGTCGCGCAGGCGTATCCGGAGCTCGTGCGCGCCCTCGTGCTGGAGGACCCGGCCAAGCCCGCCCCGCACTGGGATGCGGCGGAGCGGGAGTTCGCGCGCCAGCAGCTCGCCTTCGTGGAGACGGTGACGGACGACCCCGACGGCGAGGTCACCCGCATGCTGCAGGAGACGCCGTGGACGGACACCGAGCTGAAGCCGTGGGCGGAATCGAAGGCCCGTGTCGACCGTGAATACCTCCGACGGGGTCTCTACCTGGGCGCCACCGCCTGGGAGGAGATGTTCACCGGGCTGAGCGTGCCGACGCTGATCCTGGTGCCCGTCAACGGCGAGATGGCCCCTGATCCCGCGAAGATCCACAACGACCTGGTGCGGGTGGTGGAGGTACCGGGCGCCGGGCACTGCATCCGCCGCGACCGCCCCGAAGCCTTCTACGAGCTCGTAGAGGCGTTCCTGCACGTGGGCTGAACCACCCGACGACCCGGGGCGGGCCGGCGGGGGTCAGGCCAGGTTGGGCTTGGCGACGGTGAGCGGCAGCAGCACCTTGCCGGTGGGGCCGATCTGGATCTCGGTGTCCAGCTGCGGGCACACGCCGCAGTCGAAGCACGGGGTCCAGCGGCAGTCCTCGACCTCGCGGCCGTCCAGCGCGTCCTGCCAGTCCTCCCAGAGCCAGTCACGGTCCAAGCCGGCGTCCAGGTGGTCCCACGGGAGAACCTCTTCGTAGCTTCGTTCCCGCTGGGTGTACCACTCCAGGTCGATGCCGAACTTCGCCAGCTCCTCGCTGGCCGAGGAGACCCAGCGCTCGTAGGAGAAATGCTCGCTCCAGCCGTCGAACTTGCCGCCCTCGCGCCAGACGCGCTCGATGACGCGTCCGATGCGGCGGTCGCCGCGCGACAGCAGCCCCTCGACCACACCCGGCTCGCCCTCGTGGTAGCGAAGACCGATCGCGCGGCCGTAGTTGCGGTCCTGCTTGATGGTCTCCTTCAGGAGCATCAGCCGGCTGTTGATGGTCTCGGAGCTCGCCTGACCGGCCCACTGGAAGGGCGTGTGTGCCTTCGGAACGAAGCCGCCGATCGAGACGGTGCAGCGGATGTCCTTGGTACCGGACGCCTGGCGGCCGGTCTCGATGACGCGGCGCGCGAGGTCTGCGATGGCCAGCACGTCCTCGTCGGTCTCCGTGGGCAGCCCGCACATGAAATAGAGCTTGACCTGGCGCCAGCCGGAAGAGAAGGCGGCGGCGACCGTGTTGATCAGGTCCTCCTCGCTGACCATCTTGTTGATGACCTTGCGCATGCGCTCCGAGCCGCCCTCGGGCGCGAACGTGAGGCCGGAGCGCCGACCGTTGCGCGAGAGTTCGTTGGCGAGGTCGATGTTGAACGCGTCCACGCGGGTGGACGGGAGCGAGAGCGAGACGTTGCTGCCCTCGTACCGGTCCGCCAACTGGCGGGTGACTTCAGCGATCTCCGAGTGGTCCGCCGACGACAGCGACAGCAGCCCGATCTCCTCCAGACCGGTGGCCTTGAGGCCGCCCTCCACCATGGCGCCGATGGTCTCGATGCTGCGTTCGCGGACGGGGCGCGTGATCATGCCGGCCTGGCAGAAGCGGCAGCCCCTGGTGCAGCCGCGGAAGATCTCCACGGAGTAGCGCTCGTGAACTGTCTCCGCCATGGGGACGATGGGCTTCTTGGGATAGGGCCACGCGTCGAGATCCATGAGCGTGTGCTTGCGCACCTGGAACGGCACCTCGGGCCGGTTCGGGGCGACGCGTTGGATGCGCCCGTCGTCGAGGTAGTCGACGTCGTAGAACTTGGGCACGTAGAACGCGCCGGTCATGGCCAGGCGCAGCAGCAGCCCGTCGCGGCCGCCTTCGCGGCCCTCGGCCTTCCACTCCCGCACGATGTCGGAGATGTGCAGCGAGGCCTCCTCGCCGTCGCCGAGCACCGCGACGTCGATGAAGTCCGCGATCGGTTCCGGGTTGAATGCCGCGTGCCCGCCGGCCACGACGAGCGGCTCGTACTCACCGCGCTGGTCGGCGTGCAGCGTGAGGCCGGACAGGTCGATGAGGTTGAGCAGGTTCGTGTAACCCAGCTCCGTGGAGAACGAGACGCCCAGCAGGTCGAACATGCCGACGGGGCGGTGGGCGTCGAGCGTGAACTGCGGGATGTGGTTGTCGCGCAGCACCTTCTCCATGTCCGGCCAGACGGAGTAGGTGCGTTCCGCGAGGATCCAGTCGCGTTCGTTGAGGATCTCGTAGAGGATGGCCACGCCCTGGTTGGGCTGGCCCACCTCGTAGGCGTCCGGGTAGGAGAGGCACCAGCGCACGCTGACGCTGTCCCAGTCCTTCACGACGGAGTTGTGTTCACCGCCCACGTACTGGATGGGCTTGCTGACGCTCGCCAGCAGCGGCTCGAGGCGGTCGAACACCGAGTGCGTGGGCAGAGTGGGCATCGTAGTCATAGCGTGCTCAAGGATATCTGCGGGGTGCGCTTTGGCCTAGCCCCGGCCGAGCGTCGCCAGTCGCCGTCGCCGCGCCAACACGTCCAGCAGCACCACGAGGATCACCGAGGCGGTCAGCTGCCACAGGATCACGGGGCCGCCGGCGCCGACGGAGCGGTCGAACAGGCCGCTGACGTCCTGGAAGGGCACGATGGAGAAGCCGATCATGTTGTTGACGATGTGGACCGCGGCCGCCGCCTCCAGGCCACCGGTGCGCCACGTCAGCCAGCTCAACAGGGCACCCAGGCTGAAGTAGAAGACGTTGAGCCACGGGTCTGCCGCGCCGTGCATCACCATGAACAGCGCCGCGTTCAGGACGGTACCGACAATGAAGGCCACGACGGGGGGCCGGAACCAGGAGCCCACGGTGCGGAAGACCACGCCCCGCAGCAGGTACTCCTCTGCCGCTGCCTGGAACGGCGTCACCAGCAGCAGCCCGATCAGCAGCCACCAGGTGTAGGGCCGGATCTGCAGCTCCAGGTCCGCGGTACCCGTCAGCGAGAGTTCGATGCCCATGTTCAGCCCGAGCACCACCAGCGATGCGGCCACGCAGATCCAGAACCAACCCCAGCGCACCCGTCCGACCACCGAGTGCAGGAAGCCGGGGCGTTGCTTCACGAGGTGGCCGGTCAGCAGCGAGAACGGAAGCAACAGACCGATGGCGATGCTGTTGGCCAGCACCAGACCCGGCGTGACACGGCCCTCCTCGAGCATGCCCATGAGGTCGTCGGGGTCCACCACCCCCGTGGCCACCTCGACGCCCACGGCGGCCAGCGTGGCGAGCACCGCGAAGCCGAAGAACGCCACCGCCAGGATGAGCACCACGACGATGGGGCGCCACGGGGCTATCCCCGGCGCGCGCCAGAACTGGTGGTACCCGACCGGCGTCGTCGGCATCGACGGGGGGGCCGGGGTCCAGGGCGGCGCAGGGAACGGCACGTCGCGTCGCTGCTCAGGCAGCGGCGGCGCCCATTGCTGGGGTGGCCCCCACTGGGGGGAGGGCTGTCGTTCGGGCGGGGGAAGCTGGCTCACAGCCCCACCCTAACCTCGTGGGGTTCCGGGGTCAGAGGGCCGGGAACCAGAGCGCGATCTCACGCGCCGCGGACTGAACCGAATCAGAGGCGTGCACCGCGTTGCGCGGGCCGCTGTCGCCGAAATCCGCCCGGATGGTGCCCGGCTCGGCCTTGGCAGGATCCGTGGCCCCGTTGAGCTCACGCACCTGGGAGATACAGTCCGGCCCGCACAGGACGAGGGGGATCATGGGGCCGCTGGTCATGAAGGTGCGCAGCTTCGGGTAGAAGTCCCGCGCCAGGTGCTCCTCGTAGTGCCGGTCCGCGAACGCACCGTCGATGGTGCGCAGTTCCATGGCGACGATGGAGAGTCCGGCCTCCTCGTAGCGGGCCAGTACCTTTCCTGCGTTACCGGCCTCCACCACGTCGGGCTTGATGATGACGAGCGTCTTTTCGCTCACTGTGGGTTACCTCCATGCCGGTGGGCCTCAATCCTCTTGCCGAGGATCACACACGTCGCCCAGATCAAAGCGAAGATGATACCCATGGCGTACATCCACGGGGTGAGAACGCCCAATCCGATGAGGACGGCCTGGGCGGCCCAACCCACGAGATAGCCCCAGCGCTTCCGCAGACCGGCGAGGCCGCCGATGCACAGGAGGGTGGCCACGGCGCTCCAGACGGCCGCTACCGCGAGATCGATGCCGGAGACCTGGATCATGCCGATGTAGGCCAACCAGATGATGATCACCTCGAAGAGCAGCACCGACATGGCCGCGCTACGCATGGGGTTGTCGGGCGCGAGCGTCACTTGGCGTCCTTCTTCTTCAACAGGTCGCGCGCCTCGCCCGCGGCGATGACGGACCCGGCGACGAGCACACCGGCCTGGACGCTGGCGGTGTCTGCCAACATGACGGCCAGGTCCAGCGCCTCACGCATGCTGGCGGCGCGGTGCACCTTGCTGGTCTCCCACACCGTTTCGGCGATGGCGGCGAGGTCGTCGACGGGCCGAGCCCGGGAGGTCGAGGAGACCTGGGTGATGACCACCTGGTCCATCTTCTCCGCGAAGATCTCGAGCACCTCCGCGGCGTCCTTGTCCTGCATCATGGCCACGACACCGATGGTGGGAGCGAAGTCGAAGCTCTCCTCCACGGCGTCGATGGTGGCGCGAGCGGCCTGCGTGTTGTGGGCGGTGTCGATCACGATCGGCGGCGAGGTGCGCACCAGTTCCAGGCGCGCCGGGGCCTCGACGGCGCCCAGCCCCTCGACGATGATCTCCGGATTGAGCGGCTTGCCGCCCAGGAACGCCTCGACCGCCGCCACGGCGAGCACCGCGTTGCGGGCCATGTGCTCCCCGTAGAGGGGCAGGAAGACGTCAGCCACGGGGCCGCCGACGCTCTCGATGCGCAGCAACTGGCCACCCACGGCGAGGCCGCGCTCCAGCAGGCCGAAATCCGGGCCCTCGGCCTTCATCGACGCGCCGGCCTCGACGGCGGCGGCCAGCAGCACCTTGGCGGCCTCGGGAGCCTGGCCGGCGAAGACTGCGGTGCCCCCCGGCTTGATGATGCCGGCCTTCTCGCCCGCGATCTCGGTCAGCGTGTTGCCCAGAATGTGGGTGTGGTCCATCCCGATGGGCGTGACCACGGCGACCGACGCGTCGGCCACCGACGTGGCGTCCCAACGCCCGCCCAGCCCCACCTCCATGACCGCGACATCGACGGGGGCGTCGGCGAACGCCGCGTACGCCATGCCGGTGATGACCTCGAAGAACGTCATGGCCACGCCGTCGAGCTGCTGCTCGTCGACCATGCCGACGTAGGGCTCGATGTCCGCCCACACCTCAGCGAAGCGTTCCTCGCTGATGGGTTCGCCGTCGATCACGATGCGCTCGCGCACGTCCGACAGGTGCGGGCTGGAGAACCGCCCGGTGCGCAGGCCTGCGGAACGCAGCAGCGTCTCGATCATGATGGCGGTGCTGCCCTTGCCGTTGGTGCCGGCCACCTGGATGACGGGATAGGCCCGCTGCGGTTCACCGAGGAGGTCCATCAGTGCGGCGACCCTGGTCAGGCTGGGCGCCACCCGGTGCTCGGGCCAACGGCTGGTCAGGGCCGCCGTCAACGCGGCGTGTGAGGTTTCAGTCATGGTGGGGCCAGCCTACTCGGCCGGGCACCGCGCAGTAGGATTCCGCAGTGTGTAGTAGCTGATTCAACCACCTTGGGCGCGCTGGTTATCATTACTTCCGAACGCGCAGCACTCCACGGTGCCCGCAGCCCCGCACTGGATTTCTGAAGGAGCACCGACATGGCCAACAACTCGAACCTCAGCAAGCGCGCCGCGCTGCGGCAGGCTCAGGAGATGGACGAACGCAACAAGCGCAACAAGCGCATCATGGGGTTCGGTTTCGGCCTGGCGGCCCTGGTGGTCGTCGTGGTGCTCGCCATCGTCATCGTGCAGGCCATCGGCAACCGCACCTCGGTGGCAGAAGAACAGCTGACGCCGCCCGCCGCCACCGAGGGCTACGGCATCCCGCTCGAAGGTAATGCCCCCAGCGCGGACAAGCCGCACCTCGTGCTGTGGGAGGACTACCAGTGCCCGGCGTGTGCCAGTTTCCACGCAACCCTCGGCCCGATCGTGGATCAGCTGGTTGCCGACGGCTCCATCACCACCGAGATCCGCACCGCCCACTTCCTGGATCAGGCCCGCGAGGACGGCCCCTCGTCCCGCACCGCCGTGGCGGCCGCCGCTGCAGCTGAGGTGGGTGCGTTCGAGGACTTCCACCGTGTCGCGTTCGACTTCCAGGACACCGGCTACACGGACCAGGTGCTCCGCAACGACATCCCCCAGGCCGCGGGCATCACCGGTGAAGACCTGACCCGCTACGTCGAGCTGTACAACTCCCGCTCGTTCCAGGAGTGGGTCGACAACGCGGACCAGAAGTTCCTCGACGACGCCGTCGACGCGACCCCGGCCTACGTCGTCTCCGGCCAGCGCCTCGATCTCGGCTCCATCGAGCCCACCACAGAGGGCTTCCTCCGCGCCGTGACCGCCGCCTGGGAAGAGGGCGGCAAGGAGATCGACGTCAAGCCTGAGCCCTACCAGCGCTGATCGCCTCCCCGCACACACCAGCAGCCCGGACGTCCACCGTCCGGGCTGCTGCCGTTTGAGGCCCGTTCCCCGGATCGGCACCAGTGGCGAATCTCGCTAAGATCAACCGCATGACTGACACCACCGCGCCCAAGGGTGCCCTGCCCGACAAGCCCGTCCTCGAAGGACTGGAGGCCAAGTGGGGCGAGGTATGGCAGACGGAGGGCACCTACGCCTTCCGTCGGCCGTCGTCGCGCGACGAGGTGTTCAGCATCGACACTCCCCCGCCCACCGTGTCCGGCTCGCTGCACGTGGGGCACGTCTTCAGCTACACCCACACCGACACCATCGCGCGCTACCAGCGGATGCGCGGCAAGGAAGTCTTCTACCCCATGGGCTGGGACGACAACGGCCTGCCCACCGAGCGCCGGGTGCAGAACTTCTACGGCGTGCGCTGCGACCCGTCGCTGCCCTACGACGCCGGCTTCCAGCCGCCCGCCAAGCCGGACCCGAAGCGGCAGATCCCGATCAGCCGCCGCAACTTCATCGAGCTGTGCCAGGAACTGACGCAGGTGGACGAGCAGGTCTTCGAGGACCTGTGGAAGCAGCTCGGCCTGTCGGTGGACTGGAACACGCTCTACACCACCATCTCGCCCGAGGCCCAGTCCGTCGCGCAGCGCGCGTTCCTGCGCAACCACGCCCGAGGCGAGGCCTACCTCGACCATGCACCGACCCTCTGGGACGTGACGTTCCAGACGGCCGTCGCGCAGGCCGAGCTCGAGGCCCGCGA
This sequence comes from Tessaracoccus sp. MC1865, assembly GCF_017815535.1. Classification (NCBI taxonomy): domain Bacteria; kingdom Bacillati; phylum Actinomycetota; class Actinomycetes; order Propionibacteriales; family Propionibacteriaceae; genus Tessaracoccus; species Tessaracoccus sp. MC1865. The sequence goes on along the minus strand of NZ_CP072596.1, from coordinate 1,180,654 downwards.
CTACCCCGGCCACTACCACCGGGTCGCCTTCCACAAGCCGGACGGCGAGCCGGTGTGGATCGAGACGACGAGGCCCGAACTCATCGTGTCGGTCTGCGCCCTCATCGCCCACCCGGACGACGAGCGCTACCAGGACCTCTTCGGCACGACCGTGACCTCGCCCATCTTCGGCGTCGAGATCCCCGTGCTGGCCCACGCCGCGGCTGAGCCCGACAAGGGTGCCGGCATCGCCATGTGCTGTACCTTCGGCGACCTCACCGACGTGCTGTGGTGGCGTGAGCTGAACCTGCCCACCCGCACCGTCATCGGCCGCGACGGCCGTTTCCAGGCCGAGACGCCGGAGTGGATCGTCAACACGGAGGCCTATGAAGGGCTGGCGGGCAAGACCGCCTTCTCCGCCCGCGAGGCCACCGTCGCCCAGCTGCGCGAGCAGGGCGACATGCTGGAGGACCCCAAACCCACCACGCGCATGGCCAACTTCTACGAGAAGGGCGACAAGCCCCTCGAGATCGTGGCCACCCGCCAGTGGTACATCACCAACGGCGGCCGCGACGAGGAACTCAAGGCCACCCTCCTGGAGCGCGGCCGGGCCCTCGAGTGGACCCCCGAGCACATGTTGCACCGCTACGACAACTGGGTCTCGGGCCTCAACGGCGACTGGCTCATCTCGCGCCAGCGCTTCTTCGGCGTGCCGTTCCCCGTCTGGTACGAGCTGGACGCCGACGGTGAGCCGCGGTACGAGAGCCCCCTCGTGGCGGACGAGGCCTCGCTGCCCATCGACCCCATGACCGACACCCCGGAGGGCTTCTCCGAGGAGCAGCGCAACCAGCCCGGCGGCTTCATGGCGGACCCCGACGTGATGGACACCTGGGCGACGTCGTCGCTCACCCCGCACCTGGCCACCGGCTGGGAGCGCGATGAGGAGCTGTTCAATCTCACGTTCCCCATGGACATGGCCCCCCAGGCCCACGACATCATCCGCACCTGGCTGTTCAGCCGCGTGGTGCGCGCGCACTTCGAGAACGGCACGCTCCCCTGGAAGCGCGCCACCATCTCGGGCTTCGTCGTGGACCCGGACCGCAAGAAGATGTCGAAGTCGAAGGGGAACGTGGTGGTGCCCACCGACATCCTCGTCAAGTACGGCTCGGACGCCGTGCGCTGGCGCGCCGCCATGGCCCGTCCCGGCCAGGATTCACCGTTCGACGAGACCCAGATGAAGGTGGGCCGTCGCCTCGCGATGAAGATCCTCAACGCCGGCAAGTTCGTGCTCTCGATGCAGGACGCGCCCGCCACGCTGGACGCCGTGACGAACCCCGTGGACAAGGCGCTGCTGCGCGGCTTGGCCGTCGTCGTGGAGAAGGCCACTGAGGAGTTCGAAGACTTCGACTACAGCGGCGCGCTCGAGGCCACGGAGACGTTCTTCTGGTCTTTCTGCGACGACTACCTGGAACTGGTCAAGGAACGCGCCTACACCGGCAGCGACGAGGGCAAGAAGTCGGCGCAGGCCGCGCTGGCCATCGCGCTGAGCGTGCAGGTGCGCCTGTTCGCACCCTTCCTGCCGTTCGTGGCGGAAGAGGTGTGGCGCTGGACCAACGACTCGTCCGTGCACCGCTCCGCCTGGCCCACCGCGGAGGAGTTGTCGATCGACGGCGACGCCGCGCTGCTGGCAGATCTCGCGGAAGCGCTCATCGCCATCCGCGGCGCGAAGTCCAACGCGAAGGTCTCCATGCGGGCAGAGGTGGCGAAGGCCGTCTTCCGCGGGCCGGCCGGCTCCGTCGAGCGGTTGAAGACCATCGAGCCGGACCTGCGCGCCGTGGGCCGTCTGGTGGGCGACGTGGAGTGGGTCGAGGACGGCCAGCACATCGTCGCCGACATCGAGCTGGCGCCCGTCGCCGGGTGATAGTTCCCTGAAACGACGAAGGCCTCGGAGTCCCACGACTCCGAGGCCTTCCTCTCACCCGCTCAGAAGCGCGGCGGCGGGAAGCTCGGCGCCACCGCTGCCGGAGTGCCGTTCAGGCGCAGCAACGCCTCATCCACCGCCGCGTCGAGCTGCTTGTCGCCGTCGGATTCCCAATCAGCCGGTCCCACCTCCACCACGATGTCCGGGTCGACGCCGTGGTTCTCCAGCCCGAAGCCGTGCTGGTCGAAGGCGATCCAGTAGCGCGGCTGTGTCACCTCGGTGCCGTCCACCAGGGTGAACCGGCCGTCGATGCCGACCACGCCGCCCCAACTGCGTTCGCCCACCACCGGGCCGAGGCCCAGGTTCTGTGCGGCGGCGGTCACGATGTCGCCGTCCGAGCCGGCGAACGGGTTCGTGAGGAACACCACGGGACCGCGCGCGGCCTGGCTGGGGTAGGTGCTCGCCCCGTCGTGGTGACGGGCGCCCACCCAGCCGATGGCCCGGCGCGTCAGCCGCTCGATGACCAGCTCTGAGGTGTGGCCGCCGCCGTTGAAGCGCACGTCCACCACCACCCCGTCACACGCCATCGCGGCGTCGATGAGCCGGTGGAACTCCGCCCAGCCGCGGGCCACCATGTCCGGTACGTGCACGTAGCCGATGCGTCCGCCGGAGCGTTCCCGCACGTACTCCACGCGGCTGGTCACCCACTGGTGGTAGCGCAGCGGCGACTCGTTGCTCGTGGGCACGACGGCGACCCGACGCTTCTGGCGCCCCCTGGCCAGGGTCAACTCGACGACCTTCTCCGCCGCGCCCTGGAGCAGCGCTCCGATGTGCGGCGCGTCGGCGGTGGGCCTGCCGTCGACGGCGACGATGACGTCGCCGGGCTCAGCGGCGACGCCGGCCGCCCTCAGCGGCGACCGCGCCGTGGGGTCCGACGTTTCGCCGGGCAGGATGTCGGCGATGACCACTTCGCCCTTGGCGTTGCGGGTGAAGGTGGCGCCCAGGTAGCCGACAGAGGGACCGTCGTCGTCAGGAAGCGACACATAGGCGTGCGAGGTGTTGAGCTCGCCGACGGTCTCCCACAGCACGTCGAGGAGGTCGTCGTGCGTGGCCACGACGTCGAGCAGCGGCCGGTAGCGCGCCACCGCGGCAGCCCAGTCCGTGCCGTCGAAATCCGGCCGCCAGAAGTGGTCGCGCATCAAGCGGGAGTTCTCCTCGAACATCTGCCGCCACTCGGCGCGGGGATCGATCTCGCGCCGCAGCCGGCCCAGGTCGACGGCGACCCGGGCGTCCTCGTCGTCACCGGGGGCCTGCTCGGCGCTCTGCACCCAGACCTCGTCGCCGTTGCGGACGACCAGACGCTCGCCATCGCCGCTGACGCCGGCCCCGTCGCACCCCTCGACCACCGTGGTGACCTTGCGGGTCTTCAGGGAGAAGTGCTCCACGACATCCTTGACCTCGCCCTCGACCCCGGCGCGCAGCGCGCCGAGCTCGCCGGCGGAACGCAGCGACTGCCACACGAACCCGTGCTTGGTCGCCTGGAGGTGCACGTAGCGGCCCGACGGCACGGGGAACGGGACCATCCGGTCCTCCACTCCCCCGACGTCGAAGGCGACCGAGACCTGCTCGGGCTCCTTGCCGTCCTTGCCCTTCTTGCCTTCCTTGGCCGGCTTCCCTGAGTCGTCGTCCTTCTCGTCGTCCTCATCGGCTTCGCTGATGACCCAGCCGTCCGGCGACGGGCCGAACGGGGCGGGCTCTGCCGCGCTCAGTGGCACCAGCCACGGACGCACGGTGTTGGTGAAGGAGAGGTCGAACGTCAACTCGTCGTAGGTGGGGTCGATGGTGCGGCTCGACAGGAACACGAGGTACTTGCCGTCGGCGGTGAAGACCGGCGAGAAGTCGTTGAACTGGCCCCTGGTCAGCGTGAACGCTCGCTTCTCGGTGACGTCGTAGCCGACGAGCTGCCCGAGCATCCCCTCCTGCGCGATGGCGTTGCGCCACACGAGGTAGCGGCCGTCCGGAGACCAGGCGAAGCCGGATGCCTCGCCGACGGTGGACCGGCCGATGTCCTTGACGTTGCCGCGCGCCACGTCGACGAGGTAGACCGTGCCGTCGTGGCTGCCGACGGCGATCCGGGTGCCCTGCTTGTTGGGCTCCAGCGTCATGACGCGGCCGAGGCGGCCCGCTCCGATGCGGCGGGCCTTGTCGCCGCCCTCCAGCAGGCGGATCTCGAGGGCGTCCTCGCCCTCCGCGTCGGTCACCCACACCGCCTTGCCGCCCTTGTGGTCGAGGAAGCGCGGCTCCCTGACCCGAACGCCGGCGTTGTCCGCGAGGGCCCGGGCAGGGCCACCGCGGTGCGTGAGGTAGTAGGCTGCACCCCGCCACTCCAGCAGCGACCCGTCGCCGCCGTTGTCCGGCACGATCGCCTCGAGCCTGTCCGTGGGATGCACCTGCACCGGCGACGGCGCCCCGATGCCGGTGGTCAGTTCGATGAGTTGGGGCTCAGCCTTCAGGCTGACGAGGTGGAACAGTTGGCCGCGCGAGTGGTAGACGACGCCCTGGCCGTCGCTGGTGGCGTCGCGGACGTAGCCGTCCTCTGCGGTGTGGGTGGTGTGGTTGCGCAGATCCGTGCCGTTCAGATCCACCGACCACACCTGCGCCTGCACGTCCGGCGCTTCTCCCAGATCCGAGGTGAAGACGAGGCGGTCGCCCACCCAGGTGGGGTGGTGCAGGCCTGCCTCGATCTCCGGCAGGACCCGGATCCAGTCGCCCTGGCCGTCGCCTATGTGGAGGCGCGCGGCCATGCCGCCGCGGTAGCGCTTCCAGCCCGAGGGATCGCGGTGGTTGATGGACGCGACGGCCACCCTGCCGCTGCTGTGCACGGTCGCCGAGGTGGCGCCGCCCCAGGGCAACCGGGTCAGCTCACCGTCGAGCGAGAGCGAATACATGTAGGTGTCGACCCGGTGGAGCCCCTCGTGGTCCGAGCTGAGGAGGACGTGCTGGCCATCCAGCCACCCTGAGATGACCAGCCTGCGCGTCCCCAGCCAGGTGAGCCTGCGGGTGCCGCCGTCGAGGTCGACGACGTAGGCGTCCCACCGGCCGTGGGTCGTGGCCGCGTAGGCGACCTTCGACCCGTCCGGGGAGAACCGTGGGCTGCGGGGGGTGCCTTCCGCCACCGTGATGCGTGCGGCGCGGCCGCCCGAAAGCGGCCCCAACCACAGGTCGTCGTCTGCGACGAAGACGACCTCGTCCTGATGCAGGTGCGGGAAACGTCGATAACCTCGGCTCACCCGCCCAACCTTACTGGCCCTGCGGATTCCTGAGAGCTTCCGCCGCAGCCGATCAGGCCGAGAGATCCCGACGACGCGCCACCTTGGCCCGCGGGACGAGCGTGGGCGATTCCTCGCCGAGCACCGATTCCTTCGTCACGATCACCTGGGCCACGTCCTCGTCGGAGGGCACGTTGAACATCACGTCGAGGAGCAGCTCCTCGAGGATGGCCCGGAGCCCGCGTGCACCGGTACCGCGTTCTAGCGCCAGACCCGCGATGGCGGCAATGGCCCCGTCCTCGAAATCCAGTTGCACGCCGTCCAGCTCGAACAGCTTCTGGAACTGGCGAACCAAGGCGTTCTTGGGCTCCACCAGGATGCGGGTGAGAGCCTCCTCGTCGAGCGGCGAGACGCTGGTCAGCATGGGGAGGCGGCCGATGAACTCCGGGATGAGGCCGAACTTGTGCAGGTCTTCGGGACGCACCTGGGAGAAGGGGTCCGCCTGCGGCATGCGGGCTTCGGCCTTGTTGTTGAAGCCGAGGGGGCGACGACCGACGCGCTGGTTGATGATCTCGTCCAGGCCTGCGAACGCGCCACCGACGATGAACAGCACCTTGGTGGTGTCGATCTGCAGGAAGTCCTGGTGGGGGTGCTTACGGCCACCCTGCGGCGGGACGGCGGCGACGGTGCCCTCCAGGATCTTGAGCAGCGCCTGCTGCACACCCTCGCCGGACACGTCACGCGTGATCGAGGGGTTCTCCGACTTGCGGGCCACCTTGTCGATCTCGTCGATGTAGATGATGCCTGTCTCCGCCTTGGCGATGTCGAAATCCGCCGCCTGGATCAGCTTCAGCAGGATGTTCTCGACGTCCTCACCGACGTAGCCGGCCTCGGTCAGCGCGGTGGCGTCCGCCATGGCGAACGGGACGTTCAGCATGCGGGCGAGGGTCTGGGCCAGGTACGTCTTGCCGCAGCCCGTGGGGCCGATGAGGAGGATGTTGGATTTGCCGACCTCGATGTCGTCAGAATCCGAACGGCGACCCCGGCCGCCGTGCTCGGCCTGGATGCGCTTGTAATGGTTGTACACGGCCACCGACAGCGTCTTCTTCGCGCTGTCCTGGCCGATGACGTAGGTGTCGAGGAAGTCGCGGATCTCGCGCGGCTTGGGCAGTTCCTTGACCAGACCGGCCTCGGGGGCGTCCGGGAACTCCTCCTCGATGATCTCGTTGCACAGGCCGATGCACTCGTCGCAGATGTAGACGCCAGGGCCGGCGATCAACTTCTTCACCTGCTTCTGCGTTTTCCCGCAGAAGTTGCACTTGAACAGGTCGCCGGATTCACCGATACGAGCCACGACGTCCACCTCCCATCAACAGTTCCTGATTGTTTGCCTTGTTTAACCACCCTACCCGGCAGGCGGGGCGGGAGAAGAGCGAACCGCCGGGCATCCGGGTCGCATTGACCCAGTTGCCCGGCGGGCCCGGTCCGAGCTGTCAGAGACCCTTCAGCGAGGGCAGGATGTCGTCGATGATGCCGTACTCGATCGCCTCCTGGGCGGTCAGGTACTTGTCGCGCTCGATGTCCTTGCTGACCTTTGCCACTTCCTGGCCGGTGTCGACGGCGAGCATCTCCTCCATGAGGGAGCGGATGCGCAGGATCTCGCGGGCCTGGATCTCCAGGTCCGAGGACTGTCCGTAGCCGCCCTCGGTGGCCGGCTGGTGGATGAGGATGCGCGAGTTGGGCAGCGCGAGGCGCTTGCCCTTGGTGCCGGCGGCGAGGATCACGGCGGCGGCCGAAGCCGCCTGGCCGAGACACACCGTCTGGATGTCGGGCTTGATGTAGCGCATCGTGTCGTAGATGGCGGTCAGCGCGGTGAACGAGCCGCCGGGCGAGTTGAGGTAGATCGAGATGTCGCGCTCGGGGTCCATCGACTGGAGCACCAGCAGCTGCGCCATGACCGCGTTGGCCACGTCGTCGTTGATGGGGGTGCCGAGGAAGATGATGCGGTCCTCGAAGAGCTTCGTGTACGGATCCACGCGGCGGATGCCGTAGCTGGTGCGCTCCTCCCACTGCGGGATGAAGTAGTTCATGTCCGGGCCGACGGGGGCCGCGCCCTGGGGCAGGGCGAACGTGTTGTTGATCATTGGTTGGGGGCCTCCGTCTGGATCTGCGACGCGCGCTCATACACGTGGTCGATGAAGCCGTACTCGAGCGCCTGCTCGGCGGTGAACCAGCGGTCACGGTCTGAATCAGCTTCGATCTGCTCGATGCTCTGACCCGTGTGCTCAGCGATGAGGTTGGCCATGGTCTTCTTGATGTGCAGCGACTGCTCCGCCTGGATGCGGATGTCTGAGGCGGTGCCGCCCAGACCACCCGAGGGCTGGTGCATCATGATGCGGCTGTGCGGCAGCGCGAAGCGCTTGCCGGGGGTGCCCGCCGAGAGCAGGAACTGGCCCATCGAAGCGGCCAGGCCCATGGCGACGGTGGCCACATCGTTGCTGATCCACTGCATGGTGTCGAAGATCGCCATGCCGGAGTCCACCGACCCGCCGGGCGAGTTGATGTACAGGTAGATGTCCTGGGTGGGGTCTTCCGCGTTGAGCAGCAGCATCTGCGCGCAGATCGCGTTGGCGTTCTCGTCGCGCACCTCGGAACCGAGGAAAATGATGCGGTTGGCCAGCAACGAGGAATACACGTTGTCTGTCATGCCGAGGCCGGCGCCTGCGGGCCCGGCCATCCGGATCGGGTGGATTGGAGTTTGAGTCACACCAATAACCTACCGGGTGATTCAGACAACCGAAGCGAAGCGCGGCCTGTTCGCGCACAGCGTGCACCGGCGGGAACAGCAACGCCGCCGGTCCCCTGCGGGACCGGCGGCGTCGGCGTCACGCTCATCGCAAGGCGGCTGGGATCACTCCCCGGCGTCCTCGGTCTCCACGGAGGCGAGCGACGTGTCGACGGCGTTGCCCTCGGCATCCTTCACAGTGGCCGCGGCGCAGATCGAGGCCAGGGCCTTGCCGCGGCGGATCTCGTTCATCCACTCGGGCATGTGGTTGTGCTCCATCATGTGGTTGATCTCATCCTGGGGCGAGGAGCCGGACTGCTGCGCCTTGCGGAAGATGAGTTCGGTGAGCTCCTGCTGGGAGACGTCGATCGAGTTGGCCTCGGCGTAGACGTCGAGCACGATCTGGGCGCGCAGCGCATCCGTGGCGCGCTTGTCCATCTCGGCCCAGAACTCTTCGACCGTCTCGGCCTCTTCCTCTTCGGTCTGCTCGAGGTACTGGTCGACCGTCATGCCGCCGCGGGCGAGCTGGCGCTCGATGTCGGCACGGCGTGCTTCGAGTTCCTTCTTGAGGACGTTCTCGGGCAGTTCGAAGTCGACCTTCTCGAGGATGGCTTCGAGCACCTTGTCGCGGGCGTCGGCGATCTGGTCGGCGTTCACCTGCTGCTCGGCGCCGGAACGCAGGTCGGCCTTCATCTCCTCGACGGTGTCGAACTCAGAGATGAGCTGTGCGAAGTCGTCGTCGACCTCCGGCAGTTCCTGCTCGGAGACGGTGACGACGGTCACCTCGATCTCGGCCTCTTCGCCGCGGTGGGCGCCGCCCACGAGGGTGGAGGTGAAGGTCTTGGACTCGCCGGCCTTCAGGCCGGTGACAGCCTCGTCCAGGCCGTCGAGCATGCCCTGGTCGTCGCCGACCACGTAGGCGATGCCTTCTGCGGTGGCGTCGTCGAGTTCCTCGCCGTCCTTGGTGGCCTTGAGGTCGATCTTCAGCAGGTCACCCTCGGCGGCGCCGCGCTCCACCTCGGTGGTGGTGGCGAAGCGCTTGCGGAGCAGTTCGATGCGCTCTTCGACGAGTTCGTCGACGGAGGACGCGCCCTCGACGGTGGCCTCGATGGTGTTGAAGTCCGGCAGCTCGACCTCGGGGCGGATCTCCACCTCGGCGGTGTACTCCACCACGTCCTTGTCTTCGAGCTTGGTGATGTCCACCTCGGGCTGCGCCATGGGGTAGATCTTGTGCTCGTCGATGGCCTGGTTGTAGGTGTCCGGGATGGCCTCGTTGATGGCCTCCTGCAGGACCATGCCGCGGCCGAACCGCTGGTCGATGACCGTGTTGGGCACCTTCCCCTTACGGAAGCCGGGGATCGTCACCTGCTCGGCGATCTCCTTGTAAGCCTTGTCAAGGTAGGGCTTGAGATCAGCGAAGGGGATCTCGACGGTGAGCTTTACCCGGGTGGGCTTCAGCTTCTCAACGGTGCTGGGCACGAGTGGACTCCTGAGGTGTCAATTTTCGAATCGCGCGTCAGTCTATCGGTCGATGCTCCGGCCACCAACACGCGGGCTCCCGCGCCCGGCTAAAGTCGGGGCCGTGAGCGAGCTGACCAGCAACGTGACCGACACCGCCCTCATTTTCGAAGGCGGCGGCATGCGCGCATCGTTCTCCTCAGGGGTCGTGAGCGTCCTGCTGGAGGCCGGGATCCACGCAGACTGGGTGGGCGGGATCTCCGCTGGGTCGAGTTGCGTGGCCAACTACGTCTCGCGCGACGCCCCGCGCGCCGAGAAATCCTTCGTCGACTTCGCGGCCGAGCCCGAGTTCGGCAACTGGCGAACCTGGCTGCAGGGCAAGGGCATGTTCAACGCCGAATGGATCTACGAGCGCACCTCCCTCCCCCATCAGGCGCTCCCCTATGACTGGGAGACGTTCCAGGGGAACCCGGCGCGCGTGGCGATCGGGGCGATGCGCTGCCACGACGGCGAGATGGTCTACTGGGGTCGCGAGGACATCCATCGCATGTATGACCTGATGAAGCGTGTCCGCGCCTCGTCGACGATGCCGTTCTTCATGCCGTTGGCCACCGTCGACGGCGAGGTCTACTGCGACGGCGCGCTCGGCCCCACCGGAGGGTTCGCCCTGGATGCTGCCAAGGCGGCCGGCTTCGAGAAGTTCCTCGTCGTCATGACCCGCACCCGCGGGTACCGCAAGCCGCCGGCCCGGTTCCCCCACGGCTACCGCCGGCTGTTCCGCCAGTATCCGTCCATCGCCCACGGAGTGCTGGAGCGGCCCGCCAACTACAACCGCACCCTCGGGGAATTGTTCGAGCTCGAACGGCAGGGGCGCGCCTACCTGGTGTTCCCGGAGCGGATGCCGATCAGTAACTCCGAGCGTCGGGTCCCGGTGTTGCGCTCAGTCCTCGACGCGGCCCGGGAACAGACCCAACGCGAACTGGACGCCATCCGGGACTTCCTGGGCCTGGAGGGCGCCGGAGACGGTGGCCGATGAGCAGGTTTCCAGGCTTCGGTCAGATCGCTGATACAATCGTCTGCGGTTCTGCGGATGTAGCTCAATGGTAGAGCCCTAGTCTTCCAAACTAGCTACGCGGGTTCGATTCCCGTCATCCGCTCGATGCAGAGATCCACCTGGCCGGAAGCTTCCGGCTAGGTGCTTCCCTGTTCACGGGGCGTAGCGTAGTGGCTAGCGCGCCTGCTTTGGGAGCAGGAGACCGCAGGTTCGAGTCCTGTCGCCCCGACCATTGTGATGTCTCAGGACATCGGAATAGCCTGAACCCTCATTGTGAGGGTTCGGGCTTCTTCTTTTTCGGGTCGATGGGTTGATAGTCCTTGTGGGGGTCGAGGGTGAGCTCGCGCAGGATCTCGCCGGTGGTGGCGTTGATGATGGTGATGTCGAGGTCCTGGATGAGGAGTTTGATGCAGGTTCCCTTGTAGGTGCGGCCGATGCCGATGTGGTGGAGGCGGCCGGCGTGGCGCAGGGTGACGACGCCTTGGGTGTCGACGTGGTCGAGGCGGACCCGGTCGTGGGGCCTGCCGGGCTGGGTGGGGTCTGGGCTGGCTTTGGGTGTGGTGGTGTAGACCGTGGCCGGGGTGGCGTGGTGGGGCAGGGAGCGATGCCCGCGGTGGTGGTTGTAGACCTCGACGAATGTGTGGAGGAGGGTGTCGAGCTCGGCGATCGTGGTGGGCTGGTCGGGTTGCGCGGCGAGCCATTTCTTCATGGTCTGTTGGAAGCGTTCGACTTTGCCGCAGGTGGTGGGGTGGTTGGGTCGGGAGTTCTTCTGGATGATGTGGTGTTCGGCCAGGAGTTCCTCCAGCGGGGTGCGGCCACCTCGGCCGGTGGCGAAGCGGACGGTGTAGACCATGCCGTTGTCGGTGAGGGTGGATGCGGGGTATCCGTACTTGTCAGCGGCTTGGGTGAAGGTTGCGGCCGAGATCGCCGCGGTGATGCGGCGGTGGGCTGAGATGTGTAGCGCGTAGCGGGAGCAGTCGTCGATCCAGGAGATGATCTCGATGTCGTGGCCGGAGGCCAGGCGGTAGTGGGTGAAGTCGGATTGCCAGCAGCCGTTGGGCTGCTCGGCCTGGAACCGGATCCAGGAAGAGCGGGGCCGTTTCCGGGGTTGGGGTGTGACCTGGCCGTGGCGGTTCAAGATCCGGTGGATCGTGGCGCGGCTGACGGTGATGCCGGTGCGCGTTGCAGATGCCAGCCGATCGTCTCAGCGCCGGCGTCGAGTCCTTGAGTGGCGAGGTCTGCGCGCAGGGCCAGGATCATCTCCACCACGGTCGGGTCGGTGGCGTTGGCGATCGTTTTCGGGGCTCTCGAGGCCGGTTCGAACACGGCAGGACCCTCGCGGCGATAGGCCTTCATCAACCGGGATATCCAGCCCTGGGAGACCTCGTACCGGCGGGCTGCTTCGGACTGGGACATCCCCGCCAAGACCGCCTCAATCACCAATCTGCGCTTCGCTGCTGCCATCCACGCAGACTCGCAGAGCCATTCCGATGACCTGAGACAGGGGTATTCCGATGACCCGAGACACCCTATTCCGATGTCCTGAGATCACACACTGTCGCCCCGACCATGTGTTGTCTCAGGAAATCGACGACCCTCCCTCGACGCGAGCGCAAGCTCGTTGGTCTGCCTCCGCACGGTGGCAGAGCGACCCGACGGTAGGGTGGAGGCAGCGGCCACGGCCAGCCACGGTGCTCCACTGAGGCATGCCGGGCCCCTCCGGAAGGACATTCATGGCGACGAGGAAATGGTTCGAACGACCCCTGGCATTGACCAGCGCACTGACGGCCGTCACCGCCCTCTCCGGGTCGCTCGCGACCGACCCCGGCTCGGCCTGGTATCGAGCCTTGGACAAGCCCGGGTGGAAACCCCCGAGCTGGGTGTTCCCCATCGTCTGGACCGCCCTCTACACCGACATCGCGCTGACCAGCGCAAAGGTCATCGAAGACCTTGAGGCCCAGGGCGACCCTGCGTCCGCGGATCGATACCGAAACGCCCTGGTGCTCAACCTCGCCCTCAACCAGGGGTGGAGCTGGGCGTTCTTCCGGGCCCACAGGTTGGGCTCCGCGACCGTTCTGGCCGGGCTCCTGGCTGCCAGTTCGTGGGACCTGGCCCGCCGAGCAGGGCCATCCGGCAGCAGCCGGATGGCCGCGCTGGCGCCCTACGCGGCGTGGTGCAGCTTCGCGACATTCCTCACCGCGGAGATCCGCCGCCGCAACTCCTAGGTCAGCCCACCATTTCCGGTTCCCTCGGCTTCATGGAGTCGACCTGGCCACTGACGTCCGCCGGGGCGGTCGCCGGGTGAGGTGATCGCGTCCGCCGCGGCCACCAGAATGCGTCACCGAGGAGGACCGCAATCGCGGGGACCAGGACAGTGCGCACGAGCAACGTGTCCAGCAGGACGCCGACCCCGATGACGACACCGATCTGGGCTAGCACCACCAGCGGGAGAACGCCCAGCACCGCGAAGACTGCGGCGAGCAGGATCCCTGCGCTGGTGATGACGCCACCGGTGGCCGTCAGAGCCCTCAGCATTCCGCGCCTGCTGCCGTGGTGCCTGCCTTCTTCCCTGGCCCTCGTGACCAGGAAGATGTTGTAGTCGATGCCGAGCGCCACCAGGAAGAGGAAGGTCAGCAGCGGCACGCTGGAGTCCAGTCGTTCGAAGCCCAGCACCTCCACGAAGAGCACCCATGAGGCACCGAGCGCCGCGACGTACGTGCCGACGACGGTCGCCACGAGCACGAGTGGTGCGACCACGGACCTGAGAAGGACGAAGAGGATGCCCAGCACCAGCGCGAGGATGAGCGGGATGATCGTGCGTTGGTCCTCGGCGGCCCCGTCCAGACTGTCGACGGACTGGGCCTCCGTTCCGCCGACGAAGGTCGGCGCGAGGCCCTCGAAAGCCACCCTCAGGTCGCGAACGACCTGACGCGCTTCGTCGCTTCCAGGCTCGGGTTCGAGCACCACGCGCAGCTGGGCGAGGTTCTCTGCGGTCCCTGCAGGAGTGGCAGACACCACCCCGGGGACGCCCTCAGCAACTTCTGCCACGCGCGTGGCGTCCTCTTCTGTGATGACGATCGCGGGGTCGGACTGGCCCGCCGGGAACGACTCGCCGAGGCGCTCCAGCGCCACGATCGCCTCCGGCTTGCGGAGGAACTGGTCCGACGGGCCGAGGCCGGTCTCGATCCGGAACAGCCCGGCACCGAGTACAGCGAGCAGCGCGACGCTGGCCAGCACGAAAACAGTGGGGCGGCGGGCCACCTGGGCCCCGACCCGCGCCCAGACGGAGCGGCCGCTGTCGACCAGTGCCGGTTGCCCCACACGGGGAACGAGTGGCCAGAAGACCCAGCGGCCGAACAGGACGAGCACCGATGGCAGCACGACGAGTGCATAACCGGCCGCGATGACGATGCCGACCGCGCTGGCGAGACCAAGGCCCCGGGTGGCCGGGAAGACCGACAAGAGCAGCGTCAGAACGCCCAGCACGACCGTGGACGCGCTCGTGAGTACGGCCTCGCCGGAGTGTCGCAGTGACGTACGCATGGCCTGGAAGCGGTCCTCACTGCTCCGGAGTTCGTCGCGGTAGCGCGAGATCAACAAGAGGGCGTAATTGGTGCCCGCGCCGAACACCAATACGGACAACACGCCGATGGTGGATTCGTCCCACGGGACGCCGGTCAGGCGCAGGGTGTGCGTGGCCAGGATGGCGGCAAGCCTGTCAGCCAGGCCCACGACGACCAACGGGATGATCCACAGCACCGGGCTGCGGTAGGTCAGCAGCAGGAGGATGGCGACCACCGCGGCGGTAGCGGCGAGCAAGCGGAAGTTCGCCCCGCTGAAGACGGCTCCCAGGTCCGCGCGGATGCCCGCGGGCCCCGTCACCTGCACGTCGACGCCCTCCGCGGCCTCGTCGCGGAGTTCCGCGCGCAACACCTCGACATCGTCGCGATTTTCGGTGGCGGAGTCCGCCTCGACGCTGATCGTCCCGAAGGCGGCTGTGCCGTCCTCACTCACGAGGGGCAGGGGCGGAGGCCCCGAAGGTGGCCCCCCAGCAGCGCCGGCGTCAGAGCCGGTGACGCCGGGAGGCGGCCCGGCGCCGTCCGGAGCGCCCTCGCCGGGCTGCGGCTCTGCGAAACCCGCGTCCCCGGACAGGCGGCTGAGGAGAGACTCGCGGGCGGAGGCGATCTGCTGTTCGGTCAGCTTCCCCCCATCCGTGGACGTCCACAGGATCAGGGCTGTGGCGTCCCCCTCCTGCGGGAACTGCTCGGACAACTCCACCACGCGGGTGCTGTCGAATCCCTGGGCCAGGGAGTCGGTCGGTGAGGCGTCTCGTTCAGCCTCTGGGACGAGGCCGACGACAAGGCCTGCGAGGAGGACGAAGAAGATCGCCACGATCCACGAGCGTCTTCTTCCGATGTACAGGGAGGGGATGGACATGGTGGTCTCCTGAGCTGGTTGGCGGCTGAGTGGCCGATATGACGTGGGGGTCACTGGGCGGATTCGAGGGTGGCGAGCGATTCGAGCCGCTCAGCCAGGCAGGTGTTCATGAAGCGGAGGAACGCGCTCACGGCTCGCACTTCATCGGCGTTGAGCGCCTTCAGGTGGTCGTCGGTGGCGTCCATGAGCGGCCGCATCAACGCCATGATCCTGGTCCAGCCGAGAGGGGTGGTTTCGAGGGTCACCTGACGACGGTCGACCTCGCCTCGACGTCGCACTACGTAGCCCGCGCGCTCGAGCCTGTCCACCAGAGCGGAGGTCGTGGCGGCGGAAGTGCCGAGGGCTCCCCCAAGGTCGCCCAGGGTGACGGCCTTGTCGCGAGGGAGCTGCTGGAGGGTGGAGAGCGCCCGGTAATCGGTTGCGTTCAATCCGAGCAGCCGCGCCAGTTCCCGCTCAAGGCCGTTCGACAGGGCGATGATCGCCTGCATCGCATACGCATCGGGATGGTAGGCCTGCGCCATGGGTTTCCTTTCGTCGGTATGAATATTACTTCAACGGCCCGAAATGTCAATTGTGATTGACTAATTACCTGCACGGGTTGGGCCTCTTCGCAGCACCGGACACCGCCTCCGCCCAGCTGGCGATCGTTGCCGCCGCCCATCTGCGACCTTCTGATATGGCGTGCAAGGACTACAACATGACTTGGTGCCCGCACTATTCGGCAGACTCGACGTCTCAAACCGCTACGAAGGGGCGTGTCCCATGAAGAGGCTTGTTCTCAAGCTCGCGCTGATCCTGACCGGCTGCGCGGCGACTTCGCCTTCGGCGTCTCCCCCCTCCCCCGGGGCCCAGACGCTCCCCCCTGCCACGGTGGCCATACAGGTGGACGGGTCTTCTACGAGACTATTGATGACACGCAGCGAAATCGGACGCCATCGTGGCGGTGAGGATCAAGGCATCGCGCGCCGAGTGGCCCTCTCGCGAACTGGCAGTATCCAGTCGCCGGGGTGATCCGTGAGCAGGTCCAGTTCGAGGGTCTGCATCGGAGTCAGCAACACCGTGTCTTTGCGTAACCCCCGCTCCCTGGGAGCCCCCAGGTGTGGCCGTGGATGTGCTGCGGCCGGCCCGGCCACGGTTGAGATCAACGTGCCGGAGTACCCCAGCGGTGGAGGCGCCGGTCACGACCAGCATTGACAGGCCGCCCATGGACCGCCCTGGAGCCTCTGACCGCACACGAGCAGTGCCCGGCCATATGCCGGGGCCGGGCACTGCTGATGTGCTATTCAGGGCCGATCTATTTGGCCAACTGGACGGTGACGGAGTGCTTGGACCCGTCGTCGAGGACGGCGGTCAGCGTCCACGTACCAGTCGTGAATGCCGTCACCGTGCTGGAGCCCGGGTTGGTGTAGCCCGCCTTGGTGCTGAGGTTGAAGATGTACTGCCCGTCGCTGTACCGGAAGAGATTGCCCGTGGTGGAAGCCGCAGTCGAAACAGCCTCATCCACCCCGGCGTTCGGGACGCCATCCGCCCTCTTCACGTAGAGCTTCGCAACCGCCGTCGAGATCGGCGTGCCGTCGCAGTCCAACCGGAACTTCACCGGGACGGTGCTGCCCAGCTTGAACCTGCTGAGTCCATCCATGTTGATGGGCTGTCGGAAGCCGCCCCACGCGCCGGAGCCGTACACCACGTCGTAGGTGCGGGTCTCAGATGCCGTGTTGTCGGCCTTGTCTCTCGCCGAGGCGGTGTAGCTATAGGTACCCACCCCGGAGGCCGCTGACGGCTCGGCCCACGCCTCGCTCATGGTGGCCGGATCCACCCCGGAAAGGACGTCGCTGGGAGCGAAGGTCGGCTTCGTCGTCGAGCCTGCGGTGCAGAGGTCGACCGTGGCACCGTCAGCCGGGCCGCTGACGTCGAGCAGCGGCGCCGTGCGGTCGATCATGATCCCGGACTTCGTGTCGGAGGTCGCGTTGAGCGACCCGTCCGCGCAGGTTCCGGTGGCGGTCAGCGAACTGCCCTCCCCCGTCACCGTCTCCTCGACGGTCCATTCGCCATCGACGATGTCGAGACACTCCCACACCACCGTGACGTCATCGTTGTACCACCCGTGCGCATTGGGTACGGGTTCGGTGCTCCGCCAGGAGATCGAAGGTGCCGTGGTGTCCACCACGGTGACGGTGAAGCTGGCGGTCGACCGGTTGCCCCAAGCGTCCTCGGCGGTGCAGATCACGACGGTTTCCCCCACCGGATAGAAGCTGGGGTTGTCGCAGGTGACCAGCGGTTCCGCGTCCACCGTGTCAGTCGCCGTGGGCATGGTGAACGAGGTGAGTGCGCCACCCAGTGTGTTGCCCTCGACGGTGAAGCTCTCGGGCATGCTCTCCAGCGTCGGAGGTGTGGTGTCCTCCACGGTGACGGTAAACGTCTGGGCAGCGGAGGCGTTACCCGCATCATCGATGGCCGTGCAGGTCACCGTCGTGGTGTCCAGCGGGAAGATGTCGCCCGACTCCGGGCTGCACGTGACGACCGGGACGGACACCGCGTCAGTCGCGGTGGCCGTGAAGGAGACGACCGCACCCGACGGCGAGGTGGCCTCTGCCGTGATGCTGCCCGGCACGGTGAGCTCCGGAGCTGTGGTGTCCGCCACGTTGATCTGGAATTGGGTTGTCTGGCTGTTGTTCGAGCCGTCCGTCGCAGTACAGATGACCGACGTTGCGCCTAGCGCGAAGGTGCTGCCGGAGGCAGGTGAGCAATCCACTGAAAGGCTCCCCCAAACGACGTCAGAAGCTGCGGGGCTAGTCCAGCTATACGACGCACCCGCCCCTGAGGTGGCCTCCACCGTTGCGCTGTCGGGCGTCCCGGTGATCACCGGTGGAGTCGTGTCGACGATCGTGACGCTGCCCGAGTCATCCGTCGTCTGGCCTGCGGAATCCGTGGCGGTGCACGTCACATCTGTCGTGCCGAGGGAAAGGAGAGATCCGATGGCTGGGGCGCAGGTCACCGCCGGAGTGCTTTCCGCGTCGCTGGCCACGCCCACGTCCCCGAACTCGAGCGTGCGACCCCCCAGGGTGTTGCCCTCCAGCGTCACGTCGTCCACCGTGATGCTGGGCCCCTCGTCGCAGGAGATGACGCTTGCGGTCAGTGCAATCGGATCGCTCTTCACGGTAAGCCCCGAGCCGTTGGCTTTGTTCCCGTGGATGTGAAAGTGACGGAACCGGTACTGGGCCCGACAACGGAGGCATCGAGAGTGATGAGCGAGGTCACGGCGGCTGTCAGGACGTTGTTGTCGACGTTCCGCCAGTCGTCAGGGATAGCAATCTCGTTGCCGACGTCGAAGGACGAGGTGTAGCCGGCACCGGAGACATCCGCGGTGACCACCGCTGTCGTTTCGTTCTTGAAGACGTTCGAGTTGTCGTAATTGCCGTTCCGCTTGATTGCCACATTGACTGTGCGCTGGGCAGCTGAGCCCAGGCAGACCGTCCCGAAATCGATCGTGGAGCCCGAGATGACGGTGGTGGAGTCTCCGGCTGCGACGACCGTGTTGTCGGCGTGGCCCGCCAATGGAGCCGCCAGCATGAGGAGCGCCGTGGCGAACGCCACGGCAGAGCGCTGTAAACAAGTATCTCTCACGATTCCCCCAGGTAGGACAGCGCTCCCCCCTGGCAGCGCTTTGGCCACATTGTGCCTGACCAGCACTTTTCCCGCACGAAATCCTGACAACAGGCGGCTACCTGGAGCCCATGATCGGCAACTATCACGTCACAGGGGATGGTGGAATCTGATTCACGGAGCGCGGTCTCGCCCCCAGTGCAGCCACTTTGGTCAGCTATTGCCGCGGATGGAGAGCAGGGTTAACGTGACGTTCAGTCGACATCGAAGGAGCCGATGATGGCAACCCCCAAAAACAAGATCTGCTTGTGGTTCGTCCAGGACGCACAGGCCGCAGCAGAGTTCTATGCCTCTGTCTTCCCAGACAGCGAGGTGCGGGCTGTGTACCGGGCCCCGGGCGACTACCCCAGCGGCAAAGAAGGGGACGTCCTCACTGTGGATTTCACCGTCTGCGGCATCCCCTGCATGGGACTCAATGGCGGGCCTGAGTTCACCCAGAGTGAAGCCTTCTCCTTCCAGATCGCCACGGACGACCAAGCGGAGACCGACCGCTACTGGAACGCCATCGTCGGCAACGGCGGCCAGGAGAGCGCCTGCGGCTGGTGCAAGGACCGCTGGGGAGTGTCATGGCAGATCACGCCCCGAGCCCTGACCGACGCCCTGGAATCCGAGAATGCAGGCGTGCGGGAACGCGCGTTCGCCGCGATGCTCACCATGCAGAGGATCGACGTCGCGGAGATCGAGCGGGCCGCCGCGCGGGCCTGAAGCCCTCAGCGATCCGTGGAGCGGTCGTTCTCGAGTCGCAACTCCCTGCCCCGCGTGACGAGTCTGCTGTGCCTGTCGGCAAGCTTCTCGGACGCACGGGTGTCGCGCGGGGGCAGCTTGATCGTCTCCTCCGCCTCGATTCCACCCTGGAGTTGCCGCCCACGCTCGATCTCCGCGTCGACCTCAGCGCCGAACAACAGCACATTGTTGACGATCCACAGGCCCAGCAGCAGGACGATGAACGAGCCGATGATGCCGTAGGTGGCGTTGTAGGACGCGAAGTTGGAGACGTAGATCGAGAAGGCTGCCACCGCCACGGCGGCCACCACGAGGGCCAGCACGGCGCCGACGCTGATCCAGCGCAACCTGGGCTGCTTCACGTTGGGGGTGTAGTAGTACAGCATCGCGATGACCAGCACCGCCAAGGCCACGATCACCGGCCACTTCGCAATGTTCCACACCAGCACCGCGGTGCTTCCGAGGCCGATCAGGTCCCCCACCGACTGCGCCAGGTCCCCGGACAGGACCATGGCGAAGACCATGACGGCCAGGATGATCACCAGGACGAGGGTCAGCAGCAGCATCTGTGGCTTGTGCTTCCAGAAGGGGCGGCCCTCCTCAACCTCATAGATCCGGTTCATCGCCCGCGAGAACGCCCCCACGTACCCAGAAGCCGCCCACAACGCCAGGACAAGGCCGGTCACCAGCGCAAAGCCGGCGCCCGTCTGCTCCGCCAACCCGCTGACGGTGTCTCCCAACAGCCCGGCGAGTTCCTCGGGGGCGTACTGCTCGATGAGGGTCCGGATGCCCTGCGCCGACTGCTCCCCCTGTCCGAAGACGCCCAGCAGGGACACCAGCGCCAGAAGCATGGGGAACATCGACAGGACGGCGAAGTAGGTGAGGCTCGCCGCCAGGTCCGTCACGTGGTCTTTCGAGAACTCGGACAGTGCCCTCGTGAAGGCGTACTTCCAGGATGGCTTGTGCAGGTCCGGGGGAGAGTCCGGCTTACGCCCGTCGTTGGGCCCGGGGGCGCTGGCCGCCTTGTCCCGGGTCTGCTCCACTGACTCTGGTTGTGAGGCATGTTCGGCTGCGTGGTTGGGCATCGTGCTGCTCCTTCCGCCGGGCCAGTCGCGAGGAGTCGAGTGCTATGCCCCGATTCCACCGGGAAGGTGGGAACTCGTGGCCAGGTCTCACATCGTAACGGCCAACCCTTGACTATGGAATGGCTGACAGTAAGCGTCCCGACCGGACCTTTCCCTGTCCCCCGCCTACCCTGCGCCGGATCCTCCTCCGGCGGCACGGGCGGCACCGGCGAAGCTCGCAGCCAACTATTCGGCCATCCCAACTATGCCAACGGCCCCCCGGCGACGGTGGGAACCGGAGGTCGGCTTCCTGATCCAGAGGGCTGACAACGTCACCTTCACGAGGCGTGGTCAACGCGACGGTGGGGCCCAACATCACGTCGTTCAGCCAGCCGGCACCGCCGCGAAGACCTACTACTACCGGGTCCTCGCGTTCACCAACACGATCCAGTCGCCGTGGTCGAACACCGCCACGGTCGTCGTCCCGTAACCCACCCACACGACGATGGACCCCGAAGCGTTCTCCGCTTCGGGGTCCATCGGTTCTGTGCCGGCCAACGACTACGCATACCCACCCGAGGGGCGGGGCGCGACGGGCGGCAGGGCGCCGCTGTGGACGCGTCGGATGAAGTAGGTGATCAGTGAAGCGAAGGAGCGCTTCGGCTCGGTCGGCGATTGTGGTCGCTCAAGCTCAAGGCGTCGGAGGGTGGCCTCCCGCTCGAGCTCCGCTGCGCGTTCCTGGTGGATCGCGTATGGAACGTGGTAGTCGTACATTGTGGTCCCCCCGGTCTCGCGGACCCTGCTCCGGATCCGCGCTATTGCTGACAGGTCTAACTGTCCGCCGGAGGGACACCCCGTCGCATCGGGCAGATGCCCTAACCGGTCTCCGCGCCCCATGCCTGGAGCCCATCAGTCATGCGGCACGTCCTCGTCGACCCCCTGCAGGAACGGACCCTGCGGGCCCACCCCCTCCGTGAGCGCGTTCACCGTCTGGCCGCTGTTCCGGCGCACCAGCGAGTCCAGCGCCAGCCCGACGGGATGCACGCCGTCGCGGAACCTGATGGTGATGCCGGGTAGATCCGCCCGGCCGACGACGGCAGCGACCAGCTGGGCGACATTGCCGCGGGAGGTCTCGCCCGAGAGCACGTGGTCGCCGTACTCGATCTTCCCCGTGGCCGGTTCCTCCGTGAGTTGGCCGGGCGCGACAATCGTCCAGTTCAGCGACGACGCCCTCAGGTGCTGGTCGGCGTCGGCCTTCGCCACCGCGTAGTGGTGGAAGGGGTTGTCCTCGGGGACGTCGTCGACGCCGGAGCCCACATAGGAGACCATCACGAACCGCCAGACTCCCGCCTGCAGGGCGGCGTCGACCGCGCGCATGGCCGCGTCCCTGTCGACGGCGTAGGTACGCTCGGGATTGCCGCCGCCGGCGCCGGCCGACCAGATGACGGCGTCCAAGCCGTCGAACTGGGCTGCCAGGCCGTCGGTGTCGAGGTTCTCCACGTCGGCCACCACAGCGCGGGCCCCCGTCTCCTCCACGTCGCTCACCTGGGCCGGGTTGCGGATCAACGCCGCGACCTCGTGGCCGCCCTGCACCAGGAGGGGGTGCAGGAGCAGAGCGATCTTTCCGTGTCCACCGATGATGCAGATCTTCATGCCACCGACCCTACGTGGGTTCGGCGACGTCCGGAAGGACCCCGACGGGGCGTTTACCGTGAGCAATTGGATGGGGTCACGGTGGCGACACGCCGACGAACAGCGTTACAGGTGCCGTGACCCCATCGAATTGCTCGCGGTCAGAGCCAGCCGTTGTCGGTGGCGGTGCGGAGCGCCTCAGCGCGGTTGCGGGCGCCGAGTTTGCCGATGGTGGAGCTGAGGTAGTTGCGCACCGTCCCCTCGGACAGGTAGACGCTCTGCGCTATCTGGGCCGTGGTCGCGCCGCCGGCCGAGGCGGCCAGGACCAGGGCCTCCTTCTCCGTCAGCGGCGAGCGGCCGATGCTCAGCGAGGCGGCCGCCAACTCCGGGTCCACGGTGCGGAGCCCCTCGGACACCCGCCGGATGGACTCCACGAGCCTGTCGACGGGGGTGTCCTTCACCAAGAATCCCACCGCTCCCCGTTCCAGCGCCCGGCGGAGGTAGCCCGGACGGCCGAAGGTGGTCACCACGATGATCCTGCTCTTGGGGGCGACGTCGAGCACGTGCGGGATGGCTTCGATGCCGTCGTCGACGCCCAACCCGCCGTCGGGCATCTGCACATCGAGGAGGATGACCCCGGGCTGGGTCTCCAACGCCCGCTGCACCACCTCTGCGCACGTGCTGGCCTGACCCACCACCTGCAGGTCCTCCTCCAGCGCGAGCATGGTGGCCAGCGCCGTCCGGATCAGCGTCTGGTCATCCGCGATCAGCAACGTGGTCATGCGGCGCCCTCCGGCACGGCCGGCGCCCCGCTGCGGGACTGCGAATAGGACTCGATCTTCGACAGGCAGGACGATCGCAGCGACGCGCCGGACCCGGTGGAGGACACCCCGGTGGAGGCCACCACGGTGGTGCCCACTCCGTCGGCCACCACCTCGAGCCGCCCTCCGGCTTCCGCCACGCGGGCGCGCAGGCCGCTCAGGCCGGTGCCGTTCCGCTCCCGGTCCCCGATCCCACGGCCGTCGTCAGAGACGGTCAGCACCCCGTCGCTGTAACAGATGGTGCAGGTGGACGCTTCGGCGTGCCGCACGACGTTGGTCACGCTCTCCCGTACCACGTAGCCGAGCAGTTCCGACGTCCGGTCGTCCAGGGCAGGCAGGGCCGTCGGGATGACCGCCTCGATGCCGGCTGCGGTCAGCACCGAGCGTGCCGAGGCGATCTCGCTCGCGAGGCGCACCTTGCGCATCCCGGAGGCAGTCGCCCGGACGTCGGCGAGGGCCTGTCGGGCGATCTGGGCCAACTCGGCCACCTCCGCGCGGGCGGCAGTGGCGTCGCGGTCGATCAGGCGTTCTGCCAGGTCCGCTTTGACCGCCACCGCAGTCAGCGAGTGCCCGAGGATGTCGTGGAGATCACGTCCGATCCGCTCCCGCTCCGCCGCGACCGCCAGCACCGCGGTGCGCTGCTCCGACAGCCGCAGCCTGTCGCGGGTGCGGCTCGTCTCCAGCGCCAGCGCGATCACCAGGCCCATAGCCAGCCCCAGGGCACCCATCACCACGATCTGCAGGTTCCGCTCGACCAGTGCCGTCAGGATGGCGACCGCTGTGGTCACGAGGATCACGACACGCGAATGCCGGAATGGGAGGAGCACGGCGGCCGTGGTGGTGATGTAGGGCACCTGGTAGATGGGCATCGTGTGCCCTGGCGACAGCGCCATCAGCCCGACGGTGCCGAGGACGGCCGCCATCCAGAGCCATCGGCCGCGTGCATTCCAGTGGGCAATGGCGGTGGAACCCACCACGAGGAACCCGAGCAGCAGGGAAGTCGCCACCACGAACAGCCAGATGTGCAGCGGCGCCCCGGAGGCGAACACGATGGGGATGAGGACGAAGGCGGCACCGGGCGCGATGTACAGGCCGCCCTGCATCACCATGCGCCGGTACCACGGCAAACCGTCTGCCGCCGGCTGGTGGGCCGGGGCCCGGCTTTCGTCGAGAACGCTATCCATCTACAACCTTCAGGGGTCGGGGTGCGACCTGCGCACAGCATGACCGTAGCCGAGTCCACAGGGCGCAACGCGTCAGACCATCATCGCGGAGCCGGTCATGCCCCCAAGGGCCGTGTGGCACTACATCACCGACGCCGCGACGACGAATGGACCTGCCCCAGCTTCACGGCTGGCACCGCGCGGCGCCAGTAGGCGATGTCACCACTCTGGAATGACATCTGTCATCAACCGACGGACAGCCAGGCCAGATCCACCGGCGACTGCTGCGCCGACAACCAGCACAGGAGACGGTGCTCGGCCATCATCGCGCACGACGAGGCGCGCAGCCCCTGCTCCGTCTCCCCCAGCCCGGCGGCGAACAACTTGGCCACCGCCACGTCACGGCCCCTCATCGGAGCACCCGCCGAGCGGACCCGGCCGTAGCCGATGCGCGACATCGCCTCGATCCCCAGTTCCCGGAAGTTGCCGACCGGCCAGGCTCCGCCGGCCAGGTCGATGGGCACCATGCCGTGCATCGTCAGCACGATCACCTCGTCGACGCGGCC
This sequence comes from Tessaracoccus sp. MC1865, assembly GCF_017815535.1. Taxonomy (NCBI): domain Bacteria; kingdom Bacillati; phylum Actinomycetota; class Actinomycetes; order Propionibacteriales; family Propionibacteriaceae; genus Tessaracoccus; species Tessaracoccus sp. MC1865. The sequence continues at coordinate 1,156,119 of NZ_CP072596.1, read as the reverse complement.
CCGCGACAGCACCTGGGTGGCCGCCTCCTGCGCCTCCTGCTCCAGCGGGAGGCCGAGCTGGGTGGCGAGGTGCGCGGCGACGGCGCCCCACGCCGTAGGCTTCTCGAGCACCTGCCCGAGCACGAAGTCGACGCGGTCCACCAAGTCATCCGGGGTCCAGCTCTCCATCATGTGCCGCACGGCGACATAGGCCCAGGCGTCGTCCACCAGACGCTCAGCGGCCAGCTTCTCGCGGAGCTGCGCCGGGTCGAGGTGGGAGCCGATCTCCAGCAACGTCCGGCCGCCGGGGCCCCATACCCCCACCGTCGACAGCCCGGGCGGCGGGTACAGCTCGAACTCCCCGTCGGTGTCCGTCACCCGGACGCTCTCATCGGCGACCACCAGGCCGTCGGGGACACTCAACTCGACGCCGTGCCCGACGCCGGGATAGCGGTCGAACGGGAACCACGACGGCTCCAGCGGCATGTCCAGAATGTCGCCCTCGAGGGCCTCATAGGTCCACGCCGACGACAGGATGCTCTTCGGCCGCAGCAGCGGCTCCGCCTCCAGGAGGTATGCGGTGCCAGGCTCGGGGCCGTCGCTGCACAGCCCGCGTCGCTGCGTGAGCAGCCCAGGGCCGTGTTCCGACGGGAGGACGATCTCGCCCGACGCCTCGGCCAGCCAGCAGATGGGGGCCTGCTCCCCCACCACCCGCAGCAGGGGGCCTGGGACGGTGACGGTGTCGTCGATCTCCGAGGTGAGGTTGACCTGCAGCCGCAGGCGCGGGCCGGACGACAGCCGCACCGAGCCGGTCACGCCCGAGGTGTGCCGCAGCTCGGCCCCCGCATCGTCGACGGTGTCGTCGAGCAGGGTCCAGCCGTCACCGAATTCGACGCTCAGGTGCCGCAGCCGGCCGTCCCCGCTCATCTCGAAACCGTCCGCCCGGGGGCGCGTCTCGAAGTGTTCGCTGGCGACCCCCGTGAGTTCCAGGCTCATGATGTCTCCTCGGCGATCTCCTGCGGGTGCGACTCCGGCAGCACCGCCTGGACGACGGAACCGTCCTTGCGACGCCCGCCCACCAGAGGGTGACTCCCCTCCAACGATGGCAGGAGGGGACCCTGCCCGTCGAGCGGCACCGCCACCGGACTTCCGGGCAGCACCGTCAACGGCCTCCCGCGCACGGCCAGTTCGACCGGTCCGCCCTCCTCCACGTCGAAGGCGATCGAGGTGCGCTCAAGGCGCACGCGCAGGCGCGACCCGTGCACGGTGATGGAGAAGGTCAGCGACGGCCAGTCCTGGGGCAGGCGTGGGTCGAACGTGAGTTGCCCGTCGTGGTCGCGCAAGCCGCCGAAGCCGTGCACGAGCGCCTTCCACACGCCGGCGGTCGACGCGATGTGCACGCCGTCGCGGGCGTTGGAGTGCAGGTCCGCGAGATCCACGAACAGGCCGGACGTGAAGTACTCCATGGCCATGTCCTGGTACCCCACCTCCGCCGCGAGGATGGACTGCACCACGCTGGAGAGGGTGGAGTCGCCGGTGGTGATGGGGTCGTAGTACTCGAAGTTGGCCTTCTTCTGCTCCGCCGTGAACTGGTCACCCTGCAGGAACATCGCCAACACCACGTCGGCCTGCTTCAACACCTGGAACCGGTAGATCACCAGCGGGTGGTAGTTCAGCAGCAGCGGCCGCTTGTTGTCAGGGGTGTTCTCCAGGTCCCACATCTCCGAGTAGAGGAACTTCTCGTCCTGCGGGTTGATCCCGAAGGTCTCGTCAAAGGGGATCACCATGCCCTTGGCGCAGGCCTCCCACTCGAGCACCTCGTCGTCGGTCAGGCCCAGCTCCTCCACCACGCGCTGGTACGCCGCCTCGTCCATGTGGCGCATCTCGCGGATGAGGGAGACCGCGTAGTTGAGGTTCGCGCGGGCCATGACGTTGGTGTAGAGGTTGTTGTTGACCACCGCGGTGTACTCGTCCGGCCCGGTGACGCCGTGGATGTGGAAGTTGTTGGCGCCCTCGGCGTCGGTGCGCCAGAAACCGAGATCTGCCCACATACGTGCGGTCTCCACCAGCACGGCGGCACCGTCGCGGTACATGAACCTCTGGTCTCCGGTGATGTCGCGGTACTTCTCGAAGGCGAAGGCCACGTCGGCATCGATGTGGTACTGGGCGGTGCCCGCCGCGTAGTACGCCGACGCCTCCTCACCGTTGATCGTGCGCCACGGGAACAGCGCGCCGCGTTGCGACAGCACCGCAGCCCGGTCACGGGCCTGCGGCAACATGATCACCCTGGAGCGCAGCGCGTTGCGGGCCGCCCGCGGCGAGGTGTACGTGAGAAACGGCAGCAGGTAGATCTCCGTGTCCCAGAAGTAGTGGCCCTCGTAGCCCGAGCCCGTCACGCCCTTGGCGGGGATGCCCAACTGGTCCGCGCGGGCCGACGCCTGCGCCAGTTGGAAGAGGCACCAGCGCACGGCCTGCTGGATGGCCGGCTGACCCTCGACGACCACGTCGGAGTCGCGCCAGAAGTTGTCCAGCCAGTGCCGCTGCTGGTCGTAGAAGTAGTCGAAACCCTTGTCGCGGACGCGGTCGAGCGTGCGGCGACAGCGGTCCGACAGTTCGGCCACCGGCACCCCACGCGAGCTGTGGTAGACCGCGGCCTTCGAGATCCTGATCGGCTCGCCCTGCTTCGCGTCGAAGCGGTACACCTGCTTGCCCACGTCTTCGGTGGTGGAGATCACCGCCTCGTACCGGTTCTCCGTCTCCAGGTAGTGGTCTGCCGCCACCGCGAGCGTCATGCCGGAGCGCGCCGTCTGGAAGCCGAGCAACATGCGATCGCCCTTGCTCCAGTTGAGTTCCGGGTTGAGCACCCGCTCCTGGAACGTGCTCGTGCGCCGCGGGTCGAAGCCCTCCGCCTGCTCGGTCGCCCGGTAATCGGAGTACCCGTCCTGCCGGTTGACGATCTGCGAACTGACCACGATGGGGGCCTCACCACCCTCAAGCAGTGTGATCTCGATCTGCATGAGGGCAAGGTGACGGTCGGTGAACGAGACCATGCGGCTGCTCCTGATCTCCACCACCTTGCCTGACGGCGTGCGCCACACCACCTTGCGCTTGAGGCAGCCGGAGCGCAGGTCGAGGACCCGCTCGTAATCGTCGAGGTCTGCCACCGTGAGCGTCAGCGGCTCGTCGTCGACATAGACCTTGAGCAGCTTGGCGTCCGGCACGTTGACGATCGTCTGGCCGGTGTGGGCGAACCCGTAGGCGGCCTCGGCGTGCTCGATGGGCCACGTTTCGTGGAAGCCGTTGATGAACGTGCCGTTGGCGTAGCTGACGCGCCCCTCCTCAGGGTTCCCGCGCATGCCGAGGTAGCCGTTGCCGACGGCGAAGAGTGACTCCGTGGTGCCCACGTCCTTGGCGCTGGGTTCCACCTCCACCAACCGCCACGGGTCCACCGGGAAGCGCGAGCGGTTCATCGGGTCGCTGGTGATCTCCCGGGTCTTCATGCCGTCAGCTCCCGGAGGTCGTCGACGACGACGTCGGCGCCGGCGACGAGCAGCGCCTCGTGCCCGACGCCGCGGTCCACCCCGATGACCAGGCCGAAATCGCCCGCCGCGCCCGCGGCCACGCCCGAGATCGCATCCTCCACGACGACGGCGCTGCGGGTGGGCACGTCGAGCATCTGGGCGGCGTGGATGAAGGTGTCCGGAGCCGGCTTGCCGGCGATGTGCGCCCGGGCGGCGACGTTGCCGTCCATCACCACGGGGAAGTAGGGGGCGAGCCCCGCGGCGCGGAGGATGGCCGGCGCATTCTTCGACGACGACACCACCGCGAGCTTGAAACCGCCGGCCGCGAGCTGCTCGACCAGGAGTTTCGAGCCGGGATAGGGGGCCACGCCGTCGCGCTCGATGATGGTGTTGAAGGCCTCGTTCTTCCGGTTGCCGAGCCCGCACACCGTCAGCTGGCTCGGGTCGTCCGTCGGCCGGCCCTCCGGTAACACGATGCCGCGGGACAGGAGGAAGTCGCGCACCCCGTCGTAGCGCGGTTTACCGTCCACGAAGGCGAAGTAGTCGTCGTCGGTGTACGGCAACTGGCCGCTGCGGGTACTGAGGAAGCCGTTGAACATGTCGGCCCACGCGTGCATGTGCACCTCAGCGGTTGGGGTGATCACTCCATCGAGGTCGAACAGGACTGCTTGGTAGTCGCTCCACTCCATGGGCCCACCCTATGCGGCGCTGGCGGCCGCCGAGCGGATGCGAGGCCGGTCCCGGTATTTACCGCGCCGGTGCTGAGCGACCGACCCGCTTCCGGCGCTGACAGCGACCGCACCAGTACATGTTGCGACCCTCCAGCATGGCGGTGCGGATCTCGGAGCCGCAGACCAGGCACGGCTGCCCGGCCCGGCGATAGACGTAGACCTCCCCGCCGTGCCGGTCGACCCGCGGGTCGCGGCCCTGGGCCTCCGGGCCGTGCTCCTCGCGCACCGTGTCGATGCGGCCGGCGCCGACGGCGTAGTGCATCAGCTCGACCAGATCCGCCCAGATGGCGTCCCAGGTGCGGCGGTCGATGTCACGGCCGGGTATCGCGGGGTCGAGTCGGTGCCGGTAGAGCACCTCAGCGCGGAAGATGTTGCCCACCCCTGCGGCGACGCGCTGGTCCATCAACAGGGCGGCGATCGGCTTGCCGGAGCGCCGCACTCGTTCGAAACCCCGCGACGGGTCTGCGTCGGCGCGCAGCGGATCGGGACCGCTCGAGGCGACCACCGCGTCGCGCTCCTCCGGGGTGATGATGCGGCACCATTGCGGCCCCCGCAGATCTGCGACGGTGACGCCGTTGTGGATGCGCAGCCGCACCTCGCCGACAGGTGGGGCCAGGGGCTCGAAGCGGATCTTGCCGATCAACCCCAGGTGGATGTGCACGACGTCGCCCGTGGCGAAGTCGAGGAAGAGGTGCTTGCCGACGGCTTCCCCGTGGTTGAACACGGAGCCGTCGAGCGGTGTCGCGTCGAAACGGCCCTGCGGGGAGGTGACGGAGACCTCGACCCCGCCGAAGGTGGCGGTGTATTCGGAAGCGAGCCGGTGAATGACGTGACCCTCAGGCATTTCGCCACCTTAGCCGGCCGTAGACTCGGCCCATGAGCGAAGAGCAGCGGCGTGAGTTCGGGCGCGACGGCGTGTCCGGCCTGGTGGACCGGGAGCGGGCCCTTCGGGCCAAGCTGCTCCCGCGTCGGGACCGCAGCACCGAGGACCAGCAGAAGCACCAGCGGCTCCGGAACCGCAACGCCCAGGGAAGTTGAGCGATCAACGGTGTGACTAGGGCGTCCGCACAGATGGACGCCCGAGGTTCCTGGGCAAACTGCGCATAGACTCTGCTCATGTCTCCGAACGACCCGACCAAGGGCGCACTCTCTAAGGCTCAGCGGTTCTCGTATTCCGAAATGAGGTCGATGCGGCGCTGATGCCGGTCCTCCCCCGGGAACTGCGTGGTGACGAAGGTCTTGACGATGTCGTAGGACTCTTCCAGCGACTGCATCCGGCCGCCCAGTGAGATGACGTTGGCGTCATTGTGCTCGCGCGCCAGCCTGGCCAACTCCACGTTGTAGGCCAGCGCCGCGCGCACACCCTTCACCTTGTTGGCCGCGATCTGCTCACCGTTGCCGGAGCCGCCCAGCACGACGCCCAGGGAACCGTCCTCCGCGACGACTGCCTCTGCACAGGGGATGACGAAGGGAGGGTAGTCGTCCAGCGCGTCGTACTCGTGCGCGCCGTGGTCGACGACCTCGAAGCCGTCCTCCTGAAGCCGCTCGACGAGGTAGTTCTTCAACTCGAAGGCCGCGTGGTCAGTGGCAATGTGGATTCGCATGGGTCAACTATCCCAGCCCTGCGGGGCCGCTGCTCAACAGGGTGACGAATCCGGCCTCGTCCAGGATGGGCAGCCCAAGCTCCTCCGCCTTGGCGGCCTTCGTGCCCGCGTTGGCGCCCACCACGACGTAGTCGGTGTTCTTGCTCACCGAGCCCGCGGCCTTGCCCCCGCGGCTGATGATGGCCTCCTTCGCGCCGTCCCGGGTGAAGCCCTCCAGCGAGCCGGTCACCACCACCGTGACGCCCTCCAGTGTGCGGGGCTGTGACTCGTCCACCTCGTCAGCCATCCGGACCCCGGCGGCCGCCCACGTGTCGACGATGGCGACGTGCCAGTCCACGTCGAACCAGTTCTTCACCGACTCCGCGATCACCCCGCCCACGCCCTCCGTCGAGGCGAGCTCCTCCAGCGAGGCGGCGCGGATGGCGTCGAGCGACGCGAACCTGGCGGCCAGCGAGCGGGCGGCCGTGGGGCCGACGTGCCTGATGGACAAGGCCACCAGGACGCGCCAGAGGGGCTGGGTCTTGACGGCCTCGAGGTTGGCGAGGAGCTTCTCCCCCACCGTCGACAACACGCGGCCGTTGCGGCAGGGCGCGTCGGCGTCTGCGGGCTTGGCCAGCCTCGTGTAGAAATCCGTGGCGAGCAGGTCTTCGACCGTCAGGTCGAAGAGGCCGCCTTCGTCCGTCAGCAGACCGGCGCTGAGCAGCGCGTTGGCGCCCTTCTCGCCGAGCGCCTCGATGTCGAACGCGCCACGGGACGCCAGGCTGAACAGACGTTCCCGGAGCTGGCTGGGGCAGGTGCGGGAGTTGGGGCACCGGATGTCCTTGTCGCCCTCCTTCTCCGGCCGCAGTTCGGTGCCGCAGGACGGGCAGTGGGTGGGCATCACGAACGGCCGCTCCGAGCCGTCGCGCAGCGCCACGACGGGCGCGACGATCTCCGGGATGACGTCGCCGGCCTTCCGGAGCACGACGGTGTCGCCGATGAGCACGCCCTTGCGCTCTACCTCGAACGGGTTGTGGAGCGTGGCCATCTCCACCGTCGAGCCACTGACGAAGACGGGCTCCATGATCCCGTACGGGGTGACGCGCCCCGTGCGGCCCACGTTGACCCGGATGTCGAGGAGCTTGGTGTTGACCTCCTCCGGCGGGTACTTGTACGCGATGGCCCAGCGAGGAGCCCTCGACGTGGCCCCCAACCGGTCCTGCTCCGAGAGCTTGTCCACCTTCACCACGACACCGTCGATCTCGTGGGTCAGGCCGTGGCGGTGTTCGCCGTAGTAGGCGACATACTCCGCCACCTCCGCCCGCGATTCCAGCACCTTGTAAGCCGGGGACACCGGCAGGCCCCACTCCTTCAACTGCTCGTAGGCTTCTGACTGCGACTCGAAGGCGGCCCCCTCCACGACGCCGATGCCGTGCACGATCATCTGCAGCGGGCGCGAGGCGCTCACCGCGGGGTTCTTCTGGCGCAGCGAACCCGCCGCGGCGTTGCGCGGGTTGGCGAAGGGCGCCTTGCCGACCTGGACCAGCGCCTCGTTGAGCCGCTCGAAACCGGCGACGGGGAAGAAGACCTCGCCGCGTACCTCCAGCACGGCCGGGGCCGCGCCCTTCAGCCGCCGCGGGATGCCCTTGATAGTTTCCACGTTGGGTGTGACATCTTCGCCCACGCGCCCGTCGCCGCGCGTGGCCGCGACACTCAGGCGGCCGTCGAGGTAGAGGAGGTTGACGGCGAGCCCGTCGATCTTCAGCTCGCACAGGTAGCGGTCTGCCGGGGTGCGGTTGAGCCAGCCGGTGAGTTCCTCGTCCGAGAACACGTTGTCGAGGCTGAGCAGGCGACGGCGGTGCTCCACGGGCTTGAAGTCCGTGATCCGCGCGGTGCCCACGCGCTGGGTGACGGAATCAGGCGTGACCAGCGACGGGTGGGCGTCCTCGAGCGCCTGGAGCTCACGCATCGTCTCGTCGTACTCCGCGTCCGACATGGTGGGCGAATCAGCCCCGTAGTAGGCCTCCTGGGCCTCGGTCAGGCGCGTGTTGAGGTCAGTCCACTGGCGGCGCAACTGCGGGGATTCCACCCCGGCCCGGCTCTCTTCACTCATAGGTTTTATCGTTGCATACGCTGGTGACACCACCCAGATCTACGGTGGCGGAATCATTTGCTCCCGGGAGCGCCCTAAATCCCACCGCCCAGGGCAGTTCAGTAGAACAATGCAGGAAACCCTGACGAGGGCGGACAACATCGACACAGGAGAATAGACACCCCATGGCTACGGCGAACATCACGCGCGACGAGGCCGTCGCACGGTCCCAGATCATGACCACCGAGGCCTACCGTGTTCTCGTGGACCTCACCGGTCGTGAGGTCGAACAGCCCGCCCGGCAGTTCGTCTCGACCACGCACCTCACCTTCTCCTCCGCGGGCGGCTCGACCTACCTCGACCTCATCGCCGACGACGTGCGTGAGGCCACCCTCGACGGTGAGGCGTTCGACACCTCGGCCTTCGACGGCTACCGCCTCCCCCTCCCCGAACTCCTGGAGGGCCAGCACGAGGTGCAGGTCGTGGCCACGTGCCGCTACTCCAACACGGGCGAGGGCCTGCACCGTTTCGTGGACCCCGCCGACGACAAGGCGTACCTCTACACCCAGTTCGAGACGGCCGACGCGCGCCGCATGTTCGCCAACGCCGAGCAGCCGGACCAGAAGGCCACCTTCCAGCTGACCGTGCTGGCCCCGAGCGAATGGGTGGTGTTCACCAACTCGGCCCGCGTGGAGCCGCACGACATCGGCGACGGTTTCGGCCGCTTCGAGCACGAGCCCACACCGCCGGTCTCCACCTACATCACCGCGCTGGTCTGCGGCGAGTTCCACGTGGTGGAGGGCACCATCACCACCGACGGCAAGGAGATTCCGGCGTCGGTAGCGTGCCGCCGCTCCCTGGCCCAGTACCTGGACGCGGACCGCATCCTCACCACCACGCAGCGCGGTTTCGAGGTCTTCGAGGACTCCTTCGGCGTGCCCTACCCCTTCTCCACCTACGACCAGATCTTCGTGCCGGAGTTCAACGCCGGGGCCATGGAGAACGCCGGCTGCGTCACCTTCCGCGACGAGTACCTGTTCCGCTCGCGGGTGACGTCGCGTGAACTGGACGCCCGCGACAACACGATCCTCCACGAGCTGGCCCACATGTGGTTCGGCGACCTCGTCACCATGCGCTGGTGGAACGACCTGTGGCTCAACGAATCCTTCGCCGAATGGGCCTCGCACTACGCCAACGACGAGATCTCGAAGCGCTACGACACCGGCACCAACTCCTGGGCGTCGTTCAGCAACGAGCGCAAGGCCTGGGCCTACCTGCAGGACCAGCTCTCCACGACGCACCCCATCGCCGCCGACATGAGCGACCTCGAGAAGGTCGAGCAGAACTTCGATGGCATCACCTACGCCAAGGGCGCCTCCGTCCTGAAGCTGCTGGTCTCCGTCGTCGGCCGCGAGGCGTTCCTCGCCGGCGTGCACGAGTACTTCCAGAAGCACGCGTGGGGCAACACGGAGCTCTCTGACCTCCTGGTTGAACTGGAAGCGGCCTCCGGCCGCGACCTGTCGTGGTTCTCCACGCAGTGGCTCGAGACGGCCGGTGTCAACACGCTGGCCGCCAGCTTCGACCTCGACGAGGAGGGCCGCTTCACCCGCTTCGATGTCGTGCAGACGGCACACGCGGACTGGCCGACGCTGCGCACGCACCGCCTGGGCATCGGCGTCTACAGCCTCGGCGAGGACGGCCTGCTCACCCGCAGCCACTACGTCGAGACCGATGTGGACGGCGAGCGCACCGCCATCGAGGACCTGGTGGGGGTGCACCGCGGCGACGTCGTGCTCCTCAACGACGGCGACCTCACCTACGCCAAGGTGCGCTTCGACGACGATTCGGCCGCCGCGCTCGTGGAGCACATCGGCGCGCTGACAGATCCCCTGGCCCGCGCCGTCTCGCTCACCGCCTTCTGGGAGATGACGCGCGACGCGGAGTTCCCGGCACAGCAGTACAAGCGCCTGGTGCAGGCCGCGCTCCCCTCGGAGAACGACATGGCTGGCGCTTCGACGCTGCTGGCTCAGGCCAGCAACGCCGCCCTCGCCTTCACTGCTCCGGAGCTGCGCGACGACCTCAACACCCGCTGGGTGGCGGGGCTGGCGCAGCTCCTCAAGGAGACCGAGCCGGGCTCGGACAAGCAGGTGCTGATCGCCAAGGCGCTCATCGGGAATGTGCGCACCGCGGAGGGCATCGAGCTCATCCGCGGGTGGCTCCACGGCGAAGAAGTGCCCCAGGGGCTGGTCATCGACACCGGCATGCGCTGGGCGATCACGGCGGCCCTGGCCAAGCTGGGCGCCATCGGCCACGACGAGATCTCCGCCGAACTGGACCGCGACAACACCTCCGCCGGCGCCGAACAGGCCGCCGGCGCGGGGGCCGCGCTCCCGGACGTGGACTCCAAGTCGCAGGCGTGGGCGCTGGCCACGGACGACCCGGACGTGCCGAATGAGACCCACCGGTCCATCTGCATGGGCTTCTGGCGCTACGGCCAGGACGAGGTGCTGGAGCCCTACCCGGCCGCCTACCTGGACCTGCTCGGCCGCATCTCGCGCCGCGAGGGCACGTGGGCCGACAGGGGCTACGCCACCGTCGGCACCGCGCTGCGTTGGCTGTTCCCGACGCCGCTGGTGACGGAGTCGCTGGTGGCCACCATCCAGGCGTGGCTCGACGACAACGAGCCCAGCGAACAGGTCCGCCGCTCCGTCACTGAACGCCTCGACGAGGCACGCCGCTCGCTGAGGGCCCAGGAGCGCAGCCGCCTCGACGCGTCCTGAACAACGACGAAAGGGCCGCCGGGCAACAATGCCCGGCGGCCCTTCGTCGTTCAGGTGCGGTCAGTTCGGACGGGTGTTCTCCAGTTCGGTGCTGCTGGCCTTCAGCTCGCGCTCGCGGCGTTCGCGCGCCAGCTTGGGGCCGAAGTAGAGCAGAGCCACGATGACGCCGAAGCCCAGCGGGCCAAGCACCATCAGGAACATCAGGAGCATGTCAGAGACGGGCTCCGGCTGGGGCCAGCCCGGCAGGACCTCGAGTGGGAGCAGGTTCATGGCAGGCACTCTATACGGAACTGGCGTGGGAGAGGAGTCAGTCCGTACGGTAGATTGAGCCGACCACGGGAGGAACCATGGAGCCACGCGCCGTAGTAGATGGCGACGAGATGCAGTGGGCGTTGAACCGCATGACGCACGAGATCCTCGAGAAGAACCACGGCAGTGCCGACGTGATCCTGTTGGGCATCATCACACGCGGCGCCCCTCTGGCGGAGCGGATCGCCGCCATCGCCGAGGCGCAAGGGCACACGATCCCTGTCGGGCGACTGGACATCACGATGTACCGCGACGACCTGCGCCGCAACCCCACCCGCATGCCCAGCCCCACCGTCCTGCCGGAGGAGATCGACGACAAGGTCGTGGTGCTGGTGGACGACGTGCTGTTCTCCGGACGCACTATCCAGGCCGCGCTGCTTGCGCTGGCAGACCTGGGCCGGCCGCGCTCCATCCAACTGGTGGCACTCATCGACCGCGGTGGACGCGACCTGCCCATCCAGGCGGACATCGTCGGCAAACACATCCCGACCGCCCGCGACGAACGGGTCCGCGTGAACCTCACCGAGACCGACGGCCAAGACCTCATCACCATCGAACGGAGCGGCCAGTGAAGCATCTCCTCGGCATCGCCGATCTCAGCGCAGAAGAGATCTGGACCATCCTCGACACGGCCGAGGAGATGCACGACATCCAGTCGCGCCCCATCAAGAAGCTGCCCGCCCTGCGCGGCCGCACCATCGTCAACCTGTTCTTCGAGGACTCGACGCGCACCCGCTCGTCCTTCGAGTTGGCGGCCAAATGGCTGTCGGCAGATTCCATCAACATCGCGGCCAAGGGGTCGTCGGTGTCGAAGGGCGAGTCCATGAAGGACACGCTGCAGACCCTCGACGCCATGAGCGTCGACGCCATCGTGATGCGGCACGCCGGCTCCGGCTCGGTGGCGCAGGCGGCCGGCTGGGTCCGCGCGTCGATGATCAACGCCGGCGACGGCATGCACGAACACCCCACCCAGGCGCTCCTGGACGCCCACGCCATCCGTCGGCACCTGCGCGCCAACGATCTGGGCGACCTGAAGGGCAAGCGCATCGCCATCACCGGCGACCTCCTGCACTCCCGCGTGGTGCGCTCCAACGTGCTCCTGTGGGGAAAGGTGGGCGCCAGCGTGGTCCTGGTGGCTCCCCCGACGCTCATGCCGCCCGGCGTGGAGACGTGGGGCGTCGAGACCACCGCGACCTTCGACGAGGTGCTGCCGGAGGTCGACGTGGCCATGATGCTGCGCGTCCAGCGCGAGCGCATGCAGGGCGGGTTCTTCCCCTCAGAGCGCGAATACATCGACGCCTACGGCCTCACCCCCCGACGCCTCAGGATGCTGAAGGACGGCGCCTGCATCGCACACCCCGGCCCGATGAACAGGGGCCTCGAAATCTCGTCAGCGGCCGCCGACGCCGCGCGCTCGATCATCCTCGACCAGGTCTCGGCCGGTGTCGCGGTGCGGATGAGCGTGCTCTACCACCTGCTTGCCGGAGAGGAAAAGTAGTAGATGACCGCCACCACGCTCCACGGGGTGCAACTGCCGGACGGCACCCGCACCGACCTCCACCTTGCCAACGGCGTGATCACCGAGTCAGCACCGGCCGACGCGCGGATCGTGGACTGCCACGGGCTCATCGCGCTGCCGGGCCTCGTCGATCCCCACACCCACCTGCGTGAGCCGGGCCGTGAAGACGCCGAAACGGTGCTGAGCGGCACTGAGGCCGCCGCGCGCGGCGGGTTCACGGCAGTGTGCGCCATGGCGAACACCCAGCCCGTCACCGACACAGCAGAGAAGGCCGAGCACGTGCTCGACCTGGGCCTCAACGCCGGCCTGGTGGACGTCGTCGTGATCGGCGCCATCTCCAAGGGCCTCAAGGGAGAGGAACTCGCCGAACTGGGCCTGATGAACCGCTCCCGCGCCCGCGTGACGATGTTCTCCGACGACGGCATGTGCCTGATGAACCCCCAACTCATGCGCCGCGCGCTGGAGTGGGTGCGCCCCTTCAACGGCGTGGTCGCCCAGCACTCGCAGGATTCGTTCCTGGCCGGCCCCGGCGCCTGCTGCCACGAGGGCGAGTTGTCCGGGCGCCTCGGCCTGGGCGGCTGGCCGCCCGTAGCGGAGTCGACGATCATCGCCCGCGACGCCATGCTGGCTGAGGCCACCGGTTCCCGGCTGCACGTGTGCCACATCACCACCGCCGAGGGCGTCGAAGTGGTGCGGTGGGCCAAGCAGCGCGGCGTGCAGATCACGGCTGAAGTCACGCCCCACCACCTGCTGCTGGGCACCGAGGAACTCACCGGCTACGACACCGTCTACAAGGTGAACCCGCCGTTGCGCACCCCCGAGCACATCGAAGCACTGCGCGCCGCGCTGGAGGACGGCACCATCGACGTGGTGGGCACGGACCATGCGCCCCATGCGCCGCAGGACAAGGACCATGCCTTCGTCGACGCCAGGCCCGGCATGCTGGGTCTGGAGCAGGCGCTGTCCGTCGTCATCGAGACCATGGTCAAGCCAGGGCGTCTCACCTGGGCCCAGGTGGCCGAGCGGATGAGCCACGCTCCCGCCCGGCTGGCGTCCCTGGCGGATCAGGGGCGCCCGCTCCGGGTGGGCGAGCCCGCCAACATCGTGCTGGCCAACCCTGATCGGACCGCGACGGTGGACAGGGCTCAGTCGAGGTCGCTGAGCCGCAACAACCCGTACCACGGACGCACCCTGCCGGACCCTGTGGAGGCCACCTTCCTGAGGGGTCGCCAGACCTTCGCGCGCACCGATTCCTGAGGGGTCCCCGCGCTGGGGGGCCCTGATCCGGCCGGGGCGTTCTCAAACGCTCGTTGAGAACGCGTGATCGTCAGAATTCTTTGCACCTGAACGCTCCGCCTTGCGACACTCACCGCACCTGCACTGTCGCACGGAAGGCCCCCCAGCGTGAATAACCGCTTGTCAAGAAGAGTTCTTGCCATCCTCGCCGTGATCGCCCTCGCGATCACCGGCTTCGTAGCACCCGGCACGGCGAAGGCCGTCGACCCGCCTGCCCACCAGGGCAACAAGATCACGTTCCCCGGCAACGATGGCCAGGATCATGCCGTCTCCTGGGACGGCCATTCGTTCAAGATCGACGGAGAGCGCCTCGTCATCTGGTCCGGCGAACTCCACCATTGGCGGGTACCGCACGAGGACGGATGGCGTGACGTCTTCCAGAAGCTGCGCGCTGCGGGCTTCAACGCAGTGTCTCTCTATTTCTTCTGGGGATTCCACCAGAACGAGGAGGGTGGCCCCTTTGATTTCTCCGGTCCCCGTGATCTCGACAAGCTGCTGACTCTCGCCGCTGAGGAGGGCCTCTACGTCATCGCGCGACCTGGCCCGTACGTCAACGCCGAGGTGTCCATGGGCGGCCTCCCCGCGTACATGGTCAACAAGACTGCCGGCTCCCTGCGCTCCACCGATGCTTCGGTGCTGGAGCCCTCCAAGGAATGGCTCTCCGCTTTCAACGAGATCGCTCGGGAGCACCAGATCACCGACGGTGGCGGTTCCATCATCATGTACCAGGTTGAGAACGAGCTCATCACTGAAGACACCAACCGTCGCGCCTTCCTGAAGACGCTGGCGGAGCACATCGCTGCAGACGGCATCGATGTGCCCCTCTTTCACAATGACTGGGGCATGGGCGGCCGCTTCTCGGACGTGGAGAACCTCGGCCTCGACTATTACGCCTACGACCAGTACCCGCTGGGCTTCTCCTGCGACGCTGGCCGCAACGCGATCAACGATCAGGAACAGGGCTTCCGCAACATTTCCCAGGACACGCCGCACTTCATCACGGAAGCTCAGGGCGGAGCATTCTCCCCCTGGGGCGCACTCTGGACCGAGAACGACAAGTGCAAGGAGTTCGCAGACCCGGCGTTCACCCGTCAGTGGGGTGCGAACAACATCGGTCAGGGCATCACTGCCTTCAACTACTACATGATCATCGGCGGTACGAACTGGGGTTACACCGGGCTCCCGGCTCCGGCTTCACCAGCTACGACTACGGTGCTGCCCTCAACGAGGACCGCACCATCACTCCGAAGCTCGCTGTGCAGAAGGAATTGGGCTACTACCAGCGCGGCTTCCCTCAGCTCACCTCGATGGCGCCAGCACCGCGCATCACCGCTACTGAGCGCACTGGCGGCAACGTCAACATCTACCAGCGCGTCGCCACCGATCAGGAACACAAGGCGCTCTCCGTCAGCGGCAACGGCCCGCGCTACATCGCTGCGCGCCTGAGCAATTCGAATGACACCACCGAGACCTCGTTCACGTTCCCGCTGAGCCTCGGCGAGCCCACTGGTCCGGTAGCGGACGCCTACACCAACGACGACCGTTCGGCCACTATCACGTACTCCAGTGGCTGGACCCAGGTTGCCGACACCTCGGCGTACAAGAGCACCCTGAGCCGCTCTTCGACGGCGGGGTCAACCGCAGCGTTCACGTTCACCGGAACCGGACTTGAGGTCATCGTGCCCACTGGTCCTGATTACGGCAAGGCAACGCTGACCGTCGACGGTGGCACCCCCGTTCAGATGGACGCCTCCTACAACACCAATCAGAACGCCCCTGTGCAGCAGGTTCGTGGCCGCGTCGAGGGTCTGACGCAGGGCACCCACACCGCCACGATCACCGTGACCGGTCAGGCTGGCGCCAACGCCACCGGAACTGCCTTCGCCATCGACGCGCTCAACGTGCTCGGCGCCAGCACCGGCTCCACGAGCACCGTGTACAACAACTCGGACACGGATTTCTTCACCTTCACCCCCGCCCCAGTGGTCTTCACTCCTACGTCCGGCGCGGAAGCCGCGAACTGGACTCAGGCGTCGGGTCACCGCTGGACGTCCGGGAACATCAGCGGCGACGAGACCTACACCCGCACCGCCGGGGACTCGGTGGAGTTCACCTTCACCGGCACGGGCTTCGACGTCATCGCCGCCCACTCCAGCAACCACGGCCCGGCCGATGTCTACATCGACGACGTCCTTGTGGGCCAGACCGAGGAGGACGTGACCCCGAACGCTGTTCCCCAGCAGGTCATCTTCTCCAAGAAGGACCTGTCCGATGGCGAACACACTGTGCGTCTCGTGCACAAGGGTGTGTTCTTCCCAGGAGCTCAGGACCCACGCGGTGTCTACTTCTCGGTCGACGCCGTGCGCGTTCACACCGGTGACGCCACCGTCGATCCGGAGGTTCCGTCGGGCGAGATCGTCTGGCCGCGAGTGCCCCAGAAGGCTGACACCAAGCTGGCCCTGCACGGCCGTGACGCACTGATGATCACCGCAGACGTGAAGCTCGGCGGGGTCCACGACCTGTACTACACCACCTCCCAGCTGTTCGACGAGCCGTTGATCACTGACGCAGGAATGATCCAGACGCTGGTGGGCCACCGTGCCGACGCCGGCGAGACCGTGCTGCGCGTGCCGGCGGGTTACTCCGTCAACGCGCCCGCGGGCGTAACGCAGGACTACGACGCTGCCACGCAGCAGTTGCGCCTCAACTACACCCACGGTGCCACCGCGCAGGACATCAAGGTCACTCGTGCTGACGGGAAGATCCTGATCCTGCGGGTCCTCGATCGCCAGACCGCTGCCACCACCTGGCACATTGAAGGCATCCGTGGCGACGGTAACGACACCGTCGCAGTGCACGGGGCGTATCTGGTGCGCACCGTCGAGTTTGAGGGCACCACCGCCCACCTGACCGGTTCCATGGCTCAGAGCGGCACCCTCAACGTGACCCTGCCAGCAGGTATCACCTCCTACACCTGGAACGGCCAGACACTGACCGGCAATAACGCCCCGTCTCCCGCAGCCGTTGCGACGCCAGCCCTCAACTGGGTGAAGAAGGCCGAGCCCCTGCCCGTCGCAGTCGACTACGACGACTCCGACTGGACCGTCGCCAACGCCCGTACCCCGCTCAACTCACAGCAGGGCCCCGGCACCAATGGTGTGGTGCTCGACTCGAACCGCTACGGCTTCCACAACGGTTCCGTCTGGTACCGCGCCGAGTACACGGCAGCCGACACCGCACCGACGAGCCTGTCGTTCCGCGGTAACGCCGGCACGTACGGCGCGCAGCGCAAGGCGCCGGGCTTCTTCCAGGTCTGGGTCAACGGCCAGTACGCCGGTGCCCGCACCCTCAACGGCTCCACCCAGAGCGTCCCGGTGCCTGCCGGGTCCATCGTCGGCGGCCAGGAAGTCGTCGTCACGGTGCTGGCCAACAACCTGGGTCTGAACCTCGACTGGTCGGATGACGGCCTGTCGCGACAGAACCGTGGTCTCTTCGAAGCCAACCTCGGTTCGAAGGCCGGCACCGAGACCTGGAAGTTGCAGGGCTCCGCAGATGCGTTCGGCCAGTCCGACGCCATGCGTGGCATGTACAACACCGGCGGCAAGATCGGCGAGCTCGAGGGTTGGCACCTACCGGGCGTCGACACCACTGGCTGGACCCCCGCGTCCACGATGGAGGCCACCGAGGCCGGCACCACCTGGTACCGGACCGAGGCCGACCTCAACGTGCCCGAGGGCCAGGACACCGCTTGGCGCCTGGTCATCGACGCCGACAACTTCGGCGGCACCACCGCCACGCGCACCAACGGCAGCCAGGTCGACCTGTACGTCAACGGCTGGAACGCCGGCGTGTTCATCGGCGACGTCGGCCCGCAGTCCGAGTTCACCATCCCGGCGGGATGGCTGAACCCGCGCGGCGAGAACGAGATCGCCGTGTCCGTGGTCGCGAAGTCTGCTGGCCAGGGCCCCACCACCATCCGTCTGGTCCCGGTGCACTCCACCACCGGCGCCCCGGCGGACTGGCAGCCCTATCCCGCCGCCAACCAGGCGCAGTACCTGAGCGGCATCCTCACCGCGCCGTCGATGACGGTCACCTCGGCCCCGGCCGAACTGACCTGGGGCGCCAGCAGCACCGTCAGCTTCGCCATGACCAACGTGCCTGCGGGCAGCACGTTCACCGTCGACGCCCCTGCGGGCTGGACGGTGACGCCTGCGACGCAGACCACCACCGGTGACACCGCGTCGGTGACGGTGAAGGCCCCGCTGGACGGTACTTCGGGCACCATCCGAGCGGTGGCCAGGCTCGCGGACGGTCGCACCGCCAGCGTCTCCACCGCGATCCGCTTGATCGACCCGTCGGTCCTGGACATCGCCGGCATCGTGGCGTGGAACTCCGCCGAACCGAACGAAGGCGGCGGCAGCGGCTACGTCACGGCGTTGGCAGACGGCAACCCGAACACGTACTGGCACACCCGCTGGAGCGGCGGCACCACGCCCTTCCCGCACTACGTGGTGCTAGACCTGGGCGAGGTCAAGGACATCGCCTCGTTGACCTACCTTCCGCGCCAGAGCAGCACCAACGGCCTCATCGGTGAGTACGAGGTCCACGTGGCCGCCGCGGGCGACTTCGGCGTCCGCACCGACGAGCAGCTCAAGCAGATGGCGTACCCCGAGCCGGCCGGTGTCCAGTACACCAAGGTGGCCGAGGGTACGTTCAGCGACGGTCTGGGTCTGAAGACGGTCGAGATCCCCGACGGCCCCGTCGAGGCGCGCTACGTGAAGTTCGTCGCGGTACACCCCCTGATTGCGGGGCACAACTGGACGACTGTGGCGGAACTGACCGTCTCCGGAGATGCTCCGGTGGCGGTGGCCCCCACCCTCGCCGCCATCACCAACCAGTCGGGCAAGGTGGGCACCGCGGTGTCCATCCAACCGACGGTGACCGGCACCGCTCCCTTCACCTGGAGCGCCAGCGGCCTGCCCACCGGCGTGACGATCAACACGACCACGGGTCTCATCACCGCACCCCCACCGTGGACGGGGCGTTCCCCGTGATGGTGTCTGTGACGGACGGGACCGGGCTCAGCGGCTCCACCACGTTCACCCTGAGCGTGGCGAAGACCGCCACTGCCTCGCCTAGCCCGTCGGTGTCGCCTTCGCCGAGCGTGTCGCCGAGCCCCTCGAAGTCGCCTTCGGTGAAGCCCTCGGTGTCGCCTTCGGTCAAGCCGTCGGCGACCCCGACCAAGCCGTCCGACACGTTCGTCCGGACCGCGCCCTACACCGAGCCCGGCACGCACGACTTCAACGGCCGTCAGTGGATGACCATCTGCGAACCGTATTCGCAGACCGAGCGCTGCCGCACCGAGATCTGGGCCACCGTGGTCAAGGTCGAGGACGGCACGTTCGTCCGCAAGTCGGGTTGGGCCTTCAACAACCTGACCTACCTGCCGTACATGACGCGTCAGGCCTGGAAGGGCAACCCCCTCGGTGACCTGGGCTCCACCACGAACGGCGTGTTCACGTCGGCCGGTCGGCAGTGGAAGACCGAGTGCGACACCGCCGCCACGGGCAGGGGTGCCTGCCGCTCCTACACCTGGACGACGGTCTACGCCGCCACGGCGAAGGCTGCGGGTGGGTATTCCTTCTCGCAGAGCAACGAGTGGGTGTTCAACAACATCGTGATGTTCGGAGGACCGGAGAAGCGTTGATCCGTTCCTTGGGCCGGGCGCGCAGTGCCCGGTCGAAGGGGCGGTGAGGTGACTCTCCGCTGAAGTGGACCCCCGGGCTTTCAGGCAACCTGCTTGGAAGCCCGGGGGTTCTTCGCGTGTGCGCTGCTGCTCTCGGCCTCTGGTGCACCCCGTGGGCGAAGGCAGCCAACGCGCGAGCGGGGTGGGCCCGCCGTCGTCCGGCGATGGAGCTGCGATTCCTGCTGGGTCGGCGCTGCCGACGGCGCCACACTCAGCAGTGAAACGGGGCTGGCTGTTCACTGCTGGAGTTGATGCCCAGGACCGCATCAAACCCAGCACCCACCCGCCATGCACAACGACGCGGGGCCGGGCGCAATGCCCGACCCCGCGTCGAATGATCCGGTGGTGGATCAGCCCTTCACGGAACCAGCTGCCAAGCCGGCCTTCCAGAAGCGCTGGAGGAACAGGAACAGGGCGATCAGCGGGATGACGCCCAGGAGTGACCCGAGCATGACGGCACCCCGGTTGGGGTCGAAGTAGCTCATCATCCCGTAGAGACCCAGTGTGACGGGTTTCAGCTCCGCGGAACTGATCATCATCAACGGCAGGAGGAAGTTGTTCCAGGTGGCGACGAAGATGAACAGGAAGACCGTCACCATTGCGGGTGAGAGGAGACGCAACACCATCGTGAAGAAGATGCGGGCCTCGCCGGCGCCGTCGATGCGGGCGGCTTCGAGCAACTCCGTGGGCACCGACGTGGCGGCGTACACGTTGCCGAGGAAGACGCCGAAGGGGGACACCATGCACGGGATGAGAATCGACCAGATGGTGTTGGTGATTCCCATCTGCGTGAACAACAGGTACATCGGAACCGTGAGCAGCGCCACCGGCATCAGCAGGCCGGTCATGACGGCGCCCAGCATGATGCCTCGACCCGGGAACCTGAACTTGGCCAGCGCATAGCCACAGGCCACCGAGATGAGCGTCCCGACTGCTGCGGACACCGTGGAGTAGAACACCGAGTTCGCTACCCAGCGGGGGAACAGGTCCTGCGTCCACGACATCAGGGCGCTCCAGTTGGCCCCCCAGCTGACGTCGTTGCCGAACCAGAAGCCGAAGGTGCCCAAAAGGTCACCCTTGGTCTTGGACGACGCGAAGATCACCCAGACAATGGGCAGGAGGAAATACAACCCGATGAGGGCGAGGACCACCGTCGTGAGGTTGCGGGCCGTCTTGCTCGGCGCGATGGCACGCGGGGGCAGACCGTCGATCGACGGGCGGTACACCAACCCGTCCGGAGTGGTTTTCGTCTTGGGGTTCTTGACCCTGGTGAACATCACTTCTGAAGCCTCCGCTGCGCGAGGAAGTAGACGATGGCGAGTGAGCCGGCGATCAGGGCCATCAGGATGGAGATGGCGGATGCCATTCCAGCGCCGCTCGGGGTGATCTGACCCATCATCGTGTTGTAGGCCATCATCATCGGCGTGTAGCTGTTGGGCATCCAGGTGGCCAACGTCTGCACGACTGCGGGCTCGTTGAACAACTGCACCGTGCCGATGATCGACAGCAGCACTGCCAGCAGCGCTGCGCTGCCCACCATGGGGATCTTGATCTGCGTGGTGATCTTCCAACCCGAGGCGCCATCGATGCGGGCAGCTTCGTACAGGTCTCCGGGGATCGCCTGCAGGGCAGCCAGGAAGATGAGCATGTTGTAGCCCGTGTAGGTCCACGTGGTCATGTTGGCCATGGACCACAGCACCACAGGGGGCGACAGGAAGAAGGGGGATCCCTGGACGCTGCCGAAGGCATCCGCGAAGGGCGACACCTCGGGGATGTAGAGGTATCCCCACACGATGGCGGCGATCAAGCCCGGGATGGCGTAGGGCAGGAAGTAGGACAGGCGCCAGAAGCCGGGGCGGCGAACCAGGTACGAGTCGAGGAGCAGCGCCAGGAGGAGCGCGACTCCGATCATGACGGGAATCTGCACCAGGCCGAACAGCATGACGCGTCCGACACCTTCCCAGAATGCAGGGTTCGACGCCGCGACCCGGAAGTTCTCCAGACCGAC
Source organism: Tessaracoccus sp. MC1865 (assembly GCF_017815535.1). Lineage (NCBI taxonomy): Bacteria > Bacillati > Actinomycetota > Actinomycetes > Propionibacteriales > Propionibacteriaceae > Tessaracoccus > Tessaracoccus sp. MC1865. The sequence continues at coordinate 1,134,555 of NZ_CP072596.1, read as the reverse complement.
GAACTGCTCCGTCATCGTGCCACCACCGTAAAGTCCCCCGCTCGCCTTCATGGTGAACAGGGCCGAGCGGGCGGACGAGACGATGGGAGCGATGAAGACGAGGCAGAACGCCAGGAAGAACGGCAGTGCGAACGCCCAACCGCTGATCGCCTGATGCCTAGCCTGTCGGCTCCACCTTCTGCGTTTCGGCTCAGCTGTAGTGCTGGGCGAGGACATATTCTCTCCTATACATCTTGTGCGGACGGAAACCGGGCCTGGGTGCGGAGGCTCCGCTCCCAGGCCCGGGTCCACTGGATCATCGACGATCAGCTGGCAACCGAAAGACCAGCATCCTGCAGGGCAGCGATGGATGCGGCCTGCGCAGCCACGAACACATCAGCGACCTTGCCGGAACCGTTGGCGGCGGCAGCAGCTGCCTCAGCCATCTTCGGACCCACGGCGGAGAAGCCCGGGATGTAGCCGAACTCGGTGCTCATGCGCTCGTTGGCCTTCACCAGTTCAGCCATGACGTCCTGGCCACCGAACTGGCGGCTCATCTTCTCGGGCGTCGCGGCCACGGCGGTGGCGGCGGGAACGAGGCCCTGCTGCGCGAGGTCATCGACCTGGGTGTTGAACCAGGCGTTGAACTCCATGGCCTCAGCCGGGTTGGCGCAGCCCTTCATGACCGCCACGCCAGAGCCGCCGTTCGGGCCGGTCAGCTCGGAACCGTTGATGGCGGGCATCTGAGCGACGCGCCACTGGCCCTCGAAGGCAGTCCCGTCCAGGGCATCGAGTGCGAAACCCGTCTCCCAGGCGGCGGCGATGTTGCCGATGAGGCTGCCGTCGACCAGGGCTGCGCCGTAGGCGTCGCCCCACCGGTCGTGCGTGAGGACGGCCTTGTTGTCCAGCAGTTCCTGCCACATGGCAGCGACGGCCTGGGATTCCGCGGTGTCGGTCTTCACGACCCACTGATCGTTCTCAGCCCCGTACCAGACGGCGCCGGCGCCGGCGGCCTGGCCGGACAGCCAGTACTGCGCCTCGTCAGGGGTGAAGTCAGCGATGTACTTGCCCTTAGCCGCGGCGGCCTTGGCGGCCTCGACGAACGACGCGGAGTCGGTCGGGACCTCGATGCCGAGCTTCTCGAACTCAGCCTCGTTGTACAGGTAGACGAGCGGGCCCGAATCCTGCGGCAGGCCGACCATGGTGCCTCCGACCGACATCTGGCCGAACGCGCCGCCGAAGTCACCCTCGTACTTCTTGGCCTCTTCAGTGACGTCCTCGACCAGGCCCTTGACGAACATCTCGGGAACTTCGGCGTAACCGAGTTGCGCGAGGCAGGGAGCGTTGTTCGCGTTGACGTCCGTCTCGAGCTTGGTGATCATCTCTTGGGCCTTGCCATCGAACTTGGTGGCGGTGACCTGGATGTCTGGGTTCTCGTCGTTCCAACGCTGAACGATCTCGCTGACCGGGGTCATGCCCTCGCCGTCGGGGAGACGGTGGAGGTACTGGATCTCCACGGGCTCGCCGGCGGGCTCTTCAGCGGGCGTGCTCTCCTCGGCCGGGGTGGTCTCCTGTGCAGGGGTGCTGGCAGCGGGGGTTTCCTCAGCGGCGGGTTCGGTGGTGCCGGTGCCACAGGCACTCAGGCCCAGGGCTGCGACGGCCAGCACTGCGCCGGCCTTCATGTAACGCTTGAAAGTCATTAATCCTCCGGATCTACTTCGAGCAGGAGCTATTCCTAGGGACAGACCGTACACTCGCTCATTCCGCGCCCCACCATTTGGACGCGTTAACGCTCATAGCGAACGACTGATTGAACGGTTAAGGTGAGCGATCCGTAATCATTCCGTGACCAAGCCTTCATCGGTGAGCGTGAGCGGCCGCAGAGTGACACGAAGACATCTTGACGTCAAGGAATATCTGGAGCGGTTTGGGCGCGGCGGCGCAGACGGGCTCCTCCTACTAGCCCCGCACCACTAGGCTCAAGGGGAACGAACGTGAGGAGAACTTCCATGAGCAATCTGGCAGCTGTCGGCGTCATCGGAATGGCGGTGATGGGCTCGAACCTGGCCCGGAACCTGGCACGCAACGGCCATCGCGTAGCTGTGTGGAACCGCAGCCCGGAACGCACCAACGAGCTGGTCGCCGAGCACGGCCACGAGGGCGACTTCGTCCCCGCCGTCGAGCTGGCAGATTTCGTCGCCTCGATCGAGCGCCCGCGCCGCATGATCCTGATGATCAAGGCCGGCGCCCCCACGGATTCCACCATCGACCTGTTGGTCCCGCTGCTCGACGAGGGCGACATCGTCGTCGACGGCGGCAACGCCCACTTCGAGGACACCCGCAGGCGTGAGCTCAAGCTGCGCGAACTGGGCCTCCACTTCGTCGGCGCCGGCATCTCCGGTGGCGAGGTGGGCGCGCTCGAAGGCCCCTCGATCATGCCCGGCGGCTCTCCCGAGTCCTACGAAGCGCTCGGCCCCATCCTCGAATCCATCTCCGCCAAGGTCGACGGCGAACCCTGCTGCACCTACATCGGGCCGGATGGCGCGGGCCACTTCGTGAAGATGGTGCACAACGGCATCGAGTACGCCGACATGCAGTTCATCGGCGAGGCGTACGAACTCCTGAAGGCCGTGGGGTTCTCGCACGACGAGATGGCCGACGTGTTCGCCACCTGGAACACCGGCGACCTGGACTCCTACCTCATCGAGATCACCGCAGAGGTTCTGCGCAAGAAGGATCCCCGCACCGGCCGCCCCCTCGTCGAGGTGATCGTCGACGCCGCCGGCATGAAGGGCACCGGCACCTGGACGGTGCAGTCGGCCCTCAACCTGGGCACCCCGGTCAACACCATTGCCGAGTCCGTCTTCGCCCGCGCGATCTCGTCGGCCCCTGAACTGCGCCAAGCGGCGCAGGCCGCGTTGCAGGGTCCCGACGCGAAGATCCAGGTGGCGGACCGCGAGGCGTTCGTCGAGCAGATCCGCCAGGCGCTGTGGGCCTCCAAGGTGGTCGCCTACGCGCAGGGTCTCGACGAGATCCGCATGGCCGGGGCCGAATACGGTTGGGACATCAACGTCGGCGAGGTGGCCAAGATCTGGCGCGCCGGCTGCATCATCCGCGCGAAGCTGCTCGAGCGCATCCGCTCGGAGTACGCGGACAGGAAGCTCGCCACGCTGCTCGAGGCGCCCTCCGTGGCTGAGGGCCTGGCCAGCACGCAGGACGCGTGGCGCGAGGTGGTGTCGGTGGCCGTCAAGGCCGGCGTCCCCGTTCCCGGCTTCGCGGCAGCCCTGGCGCACTATGACCAGGCGCGCGCACCCCGTCTCAACGCGGCTCTCACCCAGGGCCTGCGCGACTACTTCGGTGCCCACACCTACCGCCGCATCGATGCTGAGGGTGCCTTCCACATCAACTGGAGCACCGACGGCACCGAGGAGCCCGCGGACACCGCTGGCTGATGACCACACCTGACCCGCTGGCGAACTTCTCCGCTCCCACGCGCGAGTGGTTCGCCAGCGTGTTTTCGGCCCCCACCGCAGTCCAGGCCGAGGCCTGGACGGCGATCGCGCGGGGCGAGCATGCGCTCGTCGTCGCGCCCACCGGCTCCGGCAAGACGCTGTCGGCCTTCCTCTCCGCCATCGACGGCCTGGCGACGCGGCCCGAGAGGCTCCCGACGGCCGGGACCAGCGTCGTGTACGTCTCGCCGCTCAAGGCGCTGGGCGTCGACATTGAACGCAACCTGCGCGCGCCACTCACCGGCACCCGATTGGCCGCTGAGCGCCTCGGCGTCCCGTGGAGCGAGGTGTCGGTGGGCGTGCGCTCCGGCGACACACCGCAGCGGGAGCGCGCCGCCCTTATCCGGAGGCCGCCCGACATCCTGATCACCACGCCCGAGTCGCTGTACCTGATGCTGACGAGTTCGGCCCGGCGCACGCTGACCTCCGTCGAGACCGTGATCGTGGACGAGATCCACGCCGTGGCGGGTACGAAGCGTGGCTCGCACCTGGCCCTGTCCCTCGAACGGCTGGACATGCTGGTGGGACGCGACGTCCAACGCGTGGCGTTGTCCGCGACCGTGCGCCCCATCGAGCAGGTCGCTTCGTTCCTCGGCGGCGACAGGGCCGTCACGGTGGTGGCCCCGCCCGCCCACAAGTCGTGGGACGTGACTGTGCGCACCGCGGTGGAGGACCTCACCGACATCCCGGATCCCGACGCAGGCGACGGCACTGCAGGCGACCTGCTGGACCTGCTGCGCAGCGGCCCGGCCACGAACGGCTCGATCTGGCCGCATGTGGAGCGGGAACTCTACGACGCCGTCAAACAGGGCCGCTCCACCCTGATCTTCACCAACGGCCGCCGCTCGGCCGAGCGCATCACCGGCCGGCTCAACGAGATGTGGGCGGAGGAGCACGATCCCGACACGCTCCCACCCATCCCGGCACGCCCGCCCGCCCAGGTGATGGCACCCGTGGACACGGTCCGCGGTGCACCGCTGGTCATCGCGCGCGCCCACCACGGCTCGGTCAGCAAGGAGCAGCGCGCCGAGATCGAGGGCGCGCTGAAATCCGGCGAGCTCAAGTGCGTCGTGGCCACCAGCTCGCTCGAGCTCGGCATCGACATGGGGGCGGTGGACCGGGTCCTCCAGGTCGCCTCTCCCCCGTCGGTGGCCAGCGCCCTGCAGCGCATCGGTCGCGCGGGGCACATCGTGGGAGCCACGTCCGTGGGCCAGGTCTTCCCGTTGCACAGGGGCGACCTCGCCTCGGCCGTCGTCACGACGGAGCGGATGCTAGCCGGCGACATCGAGGAACTCCACATTCCCCAGCATCCGCTGGATGTGCTGGCCCAGCAGACGGTCGCCGCAACGGCCGCAGAGGGCGACGAGGGGCTGGACGTCGACGGGTGGTTCACCGCCGTCACGCGCTCACGGCCCTACTCGGATCTGGACCGGTCGCTGCTCGATTCCGTGGTGGAACTGCTCACGGGCGCCTACCCTTCAGCCGACTTCGGCAACCTGCGCGCCAGGCTGGCGATGGGCGAGGACAACCGGCTCTACCCCAGGCCGGGCGCACTGCGGGTGGCCGCCACCTCGGGCGGCACCATCCCGGACCGGGGGATGTTCGGCGTGTTCCTCGCCGGCGAGGAGGCGGGTGCCCGGCGGGTGGGTGAACTCGACGAGGAGATGGTCCACGAATCACGGGTGGGCGACGTCTTCACGCTGGGCGCGTCGTCATGGCGCGTGGAGGAGATCACGCGCGACCGGGTGCTCGTCACGCCGGCCCCGGGGAACACCGGCCGGTTGCCGTTCTGGCGCGGAGAGGACGAGGGGCGGCCCGCGGAGTTGGGCAGGAACATCGGCCGCCTCCAGCGGGAGGCCTCGCGCAATCCGGAGCGGCTGGACCGCCCCTTCCTGGACAGGAACACCCGCCGCAACCTGGAGCGCTACCTGGCTGAGCAGCGCACGGCGACGGGGTCGGTGCCGGACGAGCACACCGTCGTGCTGGAGCGGTTCCGCGACGAGCTGGGCGACTGGCGCGTGGTGGTCCATTCGCCGCTCGGCCGACGGGTGCTGGGGGCATGGTCGCTCATCATCGCGGACTCGCTGTCGCGGGAGGTCAGCATCGACGTCGTGCCCGTGGCCGGCGACGACGGCATCGTGCTGCGCCTCCCGGATTCGGATCTCGTCGAGCGCCTCCCCGAACTCCTCCTGACCGACCCCGACGACGTGGGCCGCATCGTCGTCGAGCAGGTGGGCGGCACCGCCCTGTTCGCCGCGCGCTTCCGCGAGTGCGCCGCCCGGGCGCTGCTCCTCCCCCGGCCCAACCCGGGCCGGCGCGCGCCGCTCTGGCAGCAGCGGCAGCGCTCGGCCCAACTCCTGGAGGTGGCCAGGCACCACCCGAGGTTCCCGATCATCATCGAAACGGTGCGCGAGGTCACGCAGGACGCCTACGACCTGCCCGGCCTCGTCGAGCTCATGCGCGGGCTGCGCTCCGGGGCAGTGCGGCTCGTGGAGGTGGTCACCGATCAACCCAGCCCGTTCGCGGCCACGCTCCTGTTCCGCTATCCCGGGGCCTTCATCTACGACGGCGACGCGCCGCTCGCGGAGCGCCGCGCCGCCCTGCTCGCCATGGACCCGGAGCTCCTGGCCGCCGCCCTGGGCACGCTGGACCTGCGCGAGGTGCTCGACCCGGACGTCGTGGCCGAGGTGGTCGCCGAGCTGCAGCGCACCGCGTCGAACCGACGGGCCGGCCACGACGACGCGGTGGCCGCGCTGCCGCGGGAACTGGGACCGGTTCCCCTCGTCGAGCTCGAGGGGAAGGTGTCGCCTGAGTGGTGGGCCGCCTCCGGAGCCACCGTGGCGGAGCGGCTCAACGACGTGGTGGTGCTCAACCTGGCCGGGCGCCCGCACCTGGTGGCGGTCTCGGATCTGGCCCTGCTGCGCGACGCGCTCGGGATCCCGGTACCCGCCGGGCACGCCGCGCCCCCGGTGGAGGGCCGCGACCCGCTGACCCAGCTCATCGCCCGCTACGCCCGCACCCACGGCCCGTTCAGTGCGCAGGAGGTGGCCGACGCGTTCGGCCTGGGGGTGGCCACCGTCGGGTTGGTGGTGGAGCGGGAGCGGGTGGCAAAGCGCCTGGTGGCCGGGCGGTTCACCGCCACGGAGCCCCAATTCGTGGACCCGGAGGTGCTCCGCCGGCTGCGCAGCCGCTCGCTCTACAAGGCGCGCTCGGAGCTGCAGCCCGTCTCGCAGGAGGGCTTCGCACGCTTCCTGGCGGCATCACACCACGTCGATGACCGGCCGGTGTCCAGCCCCGACGAGGTGCTGCTCGCCCTGCAACGGCTCGCCGGAGCGGCGCTCCCCGCCAGCGCCTGGGAAACCCACGTGCTGCCCGCCCGTCTGGCGGGTTACCAGGCAGCGCACCTCGACGCGCTGCTCGCCGAGGGCGAGGTGGTGGTCCGCTTGCGTGGCTCCGCGGGGCCGAACGACCCGCTGGTGGCGTTGGTCCCGGCGGACGACCTCGACCTGCTCGGGCCACCGGATCAGCCGCCGTCGGAGGAGGCGCTCGCCGTGGCCGACCGGCTCGCGGAGGGCGACGGTACGTTCGCGTCGATCCACGGCGCTGAGTCCGCTGTGGAACTCGCGGACGCACTCTGGCGCGCGGCGGAGGAGGGCGCGATCGCCCCGGCGTCGATGGCTCCCGTGCGGGCCCGGATCGGCGGCGCCGCCCGGGGAGCGCACAAGGCCAGCCGCCCCTCGCCCCGACGGCGTGCCCGCCTCCCCCGCCCGTCTCGCGCGCTGTTGAGCGGGCAGGGATCGCTCACCCCACCGCAGGTCTCGGGCCGGTGGTACCGGGTGCGGGACACCCAGCCCACCCCAGCTGAGGCGGCCTTGGCGTTGGCGTCCTCGTGGCTCGAGCGCTTCGGCGTGATCACGCGCGGTGGGGTGACGGCTGACGGCACGCCCGGCGGTTTCGCCGCCGCCTATCGCCTGCTGTCCAAGCTGGAGGAAGCCGGCAAGATGCTGCGCGGCTACCTCGTGGAAGGCCTGGGCGGCGCGCAGTTCAGCACGCCGGACCTCATCGAGCAGCTTCGCTCGCACGAGAATCGGGTCCCAGCCGTTCCCGAAGGGTCGGCGGTGGAGGGGCCTCGTAACCTCCAGGTCCTGGCCGCCCTCGACCCGGCCAACCCGTACGGCTCGATCCTCCCTTGGCCCGCGCACCCGACGGCCCGCCCTTCGCGCGCGGCCGGCGCCCTCGTCGTGCTGGGCGACGGCGGCTGCCTCGCACACCTCACCCGCGGGGGCCGCATCCTCACCCTCTTCGGCGGCTCCGAGCACCGCGAACGCCACGCCACCCTGGTCATCCACGCCCTCGTGCGCGCCGTGGGTGAGGGAAGGATGGGCCGGCTCCGCATCGAAGAGGTCGACGGCGAACGTGTGGGGGCGTCGGGTCTCGAGGCCACGCTGCTGGCCGCCGGTGCACGGCTCACGCCGAAGGGCATCACGGTGGAGGCGCCCCGTGCCTGAGGGCGACACCGTCTGGCAACTGTCGCAGCGGCTCCAGCCCCTCGTCGGGCGGATCATCGAGCACAGCGACTTCCGCGTGCCCGCGCTCGCGACTCAGTCCTTGGTGGGCACCACGATCGACCGCATCTGGCCCTACGGCAAGCACCTCTACTGGCAGTGCGCGGACCGCATCCTGCACACGCACCTCCGCATGGACGGCACCTGGCGCATCCATGCGGTGGGGGCGAAATGGTCGGCGCCCGCCCATACCGCCCGCCTGGTGATCCGGGTCGACGGCGGGGTCGAGTTGGTGGGGCATTGGCTCGGCGTCGTCGAGCTCTGGCCCGCCGGGGAGTACGACCGACGCACCGCCCACCTCGGCCCTGATGTGCTCGCCAGCGACTGGCACTCCCCCGGCCGCTGGGACCCCACGGGGCGCGACGAGGCGGTCCGCCGGGTGTCGTCGCGCCCCGAGCGGACCATCGGCGAGGCGCTGCTGGACCAACGCAACCTGGCGGGCCTCGGCAACGAGTACCGCGTCGAAGTCTGCTTCCTGCAGGGCCTCCACCCGACGACGTCGGTGGCCCTGTGCGACGTCCCCGCCGTCGTGGACCTGGCCGCGAAACTGATGCGCGGGAACCTCACGAACCCCGTCCGGACATTCACCGGAATCCACCGGCGAGGAGAGAACACGTTCGTGTTCGGGCGCCGGCACCGCCCATGTCGCCGATGCGGCACGCTGATCGAGGCCTCGGAACTGGGCGGCGGCAGGTCCGTCGCCGACGCCGACGTGGACCAGCAGCGCGTCATCTGGTGGTGCCCCACCTGCCAGCCCGCGCCATAGCGGGGCCGTCGCTTTCCTATCGATGGAATGCGTGTGGAACAATGAAGTTGCGTTGAATTCATCCGCTCCTCCAGAGCAGAATCACCGCGGGGAAGGACTCGAAGTGGCCGCTACGATGCAGGATGTTGCGAAGCTTGCCGGCGTTTCGGTCAAGACCGTTTCCAACGTCGTCAATGAATTCCCACATGTGCGTCCCGAGACCCGCAAGCGGGTTGAGAATGCCATCGAAAAGCTCGGCTATGAGGTGAACTTCACCGCCCGGAACCTCCGTCGTGGACGGACGGGCCTCATTGGACTGGCACTGCCCGAATTGAAGCTCCCCTATTTCGCGGAACTCGCTGATTCCGTCATCGTGGAAGCTGAGAAGGCAGGCCTGCGCGTGTTGATCGAGCAGACCAACTCGGATCGGAACCGCGAGATCGACGTCCTGCACGGTCCGCTCCGCACCATGACCGACGGCACCATCTTCTCGCCGCTGGCCCTCGGGCCGGAGGACATCAGGCTGTTCACCGTCGACTTCCCACTCGTCCTGTTGGGCGAGCGTGTCTTCGGTTCTCCGAACGACCACATCACGATGAGCAACGTGGACGCGGCCGCGGCGGCCACCCGGCACCTCATCGAGCAGGGTCGGACCCGCATCGCCGTCGTCGGCGCGCACCCCGGCGAGGTGGTCGGGTCCGCAGCACTGCGTGAGCGCGGGTTCCGCCGGGCCATGGGCGAGGCCGGGTTGCCCGTCCGGGAGGAACTGATCCGGCCCACGGGGCTGTGGCACCGCAACACCGGAGCCGAGGCGACCGATGAACTCATCGAGTCCGGCGCGGAATTCGACGGCGTCGTCGCCCTGAACGACACGCTCGCGCTGGGCGTGCTGCACTCCCTGCATTCACACCGGATCGACGTGCCCAGCCAGGTGGCGGTCATCGGCTTCGACGACATCGAGGATGCCGCCTTCACGCGCCCCACCCTCAGCACCGTATCTCCGGGACGCCAGCAGATCGCCCGGGTGGCGGTGGCGATGCTGGAGGACCGCGTCCGTGAGGCAGCCACTCCCCTGAAGGACCGGCTGCCCGTGCGCCACCTCTATGCAGACTTCACCATCGTCGAGCGTGAGTCCTCCGGGGCGAAGACCCCGGTCTGATCCAGGCGGCGGCGCATCAACCACGCGGTGAGCAGCGCCACCAACCCCGGCACGGCCAGTGGGACCAGGATCGGGAAGCGCCAGGCGACGACGGCCAGGCCTGCGGCGCTGACCGCCCAGGCAGCCGCCGTCGCCGGCGACACGAGGCAGACGCCCAGCGCGGCACGCCACAGCGTGAGCACGGGGACGCGACGGCCGCGCTCGTCGGCCAGCATGGGCACGACGTAGGCCAGCCCCAGCGACAGGCACGCGGCGACGCCCACCGTGACCACGAACATCGGGGCCATCCACGGCTCATCGCCGAGGCTCAGCACCCAGCCGTTGAAGCCCAGGACGACGAGGGCAAGCGTCGCCGGCCAGCCGACCACGGTGCTGCGGACCAGGGTGGCGCGCCAGGCGCGGACGAAGTCACCGAGCGGACGGGTGCTGGCGTCGTCGGTGCCCAGCCTGCCGAGAACCGACACGGCGGCCACGCTGGCGGGCAGGTGGCCGAACAGGATCAGGCCGAGCAGGGTCGCCACCCACCAGGCGAGGCTGACCTCCACCACCTGGGTGCCGGTGCCGAGCCAGCGCATCGCTGTCTCCGCCCACCCGCCGCCCGTGCGAGGCGACCGCTTCACGCCTTGATGCCCCACACCGTCACTCCCTGCTCGTCGATTCCCGCGAACGCGAGTTCCCCGTCATGGGCGAAGCACACGGCGTCGACGACCTGCCCCGCCAGCGACACGCTCCCGCGGCCAGCCGTGGCGAGTGCCGCTAGATCTGCACCGTTGAGCTCCACCCGAGTGGGGCGCACGGGAATGGGGGCCGACGCCTCCAGCCGGTAGACGAGCCAGTGGCCCGCCCACACGGCGTCCTCGGGCACGTCGTGCCCGGGTGCAGGCAGCGGGTTGGCCACCGGCCAGCCACCGGCGGTCCACTTCAGCGCCCGGAGGTGCGCCGTGTGGCGGGTCGGGTCAACGCCGTCGCGGACGTGGTGCACGAGGACCAGCCCCGAGGACGTCACCAGGTGCGAACTGTGGCCGGGCGCAGCCCAGATGGTGCCGTCCGGCGCTTCGTAGCTCGTCAGGATCAGGGTCCCGACCTGAGCAGGCGGCTCCGAGTCGTCGATGAGGCCGGCTCCGGTGGCGTCCACGTACGGGCCGGTGATCGAATCCGAGGCGGCGACGCGAACGTTGTAGGTGTCGAAGAGCGAGTCGAACGAGCACACCAGGAAATACCGCCCCCGTGCGGCGATGATGTGGCCGCCCTCGACGGCACCGTTGATCGACGCGGCCCGGTGCACGACGGGCTCCCCCAGATCACCGGGTTCCAGCGGGAACCCCGCCTCGTCCAGCGGGAGGATCCGCAGACCACCGAAGAACGAGCCGTACAGCAGCCAGTCGGTGCCGTCGGCATCGGTGGTCACCCCGGCGTCAATGGCGTTGACGTCGTCGGCGTCGTGCCGCGTCGACACGACGAGGGCCCGGTGTTCCCAAGGACCGGTGGCATCAGGGGCCGTTGCCAGCGCAATCGCCGAGGTGCGGGAGCCGAAGGAACTGGCCGAGTAGTACATGCGGTACTCCTCGCCACGCCGGATGACCTCCGGGGCCCAGATGCCGTGGGCACCCGACCACTCGGCGGCGGGACCGGGCACCCCGTCGAAGGCGTGCCCGAACCAGCTCCAGGTCTCCAGATCCCAGGATTGCCGGATCTGGACGCCGGCACCGGGAGCGCCGGCCACCGCGGTGTCCGTGGACATCATCAGCCACCGGCCGTCCCGGGCCCGGACGACGGTGGGGTCATGGGCGCCCCAGAGACCGGGATCGGTGTGGGAGACGGCCTTCACAGCCAGGTAGTCGGGTCCCATGTCAGCCCTTCGTCCCGGTGAGTGCGACGGATTCGATGATCTGCTTCTGGAAGGTGACGAAGATCACGAAAACCGGCACAAGTGCAATCACCGAAGCGGCCATGATCAACGGATAGTCGGTCTGAATGGCGTAATTGGCATTGAAGTTGGCAATGACCACCTGGAGCGTCTGTTTCTCCGGGCTGTTGAGGTAGATGATCGGCGCCAGATAGTCATTCCACACCGCCATGAACCACAGAATGAATTGCGCGGCGATAGCGGGCCGAATAAGAGGCAGCACTATGGAGCCGAAGATCCGCAGATAACCGGCGCCGTCAATCTTGGCGGCCTCAATGAGGGAATCCGGCACGCTGTGCAGGTATTGGCGGAGGAAGAAGATCATCATGATGTTGCCGAACAGGCCCGGAATGATCAGCGGCAGCAGGGTGTCGATCCAACCCAGCTTCGAGAACATCACGAACTGGGGAATCATCAGGGTGGGGAACGGGATCATGATGCCGGCGAGCATGAACAGGAAGATCGCGTTCTTCCCGGGGAGGCGGAGCTTGCTGAAGGCGAACGCCGCCAGCGTCGAGGTGATCGAGCCCACGATGGTCACCGTCAGCGACACGATCAGCGAGTTCTTGATGCCACTGGCCAACGGGCCGGCATCCCACACCCGCAGGTAGTTCTGCCATTGCGGCAGTGGCGGGATCCACTCCGGAGGGAGGGAGAAGACGCCGTCCTGGGTCTTCAGCGAGGTCGACACCATCCACAGCAGCGGAGCCACCATCACGATGCCGCCGATCAGTAGCAGTACCGCGACGATGATGTTGCCGGTGCGATAGCGGGTCTTGGCTGTCGACGCCATGTCACTCAGCTCCTTCGTGGCCGTGCCTGGCGTTGAACCAGAACTGCAGGGCCGTGATGATGAAGACGAGCAGGCCGAGGAGGACCGCCATCGCCGACGCGTAGCCCATCTGCAGGTTGGCGAAGGCCTTCTGCCAGATGTACCAGACGATCGACGCCGACGAATATTCCGGGCCGCCCGTGGGGGTCATGATGTTGATCTCGGTGAAGATCTGGGAGCCGCCGATGACGCCGGTGACAACCAGGAAGAAGGTCACGGGCTGGACCATGGGCAGCGTGATGTGCCAGAACCTGCGGAAGGAACCGGCGCCGTCGAGTTCAGCCGCCTCCATCAGCGAGGCCGGCACGCTCTGCAGCGCGGCGAGGTAGAGCAGCATCGAGTAACCGAGGCCCTTCCACACGGCCATGATGATGAGGGCAGGCTTGACGGTGGCGGTGTTCTGCAGCCAGTTGGGGCCGTCGATGCCGATGAGCTCCAACACCTGGTTGACGAGGCCGAAGTCACCGTTGTAGGCCCATTGCCACAGGATCGAGACGGCCGCGAGCGAGCTGACCACGGGCACGTAGTAGATCGAGCGGAACAGCGCCCGGCCGGGCATGCGCCGGTTCATGGCCAGCGCGAGGGTCAGGGCCAGCACCAGGCCGATCGGGATGCCGATCATGTAGAAGAAGGTGTTGCCCAGCGACGTGAGGAAGTAGGGGTCGTTGAAGGCGGTGACGTAGTTCTGCAGGCCGACAGGCTGGGGGTCGCTGAGCATGTTCCAGTTCGTGAACGACGCATACACCGCGTACAGGAACGGCCCGATGGCGAACACCAGGAAGCCGAGCAGAGGCAGGGCGATGAAGGCTGCGGCGACCCAGTGCTCCCGTCGGTACAGATGGCTCTTTCGCGTGCGGGCCTTGTGGCCGGCAACGTTGACGCTGGTGTGCACAGTGCTCTCCCGTCATGGGGGTGGGACGGGGCAGGAGCCCCGCCCCACCGTCGAAGGTGATCAGATACCGGCGGCCTGGTTGGCGGCGTCGAGCTTCTGCTGCATGCGCGGCTGGACGTCCTTGCAGTAGTCCGCCGCGCTGATCTTCCCGTCGAGCACCGGCTGGATGCCCACCCAGAACTCGTCGTACCACTCGCCGGACCAGGTGGTGGCGGCGGGCAGGGCGCGGCCGTACTCCTCGGCGATCTGGACGAACTCGATCTTGTTCTCGGGCATGCCCTCGGACTCGGCGTATTCGCCGTGGGCCATGTCCACCAGGTTGGGGATCTGGACGCCGGCCTTGTACAGCTGGCGCTGGGTCTCCTCGTTGGCGGAGAGGAACATCGCCAGTTGGGCCGCGAGCTCGGAGTTCTTCGTCTTCGACGACACCGCGATGCCGAGCGAACCCACCCAGGTGGCGGTCTTGCCGGTGGAACCCACCGGGTAGGGGATGAGATCCCAGTCGAAGGGCAGCTTCGCGTAGGTGGAGACGTCCCAGGGGCCGACGGGGAAGAAGCCGATCTGGCCGCGCATCCACCGCTGGTAGGTGTCCATGGTCTGGGCCTGCTCGACCGACGGCGTGGACTTGTCGACCAGCTGGATGTCGGCGAAATCCTGGAAGGCTTCTGCGAACTCGGGGGTGTCGACGGCGACCTTCCGGCGGTCAGCATCGGCCCAGTCGCCGCCGTTGGACCACACCCACGCCTGGAGGTTCCAGGTGACGTTGAGGCCGGTGCCCCACTGTTCGCCCGTGGTCAGTTGCTTGGCGACGTCGCGGAACTCCGCCCAGGTGTAGGGGGTGTCCTTGTCGGGCAGCGCGATGCCGGCCTTCTCGAACATCGTCTTGTTGTAGCCGAAGGAGAAGGGGCCGATGTCCTTGGGCAGCCCGTAGAGGGCGCCTTCGCCCACCTTGGACCCGTCGAAGCGGTAGGAGTCCACGCCGTACTTCCAGACCTTGTCCACCTCGATGCCGGCGGTCTCGATGTCGGCGGTGATGTCCTTGACGACGCCGTTCTTCGCAAACGCCATCACAGCGCCCTGTTCGAGGTAGAAGACGTCCGGCGTCTGGTTGCCGGTGATGGCTGCCTGCAGCTTGGTGCGGTACGAGTCGGCGTCGGTCACGATGACCTTCACCTTGGCGCCAGTCTCGTCTTCGAAGGCCTTGATGGCCTGGTCGTATGCCTTGCGCTCGTCCTCACCGCCACGGAACATGTAGGTGAGCTCGACGCCGGAGCCGGAGCTCCCGCCGTTGCCGCCTGAGCCGGAAGCCGGGTCGTCGCTGCCTCCGCAGGCGGCGAGCGTGGGGGCTGCGAGGGCTGCACTGGCGCCGATAAGGAAGTTGCGGCGGTTGAAGTTGCCAAACATTTCTGGCCCTTTCGTCTCTTTGGGGGCCGGGACCCACGCACCCTCGGTCGTTGAGAGGCGTCACGTTCCCACCCTGGAACTGGTAGCCAGGAAACTACACTTACATCGATGTACACGCAACCGCCGTTATCGAATCGTGACCTTTGCAGGACTCCCTACGCTCAGAAACTACAGTTGCGGCCAGGCCTTGACCTTCCACCGCGCCAGGTGACATGCTGGATTTCCATCGATGTACAGTTTCAGCAAAGGGGCTCAGGCATGCATCATGCCCATGTGGTCATCAATCCAGCGTTCCGGGTCGGCCCGGTGCGCCGACGGACATTCGGCTCGTTCGTCGAGCACCTCGGACGATGCGTCTACACCGGCATCTACGAGCCGGGGCACCCGACGGCCGACGAGAACGGGTTCCGGGGCGACGTCCTCGACCTGGTGCGTGAGCTCGGGGTGTCCACCGTGCGCTACCCGGGCGGCAACTTCGTCTCCGGGTACCGCTGGGAGGACGGCGTGGGGCCCGTCGAGGATCGGCCGCACCGGCTGGATCTCGCCTGGCACTCCTCGGATCCCAACACGTTCGGCACCGACGAATTCATGGCCTGGGCGCGGCTTGCCGGGATCGAGCCGATGATGGCGGTCAACCTCGGCACGCGTGGCACGCAAGAGGCCCTCGACCTGTTGGAGTACTGCAACGTGCCCGGCACGTCCCACTTCGCGGAGCAGCGTCGGGCCAACGGCGCTGACGAGCCGTACCGGGTCCGGATGTGGTGCCTCGGCAACGAGATGGACGGTCCCTGGCAGATCGGTCACAAGACAGCCGAGGAGTACGGCCGCATCGCCACCGAGACGGCCCGCGCCATGCGGATGATCGACCCCTCCCTCGAGCTGGTCGCGTGTGGCTCCTCGCAGCGCTCCATGCCGACCTTCGGTGAGTGGGAGCGCGTCGTCCTCACAGAGGCCTGGGACCACGTGGACATGATCTCCGCGCACGCCTACTACTGGGAGGGCGAGCACGGTCTCCAGGAGTTCCTCGTGTCCGCCGAAGACATGGACCGCTTCATCAGCCAGGTGGGCGCGACGATCGACGCCGTCGGCGCCGCCCGGAAGAGTGACAAGAAGATCGGCATCTCCTTCGACGAGTGGAACATCTGGTACCAGGACCGCACGCCGTCGAGGCCGCCCACCGGCGACGACTGGCCCGTGGCACCCCGACTGCTCGAGGACAACTACTCGGTGGCCGACGCCGTCGTCTTCGGGAACCTGCTCATCTCGCTGCTGCGCCACACCGACAGGGTGTGGTCGGCCAACCTGGCGCAACTCGTCAACGTCATCGCGCCGGTGATGAGCGAGCCCGACGGCCCCGTCTGGAAGCAGACGACCTTCCACCCGTTCGCGCTCACCTCCAGGTACGCCCGGGGCGAAGTGCTCCGCGTCGTCATCGACTCCCCCACGATCGAGAGCCACGCGTTCGGCGTCGTCCCCGCGGTGGACGCCGTCGCGACGTGGGACGAGTCGGCCGGTGCGCTGTTCCTCGTCAACCGCTCCGAGTGCGAGACCATCGAGGTGGGGGTCGATGTCCCCGCAGGCGTGTCCCTGACCGAGGCCGTCACCCTGCACCACACCGACCCCCGGTGGCAGGCCGGCGTTGACGACGACACCACCGTGGCACCGCGCCCGAACGAGAGCGCCACGCTGACCGACGGCTCCCTGGAGATCTCACTTCCGCCGATCTCCTGGACGATGGTGAGGTTCGCCGGATGACCGTCAGGTGGGTCGCGGGCGTGGTGGCTGCCCTCCTGGTGGCAGGCTGTCAGGCGGGCTCCCCCGTGGCGGAGGAACTCGACGTGTCGGGTGACCTCCGCACACACGATCCGGGCCTCGTCGTCGGCAACGACGACCACCCGTGGTTCGTGTTCTCCACCGGCGACCCCCGCGTCGCCCAAGGCGCCATCCAGGTCCGCACCTCCGCTGACGGGCGTGAATGGCGCTACGCCGGTGAGGCGTGGGGGCCCGACACGGCGCCCCAGTGGGCCGTCGAGAAGATCGCCGGCGTGGAGAACTTCTGGGCTCCAGAGGTGGTGGAGCACGAGGGCACCTGGTACCTCTACTACTCCGCCTCCACGTTCGGCTCCAACACGTCGGCCATCGGCCTGATGACCAACGAGGAGCTCGATGCCGAGGATCCGTCGACGGGCTGGACCGACCGGGGCGAGGTGGTCTCGTCCGACGGATCCAAGGACTACAACGCCATCGACCCGGCCGTGCTCGTCGACCAGGAGGGCCAGGGCTGGATGGCGTTCGGGTCGTTCTGGGGCGGCATCCAGTTGGTGCCGCTGGATCTCCCCTCCGGCACGGTCGCGGAGGGAGCCGAACCGGTGACCATTGCCAGTCGCCAGACCGCCACCAACGCCATCGAGGCGCCGGCGCTGCTGTACCGCGACGGCTGGTACTACCTGTTCGTCTCGTTCGACTCGTGCTGCCGGGGTACGGCCAGCAGCTACAACATCAACGTCGGGCGCGCCAGGTCACCCGAGGGGCCTTACCTGGACGCGGAGGGGGTCGATCTCGCAGAGGGCGGCGGCACGCTGCTGCTCGAAATCGTCGACAACCGCATCGGCCCCGGCGGCCAGTCCGTCTCGGGCGACCACATCGCCTACCACTACTACGACGCCGACCTCGGCGGCGACTTCCAGCTGGCCATCCGCACCTTCGGTTGGCGCGACGGCTGGCCGATCCTCCGGACCGAGTCCGAGACCACGAAGTAAGGAGACCCATGCTCACCACCGCCGTCATCAACCTCGACGTCCCCGGCCCCAGGATCAGCCGACACCTCTACGGGCACTTCGCCGAGCACCTCGGCCACTGCATCTACGAGGGGATCTTCGTCGGCGACGATTCCCAGATCCCCCACACCCGTGGCATGCGCACGGATGTGGTGGAGGCGCTGAAGGCCCTGGACATCCCCAATCTCCGGTGGCCCGGCGGCTGCTTCGCCGACGAGTACCACTGGCGCGACGGCGTCGGCCCCCGGGACCAGCGCCCCACCGTGGTCAACACCCACTGGGGCAACGTGGTGGAGGACAACTCCTTCGGCACCCACGAGTTCATGGACCTGTGCGACCAACTGGGCACCGAGCCGTACATCTGCGGCAACGTCGGTTCCGGCACCGTGCAGGAGATGGCTGACTGGGTGGAGTACCTCACCCGCTCCGGCGACGCCCCGATGTCGAAGTTGCGCCGCAAGAACGGGCGCGACGAACCGTGGCGCATCCCCTTCTGGGGCGTGGGCAACGAGTCCTGGGGTTGCGGCGGCAACATGCGCGCCGAGTACTACGCCGACCTGGCCCGCCAGTACTCGACCTACTGCCGCGAACACGACGGCAACAAGCTCTACAAGATCGCCGGCGGCGCCAACGTGGACGACTACCACTGGACCGAGACGCTGATGAAGACCCTCGGCGACCTGGGCTGCGGCTGCAACCCCCGTCATTTCTTCGACGCCATCTCGCTGCACTACTACACGTACCCGGGCGAATGGCCGCCCACCTACAGCGCCACCGAGTTCAGCACGGACGTCTACTACGACACCATGCGCTCGGCGTTCCGGATAGAGGAACTCCTCACGCGGCACGGCACCATCATGGACGCCTACGATCCCGGCAAGCGGATCGGCCTCGTGCTGGACGAGTGGGGCACCTGGTTCGCAGCCGAACCCGGCACCAATCCCGGCTTCCTGTTCCAGCAGAACACCATGCGCGACGCGCTGGTGGCAGCAGTACACTTCGACTCCTTCCACCGCCACGCCGACCGCCTGGTCATGGCCAACATCGCCCAGGTGCTCAACGTCCTGCAGGCCGTCCTCCACACCGACGGCGACCGCCTGGTCAAGACCCCCACCTACCACGTGTTCGAGATGAACAAGGGGCATCACGACGCGGACTCGCTCGCAGTGTCCTGGATCGGCGAGCCGGTCAGCACCCGCGAGGTTGGCAAAGCCACCGTGCCGATGGTTTCGGCATCGGCCTCCACCAAGGACGGCGCGGCGCTGGTCTCCCTGAGCAACATCGATCTCGAGGCCGCCACCACGGTGCGGCTCGCCCTGCGCGGCCGTCCCGTCACAGCGGTGACGGGCCGGGTCCTGACCGCCCCGTCGATCAGTGACCACAACAGCCCCGACGTGCCCGACGCGGTGTCCCCGTCGTCGTTCGAGGTCGGTCTCCCGTCCGACGGCGTCCTCGAGGTCGAACTGCCGCCCCACTCCTTCGTCACCCTGTCCCTGACCTGATACCCACCTGAGGAGCAACAATGTCGTCTCTCCGCTCTCCCCTGTCTATTTCCGTGGCGGTGGTGGCCACTGTGTCGCTGATCGCCGCCTCACCCGCTGAGGCACGGCCGCCCGAGGCACCCCAGCCACCCACGCCGACGTTCGCGGACGCCACGGTGCACGACCCCGACCACATCGAGGTCGACGGTGTGCATTACGTGTTCGGATCCCACCTCCAGGCGGCCTCGAGCACGGACCTGGTCGAGTGGGAGCAGATCGCCGCCGATGTGACCCCTGAGAATCCGTTGTTCGACGACGTCACCGCCGAGCTCTCCGAGGCGCTCACCTGGGCGGAAACCGAAACGCTGTGGGCACCGGACGTGATCCAACTGGCCGACGGCCGCTTCTACATGTACTACAACGCCTGCCGCGGCGACTCACCCCGCTCCGCGATGGGCATCGCGGTGGCCGACGAGGTCACCGGCCCGTACGAGGACCTCGGCCTCATCCTGAAATCCGGCATGTGGGGCCAGCCCTCCGAGGACGGCACCATCTACGACGCCACGGTCCACCCCAATGTCGTCGACCCGGATGTCTTCTTCGATGCCGACGGCCGTCTCTGGATGGTCTACGGCTCCTTCTCAGGAGGCATCTTCATCCTCGAGCTGAACCCCTCCACCGGCTTCCCGCTGCCGGACCAGGGGTACGGCAGGCACCTCTGGGGCGGCAACCACGCCCGCATCGAGGGGCCTGCCGTCAGCTACGACCCCGCCACCGGCTTCTACACCCTGTTCGTCACCTACGGCGGGCTGGATTCGACGGGCGGTTACAACATCCGCGTCGCCCGCGCCACGAGCCCGGACGGGCCGTACCTCGACGCGGAGGGACGCGACATGGCCGAGGTCAAGGCGGACCCGGCCAAGCCGCTGTTCGACGATGCCTCCATCGAGGAGTCAGCCGTGAAGTTGCTGGGCAACCACGAGTTCCAGCGGCTGCCCGGCGACCCCGGAGTGGGACGCGGCCTCGGGTACGTCTCCCCCGGCGGCAGTTCCCCGTTCGTCGACGAGGCCACCGGCCAGCAGTTCCTGGCCTTCCACACGCGCTTCCCGGGCCGCGGGGAGGAGCACCAGATCCGCGTGCACGAGATATACACCGACGTTGACGGGTGGCCGGTCGTCGCGCCGCTGCGCTACGGAGGCACCACAGCCAGGGACATCAAGAGGCACGACGTCGTCGGCAGCTACGCGGTGGTGGACCACGCCCCGCGCACCATCGACACCGACATCCATCAGGCCGACTCCATCGAGTTGACGCAGCAGGGCCAGGTCACCGGCGCCATGAGCGGCACCTGGGAGCGGGACGGCCAGTCCCGCCTCATCCTGCGGCTCGGCGGAACCACGTACGTGGCGGAGGTCGCCCGCCAGTTCGACCCTGACCAGGGGCGATGGGTCACCACCTGGACCGCGCTGGCACCCGACGGGGCGGCACTGGGTGCCATTGGGCGGCTGCAGGTGAGCCCGGACGAGGCGGTGGAGCGGGTGCTGGCCGACCTCACGGTGCCGGACACCGCCATCAGCGACCTCGCTCTGCCGACCGCCGGCACCCAGGGGTCGACCATCGTGTGGACCAGCTCGGACGAGTCGGTCATCGCCGCTGACGGTTCGGTCGTCCGGCCCACGGCCGGGGAGCCCGACGCGACGGTGGAGTTGACCGCCACCGTCACCAACGGCGTCGTCACCGGCTCGCGGCAGTTCACCGTCGTGGTGCCCGCCCGCGTTGAGGGCGGGCTGGTGGCGAGCTACCCCTTCGACGGCGACCTCGACGCCGCCGACGGGCAGACCGCAGGCACGGTGAGCGGCCCGCGGATCGGTGCCCCTGGCGGCAGCATCACGTTCGGCGAGGGGGTACAGGGCCAGGCTGCAATGTTCGACGGCGGCTCGGGCGTGCGGCTCCCCGATGGCCTCGTCTCCGGGCCCACCTGGTCGGTGTCCCTGTGGTTGAAGCCCACCGTGACCACGCAGTTCACCCCCACCTTCTTCGCCGCGCGCGACGAGACCTCCTGGGTGAGCCTGCTGCCGTCCGGCCACGGCGGCGTGGGCGGTGACTCGATGATCTGGTCCGGCTCGGCCTGGTACGACGCCGGCTTCGGGCAGAAGCTGCCCGTCGGTGCCTGGTCCCACGTGGCGTTCACCGTCGACTCCGGGAAGCTCACGGCCTGGGTGGACGGCACCCGGGTGTTCGAGGGCACCGGCTTCCCGGACGTGCTCACCACCACCGACGGGGTCTTCAGCCTGGGCGTGAACTGGTGGGATGCCCCCTACTCCGGGGCGATGGATGAGCTCCGGGTCTACAACGCGCCGCTGTCCGACCCTGAGGTGGCGGAGTTGGCCGCGCGCTGAGGCACCAGGCGCCTCTCCAGGTTGGCCCGCAGTGCCCCGGGCAGCGTCGTCTTGTTCAGGGCCTGATCGGCCACCACCAGGATGGTCCGCGCCCGGTTGTGCACCGTGCCGGTCGCCGGGTCGACGATCTCCGAGGCCAGCACGATCGACGACGATCCCAGGTGCACGGGCGCGACCCGCACCTCGTACGGCTCCGGGCGGTGTTCGAGCTGCGCCAGGTAGTCGACGTCCTGCCGCGCGACGAGCCACATGTGCTCTGCGCCCTCCGAGCCGGCCCGGGCCATCGTCGGATCCCACTGCGTGGTGGCCTCGATGCGCGCCTGCTGCAGGTAGTCGTAGACCTTCGCGTTGTTCACGTGCCCGTAGCTGTCCAGATCCGTCCAGCGCACCGGCAGCGACACCGGGGTCCCCGCGCCCTCCAGCGCCGGAGCCCTCAGCTCGCGCAGCGGCTCCACCTCCTTGCGGTGGGCGTCGAAGAACTCGCGGTACTCGGGCTTCAACCGGATGGGCCGTTGCTCGTCGAAGCAGAAGGCGCACAGCATCGTGCGCGCCACGAGGGCCGCCTCACCGCCCTGGGACACCTCGTAGGCGAGCTCCACCCGCGAGGCCCCCAGCCGTGACACCCCCAGCTCGACGACCACCTGAGCGCCGTCGTAATGGATGGGTCGGCGGTACTCCACCTGGTGGCTGACCACGACGATGCCCTCGTCGAGCAATCCCGAGGCGGCCCCGCCACGCAGGAAGACGACGCGCGCCTCCTGCAGGTAGTCGACCATCACGGCATTGTTGATGTGCCCCTGCGCATCCATGTCCGACCAACGCAGGGGGCACTCCCAGCGGAACAAGGGGTCAGTCCTCCCGCGGGTACAGCGTGTCGACGACATCGGCGTACTTGTCGGTGACCGCGCCGCGGCGCACCTTCATGTTGGCCGTGACGCCGGCGTTCTCGACGGTGAGCTCGTGGTCGAGGATGGCGAACTGCTTCACCGTCTCCCACTTCTCGAGCCGTTCGTTGACCCGGCTCATCCACTTCTCGATGGAGGCCCGGATCTCCGGTCGCTGCGACAGTTCGGCGTAGCTGAGGTTCCCGAGTTCGCGCTTGTCGGCCCACTTCTGCAGCATCACCGGGTCCAGCACGATGAGGGCGGCCACGTACTTGCGCCCCTCGCCCACCGCGATGGACTGCGACACGTAGGGGATGTTCGCCTGGATGGCGCCCTCCACCTTCTGCGGAGCCACGAACTTGCCGCCGGAGGTCTTGAACAGGTCCTTCTTGCGGTCCGTGATCTTGACGTGGCCGGTGGGGGCGATCTCAGCGATGTCGCCGGTGTGGTACCAGCCGTCGTCGTCGATCGCCTCAGCGGTCTGGTCCGGCAGGTTGTGGTAGCCGGGGGTGATGATGGGGCCGCGCAGCAGCAGCTCGCCGTCGTCAGCCAGCTTGCTCTCGACGCCCGGGACGATGGCGCCTACGGTGCCGAAGTGCGGGTCCGCCGGCAGGTCGACGGCGGCGATGGCGCTGGTCTCCGTCGCGCCGTAGCCCTCCACGATGAGGATGCCCGCGCCGTAGAACCACTTCTGGATCTGCGGGCTGAGCTTCGCGGAGCCCGAGATCATGAACTTCATCTGGCCGCCGAGGCGTTCCTTCAGCTTGGAGAACACCAGCTTGTCGGCGATCTTGTACTGCACCGCGAGCGCACCCTTGAGCGGTCGGCCGGCGAGCCGGTCGTCGATGGAGCGGTAGCCCACGGAGAACGCCCAGCGCGCGATCTTCCCCTTGACGCCGGTGCTGCTGGTGAGGACGGCGGCGCGCACCTTCTCGAAGATGCGCGGCGCACCACACATGAAGGTGGGGTGCACCTCTCCAAGGCCTTGGACGATCTTGTCGATGCGGCCGTCGACGGCGGACGCGAAACCGTAGTCCAGCTGCGCGGCGATCAGCGCCTTGCCGAAGACGTGGCTCAACGGCAGCCACAGGAACTGCAGCTCGTCTGGGCCGATGATCTCGAGGTACTTGGTGGCCGCCCCCTCGTACACCCAGGACAGGTGGTTGAGCCGCACGCCCTTGGGGCGGCCGGTGGTGCCGGAGGTGTAGATCAGTGTGGAGAGGGTGTCGTGGTTCGTCGAGGCGATGGATTCGTCCAGCGCGTCGGGCTTCTCCTTGAGGTGGGCCTCGCCCAGTTCCATCAGCTTGTCGTAGGAGATGATGCGGTCGTCGAACGTGACGCCGGTGCCGTCGATCACGACGATGGTGTGGATCTGCTCTGCGAAATCCGGTGTATCCAGCACCTTGGCCAACTGTTCGGCGTTCTCTGCCACGAAGACGCTGGAGCCGGAGTCGCTGACGATGTAGTGCACGTCGCCGGAGGCGGTGTTGGGATACACCGTCGTGGTGGCCCCCGCGGCCACGGCGATGGCGAGGTCCATGAAGATCCATTCGACGCGGGTGCTGGAGCAGATCGCCACCCGGTCCTCGTACTTCACCCCGCGGGCCAGGAGCCCCGCGCCGAGCTTGTCGATGATCTCGTTGGATTCGCGCCAGGTGAGGGCGCTCCAGGTGTTGGGACCCTCGGCCTTCCCGTCGGGATACATGAACGCCAACTTGTCGGGCGTCTCCGCCACACGCCGCCGCAGCATCTGGCCGACCGAATCGGCCGAAAGCGACATGATCTCTTCACGAAGTCCCATGGGGTCCCTTTCAACGGTTGCAGGCTAGGTTAACGTGCCGCTGCGGCGTCGGCTAGGGATTTGGCGGACCAACTACTTGAATCCTCAACCATTGTGCTATCCTGGTCACATGACAGAACCAGTTGCAGGCTGGCTCACGGAGAGCCAGCAACGTGTCTGGCGGAGCTACCTCCTGGCCAACACGCATATCAATGAGTACCTCGACGAGGCGCTGAGCCAGTTTAACCTCTCGCTGCCCGAATATGAGGTGTTGGTACGGCTCAGCGAGTCCCCCAACCACACGCTGCGCATGGGCGAACTCGCCTCCTCGGTGGGCCACTCCCGTTCGCGGTTGACGCACACCGTCAAGCGTATGGAGCGGATGGGCCTGGTCTCGCGCAATTCGTGCGATTCCGACGGCCGCGGCGTGCAGGCCACCATGACGGAAGAGGGCTTCGACCTCCTCAAGCGGGCAGCGCCGCACCACGTCGATTCGGTGCGTAGGGTCTTCGTCGACGCCATCAACCCTGAGGATTACGCGGCCCTGGGCCGCGCGATGCAGTCCGCACTCGCCGTCACGGACTGACCTGCCGAGCGGCGTCGGTGGATACCTTTCGACATTCTCCTCCCGACGCACGAAACTAGGGGGGTGACCGTCGACACCGCTGCCCCCCACGCCCGGCTCCTGAGTGAGCTGGGTGAACTCGCCGGCATCGTCGACACCTCCACGCTGACGCGCGCGCTCTACTCCTCGGACGCGTCGTTGTACCGCGTCGAGCCGCTTGCCGTCGCCCACCCGCGCACCTCCGATGAGCTGATCGCCCTCGTGCGCGCCTGCCTGGCCACCGACACCCCCATCACCGCCCGCGGCGCGGGTACCTCGTGCGCCGGCAACGCCGTCGGGCCCGGGCTGGTGATCGACGTGGCGAAGCATCTCCACACGATCCACTCCATCGACCCCGTCGCCGGCACCGCCGTCATCGATCCGGGGGTGGTGCAGGATCAGCTCCAGATCGCCGCGCGCCCCTACGGCCTGCGGCTCGGGCCGGATCCGTCGACCTCCAGCCGCTGCACCGTCGGCGGCATGATCGGCAACAACGCCTGCGGCCCCCGAGCCCTTGGCTACGGCCGCATGTCGGACAACGTCGTCTCCCTCGACATCATCACCGGCACCGGCGAGCTACTGACGCTCGGGGTCGACGACGTGCCTGAGCTCCGCACGCTCGTCGCCGCCAACCTGGGCGTGATCCGCACGGAGTTCGGCACGTTCATCCGTCAGGTCTCCGGCTACTCGCTCGAACACCTCCTTCCGGAGAAGAAGTTCGACCTGCCCAAGTTCTTCGCCGGCACCGAGGGCACGTTGGGTGTGATCGTGCGCGCCACCGTGCGGCTGGTCACCGACGCGCCGGTCAGCGTGATGGTGGCGCTGGGCTACCCCACGATGCCGGACGCCGGCGACGACATCGCCAACCTGCTGCGCTTCCAGCCCACCGCGTGCGAGGGCATCGACAGGCGCATCGTCGACGTGGTGATCGCCAAGAACGGCCTTGAGGCGGTGGGTGAACTCCCGACCGGCGACGGCTGGATGTTCCTCGAACTCGTCGGCGACGACCGCGCGGAGGTCCTCGAGCGCGCCCACGCCGTCGTCGCCGGATCCGCCGCGACGGAGGGCTGGGTGGTCGACGACCCCGCCCGCGCCAACAGCCTCTGGAAGATCCGTGCCGACGGCGCCGGCCTGGCCGGCGTGAGCCTCGAGAAGCCCGCCTACGGCGGCTGGGAGGACGCGGCCGTCCCGCCGCAGCACCTGGGCGAGTACCTGCGTCGCTTCGACGAACTCCTCGGCCGGTACAACCTGCACGGGCTGCCGTACGGCCACTTCGGCGACGGGTGCGTGCACTGCCGGATCGACTTCCCGCTCACAGAGCCGGACGGCGCCGAGCGCTACAAGGCCTTCGTCGAGAAGGCGGCACAGCTGGTGGCGTCCTTCGGCGGCTCCATGTCCGGCGAACACGGGGACGGCCGCGCCCGCTCCGCCCTGCTGCACCACATGTACTCCCCCGAGGCGCTCGGCCTGTTCCGCCAGATCAAGAACGTCTTCGACCCCAAGGGCCTGCTGAACCCCGGCGTCCTGGTCGACCCTGCCCCCATCGAATCCGACCTGCGGATGGTGGCGGCCAGCAGGTCGCCGTTGTCGCTGAGCCACGCAGATTTCGTCGAGGCCGTGCACCAGTGCTCCGGCGTCGGCAAGTGCCTGGCGAACTCGACGGCGGCCGGCGGCGTGATGTGCCCCAGCTACCAGGCCACCCGCAACGAGAAGGACTCGACGCGCGGCCGGGCGCGCGCCCTCCAGGAGATGGTCAACGGCTCGCTGATCACAGGCGGGTGGCGCTCGCCCGAGGTGCACGCCGCGCTCGACCTCTGCCTCAGCTGCAAGGGTTGCGCGCGCGACTGCCCCACCGGCGTCGACATGGCAGCGTACAAGGCGCGCGTGATCCACGAGACGTACAAGGGTCGCCTCCGTCCCAGGGCGCACTACGCCCTGGGCTGGCTGCCGCGCTGGGGTCGCCTGATCACGCGCGTCCCCGGCCTGGGCAGACTGGTCAACCTCGTCGGCGGCGCGCCCGTGCTGGGTCGCCTCCTGAAGTTCGCCGCCGGCGTCGACGGCCGCCGCCAGATCCCCCGCTTCGCCTCGAACACCGCCCGCAGCTCCCTGAGCCTGGGCGCGGCCG
The DNA here is from genome assembly GCF_017815535.1 of Tessaracoccus sp. MC1865. Lineage (NCBI taxonomy): Bacteria > Bacillati > Actinomycetota > Actinomycetes > Propionibacteriales > Propionibacteriaceae > Tessaracoccus > Tessaracoccus sp. MC1865. Next base: position 1,107,514 of record NZ_CP072596.1, on the reverse strand, counting down.
AAGGCACCAAGGGCCGGGTGCTCATCTGGGTGGACTCCTTCTCTGACTGCTTCGAATCCACCTCTTTCGCCGCCATGGTGCAGGTCCTCGTCCGCCTCGGCTACGAGCCCGAGGTGCTCGACGAGGCTGCGTGCTGCGGCCTCACCTGGATCTCCACCGGGCAACTCGACGGCGCCCGCCGCCAACTCACGAACGCCGCGGCCGTGCTCGCCCGGTATGTCCGCGACGGTGTGCCCATCGTCGGCGTGGAACCCTCCTGCACGGCGGTGTGGCGCAGCGACGCCCCTGAACTGCTGCCCGAGGACGAGAACGTCGCGGCACTCGACGGCAAGGTCCTCACCCTGGCCGAGTTCCTCACGGCAGACCCGGATTTCACCCCGCCGGATCTCAGCGGCCACACCATCGTCGCTCAGCCGCACTGTCACCACGCGTCCGTGATCGGGTGGGCGAAGGACCAAACGATCCTGCTGCAGACCGGCGCCGACCTGGTGCAGGTGGGCGGCTGCTGCGGCCTGGCGGGCAACTTCGGCGTCGAACGAGGCCACCACGAGGTGAGCGTCAAGGTCTTCGAGCACGATCTGGGCCCCGCCGTTGAGGCGCACCCGGACGCGATCGTGCTGGCCGACGGCTTCTCCTGCCAGACGCAGCTCACGTCGCTGGCCGGCCGCTCGTCGATGTCGCTCGCGGAGCTCCTCGCCACGCACTGATCGAAGTTGCTCCAGAATCGATGCAACCGAACTCAGGGGCCGTGCGTATTCACAGCAGAACACGCTGAGAGGAGGCGCCATGGACGAGGCACAGTTCGACCGGTTGTACACCGGGTCGTTCCAGAAACTCGTCGGCCAGATCTACGCGATGTGCGGCAATCTGGCCGAGGCGCAGGACTGCGTCCAGGAGGCGTTCATCCGCGCCTGGGACCATCGCAGAAAACTTGACTGGGACCAGAACCCCGAGGCCTGGATCCGCACCACCGCCTACCGCCTGGCCGTCAGCCGCTGGCGCAAGGCCCGCCGGGGATTCCGCCAGGCCGACCGTGCCGTCGAACCGGAGCGCACCTACGAGCCGAGCCCGGACAGGGTCGCGATCAACAGGGCGCTCGACCAACTGCCCGACGACCAACGCCGCGCCATCGTGCTGTACCACCTCTGCGACATGAGCGTGTCTCAGGTGGCCGACGAGGTCGGCTCACCCACCGGGACCGTCAAGGCCCGACTCGCCCGGGGCCGCGCCACGCTGGCGCGTCTTCTCAACACTGACTTGGAGGTCCGACATGCCTGATCGCATTCCTGAGCTGGACCGCCTGGCCGCCGATGCCAAGAAGGTCGACATGCTTCCCCCGTCTGAGATCCGCCGCCGCGGCAACCGGCGCCGCACCACCCGCCACGTGTCCGTGGCTGCAGGCGTCATGGCGCTGGTGCTGACAGCAGGTGTGGGTGTCTGGCAGAGCCCGCTGCTCGACCAGTTGCGCACCCCCCAGTGGGCCAACACCGCCATCCCCCAGACGCCGTCCCCCACGGCGTCCGACGGTGCCACCGAGGTGCCCACGCAGTCGCCGTCGCCCTCACCGACCCCGCAACCGACCGAGACCGTGACCTCGGGCTCCCCCGTGGTGCCGCCCACGGACCCGACGGTGGCCGCCCCCTCGTATGCGAACCTGCCCACGGCGGAGATGCTGTTCCTCGACCAGTCCCCCGGCGTGATCAAGAACGAGTTCGAAGGGCTGGGCGTCTCCTCGCTGTGCCTGCCGGGTGACGTCGGTGCTCCGATCACCGTCCTCAGCCGCGAGTACGGCAGGGAGGGTGACTGGCCCGCCTACATCAGCGCCGCGGTGCTCGGGTACGCCACCCCGGAGGAGGCTTCGGCCGGGTTCGACCTGCTGAAGGCCGACTCCCTGACGTGCACCGACGTCAGTCCCAAGTTCGGGGCCCCGTCGGAAGTCACCACGCGGGATCAGACCGACGAGGTACCGTTCGACGATTCGGCGGTGGACGCCTCCCCTGCTCGGATGAGCTACGTCACCGGCCTCATGATCCTGACCGAGCCGGAGAAGGAGGGCTTCGGCGTCTTCACCGACACCGTCGTTGTCCAGGCAGGGGAACGTGTGTTGTTGCTCACTTCGGCATTCGAGGGCATGGACAACAACTGCGAGCCCAGCGGAGAGGATCCGGACATGGGGCAGTGCCAACTTCCCGCCGCCATTCCAGAGGCGATCCAGGCACTGGTGGAGCCCAGTTGACGGCAACCTCGACGGCCCCGAATGGAGCCCCCGGGCGCTCAAGCCACCCTTCTTGAGCTGCCTGGGGGCTCCGTCACGCCGTGGGGGCCCTCCGCCACTTCCTGACGGCCCTCTCCCCCTCGACGATGATCGACGCCAGCAATGTGACGTACAGCACCGGAACGAGCCAGAACAGCACCGCCGACAGGCCGTTGGCGAAAGCGCTGCCGAACAGCCCCATCACGAACGACGGGTAGACCTCGCCCGGACGCGCTTCCGGTAACGCCAGGGCCAGCACCACCCAGGCGGCGTAGTAGATGAACGACAAGCGTGCCCCCACCGGCCCCAACCAGTGCCGCCACTGGCGACGGCGATAGGTCCACGCCAGCATGCCCGCGATGACCTGCCCGGCGATGATGGCCGGCAGCCCGATGATGGTGAAGAGAGCGAACGTCATGTCCGTGGGAGCGGCTGCGAACCGGACCACCGCCAGCAGCAGCGGGAGCAGCACACTGCCCCACCACAAGCCCTGATACGCATACTCACCCAAGGGGTACCTCGGGACCGGCGTGTGCGAAGGCATGGATTCCAGCCTACCGCGGCCCCGTGCAGCCGCACCGATGACCACCCGTCCCCAATGGGAAACGCCCCGTGGCGCATTGCGCAGACGGGGCGTCGCCCATGCTCAGGGGAACCGACGATCAGCGGGTCAGGCGGCGGTGGGCCGTCGACTTCGGGCGCGACGCCATGGGGCCGAGGCGCTCGATCTTGTTCTGCTCGTAGTCGGCGAAGTTACCCTCGAACCAGAACCAGTTCGCCGGGTCCTCGTCGGTACCCTCCCACGCCAGGATGTGCGTGGCGACACGGTCCAGGAACCAGCGGTCGTGGGAGATCACGACGGCGCAGCCGGGGAAGTCGAGCAGTGCGTCTTCGAGCGACTGCAGCGTCTCCACGTCCAGGTCGTTGGTGGGCTCATCGAGCAGGAGGACGTTGCCGCCCTGCTTCAGCGTCAGCGCCAGGTTGAGGCGGTTGCGCTCACCACCGGACAGCACGCCGGCCAGCTTCTGCTGGTCCGGGCCCTTGAAGCCGAACGATGCGACGTAGGCGCGCGACGGCATCTCGAAGTTCGCCACCTTGATGTGGTCGAGCCCGTCGGAGACGACCTCCCACACGTTCTTCTTCGGGTCGATGCCCGAGCGGCCCTGGTCCACGTAGCTGAACTTCACCGTCTCGCCCACCTTCACCGTGCCGGCGTCGGCCTCCTCAAGACCGGTGATGGTCTTGAACAGCGTGGTCTTGCCGACGCCGTTGGGGCCGATGATGCCCACAATGCCGGCGCGCGGAAGGGTGAACGTGAGGTCGTCGATCAGCACCCGCTCACCGAAGCCCTTCTTGAGGTTGCGCACCTCGAGGACGACGGAGCCCAGGCGCGGGCCCGGCGGGATGTTGATCTCGGAGAGGTCGACGGCGCGACCCCGCTCGGCCTCGGCCGCCAGTTCCTCGTAGCGGGCCAGGCGGGCCTTGCTCTTGGCCTGGCGGGCCTTCGGGTTGGAGCGCACCCACTCGAGTTCCTTTTCGAGGATCTTGGCGCGCTTGGCGTCCTTCTTGCCCTCGATCTGCAGGCGCTCCCGCTTGCTCTGCAGGTAGGTGGAGTAGTTGCCCTCGTACGGGTGCAGCCGGCCGCGGTCGATCTCACAGATCCACTCCGCGACGTTGTCGAGGAAGTAGCGGTCGTGCGTGACCGCCAGGACGGCGCCCGGGTAGTTCTTGAGGTGCTTCTCCAGCCAGTCGACGGATTCGGCGTCGAGGTGGTTGGTGGGCTCGTCGAGGAGCAGCAGGTCAGGCTCTTCCAGCAGCAGCTTGCACAGCGCCACGCGGCGTCGCTCGCCACCGGAGAGCACGTTGACCGGGGCGTCCGGCGGCGGGCACTGGAGCGCGTCCATGGCCTGCTGCAACTTCGAGTCGAGCTCCCACGCCTCGCGGTGGTCGAGCTCCGTCTGGAGCGTGCCCATCTCTTCGAGGAGCTTGTCGAAATCTGCGTCCGGCTCCCCCATCAGGGCGCCGATCTCGTTGAACCGGTCCATCATCGCCTTGGTTTCGGCGACGGCCAGTTCGACGTTCTCGATGACGGTCTTGTCCTCGTCGAGCGGGGGCTCCTGGAGCAGGATCCCGACGGTGGCGTCCTTCTTGAGGGCGGCTTCACCGTTGTTGGGCCGCTCGAGGCCCGCCATCACCTTCAGGAGGGTGGACTTGCCGGCTCCGTTCGGACCGACGACGCCGATCTTGGCGCCTGGCAGGAAGTAGAGGGTGACGTTATCCAAAATGACCTTTTCACCGGCGGTCTTCCGGACGTTCTGCATGCTGTAGATGAACTCAGCCACGTGTATCGGTTTTCCCTTCGTAACGGACCGCGGGCCAGTCTATGCGGGAATGCGGACAACCCAGAAACGCTAGCTGAGCCGATCCAGGGCGGAGCGGGCCTGCACGTAGCGCTGAACCTCCGCCTCGGCAGGGGCGACGACGTGCTCGCTGCCCACCTCCGCCACCGACGCGTTGAGCGCCTTCCTCGCGCGCTTCGCCGCGCCCTTCGCGGCGGCGCTGATCGCGAGGCCGGACAGGCCCGAGAGCACGATCCCGGCCACCACCCCACCGATCACCATCAGCGTGGGCACGGGCAGTTGGAGCCCGCCGTCGGGGCCGACCGGGTAGATGTCCACCTTCGGCAGCCCGAAGTAGCTCAGCACCACGTTGAGCGTCAGCCACAGGGCGCCCGCCACGACGGCGACGATCAGCACCCACTGCAGGGCCCTGATCAGCTGCCACCACACGGGCGTGCGGTCCACCTTGAGGTCGGTGGCGACGACGGCGCGGTCGAGCTGGTCCGGCAGCGTCGCCTCCGACGTGTGCACGGCGCGGCTGATGGCGTCGCGCCAGCCGGCGGGCATGCCGTCGCCCAGTTCGTTGGCGAGCCCACGCAGACCCGTGGAGAGGTGTGACGACGCCGCGGCCGAGCGTGCCGGCAGCGAGCTGCGCGTCAGCCCGCCCGGCGGTTCCAGCTCAGCCGGTGCCGCGCCGCGCTTCACCCCGAGGCGCAGCCGCTTCAACGGATCCGGCTTCAACCTGCCGATCCACTTCACCAGCGGCCAGCCCGTGGCCAGGCGACCCCGGTGCTTCACCGAGTTGCGCACCGCGTCGACCACGATGGGCACCCCCGCTGCGGCGGACAGTTGGGCGTTGAGCCGCTGGACGGTGTCCTTGCTCACGCCGCGGGTGACGGCGCGGCCCATGGCCGCGTCGAGTTCCCGGGCGGCGACGGCGGCGTCTGCCTGGAGCCGGGTGGTCGCCGCGCGCTTCCCGGTGGCAAGCTTCGCCAGGCGGCCGCGGAGGTCGTCGATCCCCATGCCGGTGACCGCCGACGTGGCGAGGATGGGCACGCCGTGGAGCCCGTCGTCGTCGAGCAGCCGGCGGATGTGCGCGAGGCAGCGCGCCAGGTCTTCGGGAGAGAGCTTGTCGGCTTGGTTCAGCACCACGGTGATGACCTCGCGGTGCCGGGCCAACGGCCGCAGGTAGCGCTGGTGGAGGGCGGCGTCGGCGTACTTCTGGGGGTCGAGCACCCAGGTGAACTGGTCGACGAGCGCCACGAGACGGTCCACCTCGTCGCGGTGGGCCGTGGCGGTGGAGTCGTGGTCCGGCAGGTCGAGCAGGATCAGGTCCTGCATGCCGCCTGCGGGCGGCTCCACCTCGTGGCGGCGCGCCACCGCCAGCAGGTCCAGCAGGCGGCTGTTGGTGGCGGAGAAGCTGGCGGCCATGGTGAGCGCCGTCGTGGGCCTGCGGGGGCCCTGCTCTGCCAGGCGGGTGCCGGTGAGGGCGTTGAAGAGGCTGGACTTGCCGGATCCGGTGGCGCCCGCGATGGCGACGACGGTCTGGGCGCCGGCGGCCAGCCTGCGGGGGGCGTGCGCCAGGACGGCGCGGGCGCGGGCCTCCGCCTCGGCTGGGATGCGGCCCTGCGCGAGGTCGAGGACCTCGGTGAGTGCTGCGAGGTGGTCGGCGATCAGGGACATCACAGCTCCGGGGCGGTCAGGTCGTCGAACGCGCTGCGCGCGGCGTCCCGGAGGGTGACGGCGGCGCTCTCGAGTTGGGCGGTGGCGCCGTCGTCGACGGCGAGCGAATCGAGGATGGCGCCGTAGCGTGACAATTCGACGGACAGCACGCCCTGGACGCGGGCCTCGAGGTCTGCCTGGGCCTGTTCGGCGAGCTTCCGGACGGCGCCTTCGCCGAAGACGGCTTCGAGGAGTCGCTGGGCGAGCACCGAGGCGCCGCCGGCGATGCCCACCTCCGCTCCGGTGAGCCCGCCGGTGGCGGCGAACACGACGATCATCAGGGCCAGCGCGAGGATGTTCGTGCCCAGCGCGAGGAAGCGGGCCTTCATGCGTTTGCCGCGGCCCTGCTCCTCGACGAGGCGCATCACGTCGGACTGCCAGGCGCGGATGGCGGCGGTGGCCGCGGCGTCGAAATCCGGCGACGGGTGGGCGAGGCCGGGCTCGGCGACGATGATGTCGCGGCCCCAGCGGGTGCGTGACCACTTCACGGCCACCTGTTCCGCGGCCCACTGGCCCTTCTCCTGGAGGACGGCGGCGAGGTTGTCGGAGATGGCGACCTCGACGGCGTGCACCTCGGGTTCGCCGCGGAACCAACCGGTGAGGCGGTCGCGGAAGGCGCTGATGCGTTCCTCGATGGAGCGCATGAACTCGCCGGTGCCGACGAGGTCCTGCCACCGGCTGAGGATCTCACCGCGCAGCATGGTGCCGTCGCCAGCGGCCTCGGCGACGTCGACGACGGCCTGACGGTAGGTGCTGACGGACTGTTCGCGCAGCTCCTCGATGGCCTCGTTCTGGCGGTGGATGCCGCCGATGAGTTCGTGCAGCTGCGGGTCCAGCGAGCGCACGGAACCGGCCAGCGACTGCACCGCCACCTGCGCCCGGGCCTCGGTCTGCGAGGCGAGCTGCCCCAGCCACTGCCGCAACCCGCCGACATCCGGCAGCGGGAGCATCCCGTCATGCCCCAGGGCGCGCTCGACGATGGCGAACAGCTTGGCCGACGCCAGGCCACGCTCTGCGAGCATCTGGGCGAGGTGCCCGGCCACCTGGGCGATCGCGCCCGGTGGGCAGCGGTTGACGACCACCGCCAGCATCGTGTTGCGCTCCTGCGCCTGGTGGAGGTAGTCCCAGGGCACGGCGTCGGCGTAGCGGGCGGCGGAGGTGACGAAGACCCAGAGGTCTGCCGCGAGGAGGAGTTGGCGGGCCAGCGCCCGGTTGGCGTCGTCGACCGAATCGATGTCGGGTGCGTCGAGCAGAGCCAGGCCCGGGGGCAGGTCGGGGAACGCGACGATGTGCAGCGCCCGGGAGTCGTGGAGTTGGGTGTCGGTGCGCACCAGCCCGGGCAGCACCTTGTCGGAGCGGAACCACTCCTCGTCGTCGGGGTGGCAGATCAACACAGGCGACTTCGTCGTCGGGCGCAGCACACCCGGGCGCGTCACCTCGGCCCGGAGGAGCGAGTTCACGATGGTGGACTTGCCGGCGCCCGTGGAGCCGCCGACCACGGCGAGCAGCGGTGCGTCGAGCCGGGAGGCACGCGGCAGCAGATAGTCGCGGACCTGGTGCGCCAGCGAACCCGCGAGGCTACGCAGGGACTCGGCGCCGTCGAGCGGAAGCGGGAACTGCGCCGACGGCAGCGTGGCGTCGAGCAGGTGGAAGGCGTCGACGAGCTTCTGGGATCCGCTCATGAACGCACAGGATAGTTGCCGCCGACGCCGGCCGGGCCGGGCGCGACGGGTTGGGCATAGTTGCTGGTGAGCGGCCCACCCGGCCCGGCTTCGGGCGGCGGGGGCAGCTCGCTGGCCTTCTTCTTGCGCGGCGGGATCATCGGATGGCCCGCGTAGTCGCTGAACGTGATCTGCTGGAGCGAGTGGATCTCGGTGATCAGTTGGTGGGCGCGGTCGTCGCCGGCCTCCGAGACGAGGCCGCGCGTCATGGCGTTGCGCAGGTACGCCAGCTCCGTGACGCGACGCACCAGCTTCGAGGTGCGCCACCAGATGCGGGGGCCGCGGAACAGGGCGTAGAGCAGCAGCTTGGCGCGGCGGAGGGGACGGCCGTACAGCTCGACGTCGCGCTCGGTGAGCCAACCGGCGTGCTGGTAGTCGCCCAGGCGGGCCCGGATGATCTGCGCATTGCCGACGATGCTGACGATCAGGGAAATGACGATCACGGCCACCAGACCCAGCGCCATGTACCACTGGATCATGAGGTTGTCGATGGAGTTCGTGGACGACAGGCCGTTGAACAGCATGTGGCCCGCGCAGGCGAGCAGATAGCCGCCCACCGGCGCCATGACCCGGACCCACTTCGAGCGGGCGCCCAGCCCGATCGCGAGGCCCGCGGCGGTCATCATCGTGAACAGCGGGTGGCCGAACGAGGTGTACACGCCGCGCAGCATCACCAGTTCCATGAAGGACTCCGCGGGTTCCGCGATGGTGATGTCGTGCGTGGCCTGCATCCAGACGCGGCCGTAGTAGATGATGTTCTCGGTGAACGCGAAGCCGACGGCGGACAGCCCGGCGAGCGTGATGATAGAGAGCCGCGACACGATCTTGTTGCGCCAGAGGATCACCAGCAGCACCAGGATGGTGGCCTTGGCGAACTCCTCCACGAACGGAGCGGAGAAGATCGCGGCGCGCGACCCCGCGTCGGAGTTGGCCTGGGTGGTGGCCATGGCCTGGCCCATCCAGGTGTTGACGTGGATGGAGAACCAGGTGGAGGCGCAGGCTCCCCACCCGAGCGCCAGTAACCAGACGACGGGGCTCGAAGCCCGGAACCGGTCGAGCAGGATGAACAGCGTCGTGTACGCCAGGCCGGTCCACATGGCCCAGTACGCGCCGAGCTTGAGGGCCTCGTTGCTGATGCCCAGCGAACGGGTGCCGTCCTCGAACGTCTGCTCGGGGTGCAGCATCCAGTACTGGTCGTAGAGCGCCCAGAAGTACAGCGGAAACAGGATCAGCGCCAGCCAGAACAGTGGGCTGCGCAGGAGCCGCAGGTACCAGGGGCGCCTGGGCCCATCCTGCGGCAGGCCGTTCAGCCAACGGCCGCGCGTCGTGGGCTGGCTGATCTGCGCTGTACTCATAGTGCGCCCAGACTACCGGCCGATCGTCCTGCGCCCGAGGATCCGCCGCCCGCTTCCCATCGCTAGGCTCAGCGCCATGCGCAGCTTCTTCGAGCAGATGACCCCCTGGACCCAGAACGACGGGTCGCTCCACGTGTACGCCCTCCCCACAGACGACGTCCAGGACCGCCTCGACGAGGCCGCGTCCCGTCTCGACGGCCTGCCGAACCTTCCTCTGATGCCCGCCTCGTGGCGGCACTTCACCGTGCGCCGGCTGGCCCAGTTCGACGACCTGAAGCACGCGGACCTCAGCCGCCTCGCGCAGCACCTGACCGACGAGCTCGACACCGTCCGCGCCTTCGACCTGAACCTGAGCGCGCCCCAGCCCCAACCTGTAGCCGTGGAATGCGTCGCGGACTCAACTTCCGCGTGGGTGTCGCTGGTCGAGGCCGTCGGCCGTGCGGCGGCCAGTTACGGCGGCGACGTCCTCGGGGCGCCGTACGGCCCCCACGTCTCCCTGGCCTACGCCACCGGCGAGGTCGACGACGCGGAACTCCAGCGCCGACTCGAGGGCGCCCCCGAGGTGGGTCCCGTGCGCATCGGGTCCGTCCATCTGGTGTCCGTCACCGTGCGCCCGGAGTTGGGCTGGTTCGACTGGATCGAGCTCGCCAACTGGACCCTCGACGCTGATTGAGGGCGGTTCAGACCGCTCTAAGGCTCGCCCGGCTCGGCAGTGGCCCGTCGAGAAATCGGGGACGACGGCAGCAGCTCAGACCTATGATCGAAGAGAAGCCAGCGAAGGGCGGTGATTCCCGTGAAGACGATGACACGTCTCTCGGAGGCCTACAGGGATGCCCGGGTTGAGCTGATCGACGACACCTCGCGCTACGTGATCATGAGCGACTGCCATCGCGGGGACGGCTCGAAGTCCGACGAATTCCTGAAGAACAAGAACACGTTCACGGCAGCGATGGACTATTACTGGCGCAACGGGTTCACCTACGTGGAGGCCGGGGACGGCGACGAGCTCTGGGAGCACGACTACAAGCACATCATCAGAGCCAACCGCGCCGTGTGGGAACAGGTGCTCCAGTTCCACCGTGCCGACAGGTACATCCGGATGTGGGGCAACCACGACATCGTGTTGAAGGAGCCCCAGTACGTCCGCGAGCACCTGTGGACCGCGAAGGATGTCGCCACCGGCGAGGTGGAGCCGTTCTTCGACGGCTTGGAGCCGGTGGAGGCGGTCGTGTTCCGCCACAAGCGGACGCACCAGGACATCCTGCTGGTGCACGGGCACCAGGGGGACCTGCCCAACGACCAGGCATGGCGATTCAGCCGGTTCATGATGCGCGCCTTCTGGAGGTATGCGCACGCCTTCGGTTTCCACAGCCCCACGAGTCCGGTGGCCAACGCGGACAAGCGGCACAAGGTGGAGCGCAACTACGCGAAGTGGATTCGTCAGAACCGGACGGCACTTATCTGCGGCCACACCCATCGCGAAAGGTTCCCCCGCGAGAACGGGGTGCCCTACTTCAACTCGGGCAGCTGCGTCTACCCGTCGCACATCACGGCCCTGGAAATCACTGGGGACACCATCGCTCTTGTGCGCTGGCGCGTGGACCCGAACGAGGACGCGCTCCTGCAGGTCACCCGCCGGGTGATGGCGGGCCCCGAACCGCTGTCGAAGTTCGATCTCCGCCACGGCTGAACGCGATGGGCCCGTGAGCATGCAGGTGGCGTTCTTCAGGAACATGAACCTCGGCCAGGCGCGGAGCCGGTCGCCGCGCAGTCCCGAGCTGTTGGATGCCTTCGCTGCGGCCGGCGCGACCCGTGCCGTGAACTTCCAGACCAACGGGACCGTGATCTTCTCCGGCGACGAACCCGCCGCACTCGCGGAGTCCGTAGTCGCCCGCCTCACAGCTGTCACGGGTTACTCAGACCTTGTTGTGGTCCGCTCGGCGGACTGGCTCATCGACACCGTTGGGCACCTCGATCCCGACCTACCTGGCGGCGAGTTCACCCTCTTCGACGCCGCCAGCATCCCGGAACTCGTGCTGCCTCACGTCGAGCGCGTTCCCACCGGTGAGCTCGTGGTGCACGCGCTCAGCTCAAGTCACGCGGTCACGAGCGCCACCGGTTCAGGGATCTCCGCCGGCCCGGAGCTGACCCGGTTGCTCGGCATTCCGGTGACCTGCCGGGGAGTCCCCACGATGCAGCGACTCGTCGCCCGGTTGACGATCCTCGCCGCGCAGCAAACGTAGACCCACCTGCGGGACGCATTCATCGGCTACCTACGAACGCCAAGGGCGTACGGCACGATTGCCCTGCTCGAATCAGAGCGTCGCCTCGAGCTCAGGGGCTTGTCAAGTGCCACGCCCATGCCGTCCTTGCCGACGTGAACCATCAGGCCACCATCGGTGACGCCCCGAAGAAGCCTGAACCCCACAATGAGGGTCCAGGCTATTCCGATGTCCTGAGACATCACAAAGCGCCCCAGGCAGGAATCGAACCTGCGCACTACAGATTAGAAGGCTGTTGCTCTATCCGCTGAGCTACTGGGGCTTCGGCCAAACAGTGTAGCCCGTTGGCGTGCAGGTGGCCCGGAGTCATAGGTTGGTGCCCATGAGCGAAAAACTGGTGTGGATCGACTGCGAGATGACGGGTCTAGACCTCGGGGCCGACGCGTTGATCGAGGTCGCCGCCCTCGTGACCGACGGCGACCTCAACGTCCTGGGCGACGGCGTCGACGTGCTCATCAAGCCGACGGACGAGCAACTCACCGCCATGGGCGACTTCGTCCGCGAGATGCACACCAAGTCCGGCCTCCTCGACGAACTCAGCACCGGCACCACCATGGAAGACGCCATGACCCAGGTGCTCGACTACGTCCGCACCCACGTGCCCATCGCCCGCAAGGCGCCCCTGGCCGGCAACACGATCGGCACCGACCGCGCCTTCCTCGCCCGCGACATGCCGGAGCTCGAGCAGTGGGTGCACTACCGCAACGTTGATGTGTCCTCCATCAAGGAACTGGCTCGCCGCTGGTACCCCCGGGTGCAGTACCTGGCCCCCGTGAAGTCCGGCAACCACCGCGCCCTGGCCGACATCCAGGAGTCCATCGAGGAGCTGCGCTACTACCGCGACGCGCTCTTCGTCCCGCGGCCGGGACCCACGTCGTCACAGCTGCGTGAGATCGCCGCCCGCCACCGCGGGGCGCTCACCGGCGCCACCGGGTCCGCGGCCGTCACTCCCCCGGTCGAGACGCCCGCCGAGACCCCCGTCGACGAGGTCTGACGCTCGATTCGCGCAGGCCATTCCCATCCGCTACGATTAGTGGCTGCCGGATCAACCGGCGATGGTGGGTATAGCTCAGCTGGTAGAGCACCTGGTTGTGGTCCAGGAAGTCGCGGGTTCAAGTCCCGTTACTCACCCCGAAGAGAATCGGCCCCGGCTTATGCTGGGGCCGATTGCTTTGTCGCCGAGTTGAGGATGATCATGGCTCCGAACAGCCCACATGGCACGCTCGAATCGGTCGACGGGCGCCCCGCGCTGCGCTTCGAAATCGAGCTCCCCTACCCAGTCGAGCGGGTCTGGCAGGCGGTCAGCAACCCCGCTGAGCTCCAGGAGTTCTTCCCCGGCGCCGCCCCTTGGGGGCCGGAAACCGGCGAGAGCATCGACCTCGGCGGGATGACCCTCACCGTCGACGAGGCCAGCGAGCCGTCGCGCCTGGCATGGACGTTCGCCGGCCAGCCCCAGAGTTTCGACCTCGAACCTACGGAGACCGGCACCCGCCTGACCTTCACCCACACCATCGACGACCTCCCGGCCGCGCAAACCGCCACCGGCTGGCACACCTACCTGTCGCGGCTGGAGCCGCACCTCGCCGGCCAGCCCATGTCCGAGGATGAGGCCCACAAGCACTGGCGCGCCATCCACGAGGGGTACGCCGAGCGGTTCGGCGCAGATCCGGATCCCGGCAGACGGTGGGCCGACCAGTACCTCCCCGCGTCGGCGGACTGACCCCAGCGCCTACATCCGTTCGCCGGGCAACTTGCTCGCCTGCTCGATCCAGGACCTCAGCTGGGCTTCGTCCAAGTCGTCGTCCTCATGGATGTCCAGGTAACGCACCTCCGCATGCTTAGATTCCTTCGGCGGCATGGGCTCCAGTGAGGTGCCCTTCAGGAACTGCACCTGGACGTACTTGGTGTAGCAACGAAACGACAGGAACCAGCCGTCCCCCTCGTTCCCGTAGTGCGGCTGGTTCCACTTCACGGCCCTGCGGACGTCCGGAACCGCCTCGACGATGAGCTCGTCCAGGCGTTGCCCGATGGGCTGCTTCCAGCCGGGCATCGCGGCGATGTAGTCGCGCACAGGGCCGGGACCTTCGCCCTTCGGGATCTGCGGGTTGCCGCCAGAGAGCAGCTTTGGGCGGGCCTGGGTACTTCCACTGTCCTCCATGCCCCATCCTCACCCGGCCTGCGACAAATCTCCAGCCCTTTCAGCGCACCTCGCCCTTTTGGGGCAGCGTCCACCGGTAGCGGTGCGCCAAGAGCCCCAGCACGGTGCACGTCAGGATCGACGCCGCCATGCCCAGGTTCGGGTACCCCAGCTGCGTGAGGATCAGGCTCTCCGCTGCCCCGATCACCGCCACGGACGCGTAGAGCGTGTTACCGCCGAACACCACCGGGATGCGCCCCGTGACGACGTCGCGGATCATCCCCCCGCCCACGGCAGTCAGCACGCCCAGCAGGATGGCGGGCAGCGGGTCGAGCCCGAAGCCCAACGCCTTGATGGTGCCGGTGGCGCTCCAACAGCCCAGCGCGAGCATGTCCAACGAGGTCAGCAGCCGGCTCATCCATCGGCCCTTGAACGTCACCAGGTAGGCGACCCCCGCGGCGCTGACTGCGCCCACGAGGTACAGCGGGTCGATGAAGGCAACGGGACGGGTGGTCAACAGCACATCGCGAAGCATGCCCCCTCCCAGGCCGGTGAGGATGGCGAGGAACAGGAAGCCGATGATGTCGAACCTCAACCTGCGCGCCACAAGGGCCCCGAGTAGCCCGTTGGCGACCACACCCGCCACGTCAACGAACCGGAAAAGCACCGAGGGATCGAACGCATCCACGGGCCAATGGTGCCACCATCCAGCACAATGGGGTGATGCGTGAACTTCAGCAGACCATCATCGACGAGTTCGGTGTGCGGCCCGAGATCGATCCTGCGCAGGAGATCGAGCGGCGCATCCAGTTCCTGGTCGACTACCTAGCCGCCTCTCACACCCGTGGCTACGTGCTCGGCATCTCGGGCGGCATCGACTCCACGCTCGCCGGGAGGATCGCGCAGCTCGCCGCGGAGCGGGTGCGTGCGCAGGGCGGCGACGCCACCTTCTACGCCATGCGGCTGCCCTACAACGTGCAGCACGACGAGGCCGACGCGCAGGCCGCGATGGACTTCGTGGGCGCGGACCGCGACCTCACCTTCAACGTCGGCCCCGCCGTCGACGGCTTCGAGGACGAGTACGCCACGGCCGTCAGCGAGGAGATCACCGACTTCAATAAGGGCAACGTCAAGGCCCGCATCCGCATGGTGGCGCAGTACGCCGTGGCAGGCGACAACAACGCCCTCGTGCTGGGTACGGACCACGGCGCGGAATCCGTCATGGGCTTCTTCACCAAGTTCGGCGACGGCGGCGCGGACATCCTGCCGCTGTTCGGCCTCAACAAGCGCCAGAACCGCCAGCTCCTGAAACACCTGGGTGCGCCTGAGCGGCTGTGGGGCAAGGTGCCCACCGCGGATCTGCTCGACGACAAGGTGGGTCAGCCGGACGAGGTGGAGCTCGGCGTCCCCTACGACGACATCGACGACTACCTCGAGGGCCGCGACGTGCCCACGGCCTCCGCTGAGCGGATCGAGCAGACCTGGCTGCGCAGCAGGCACAAGCGGACGGTGCCGGTGACGATCTCCGACACCTGGTGGCGGGAGTGAGCGGCGACGCCGGACTGGCGCTGGTGGTCATCGACCTCCAGAAGTCCTACTTCGAGCTTCCCGGCCTGGCCGGCAAGGAGGAGCTGCTCCTGCCTCCCACCAACGAGCTGATCGCCGCGGCCCGCGCCAACGGCCGCCCGGTGATCCTGGTGCGGACCCAGCACGAGCCCGACAAGTCCACCTGGACCCTCAACATGCTGGAGGACGACCAGGGCTTCGCCTTTCCCGGCAGCGAACAGGCGGAATTCCTGGACGGCCTCGACACCACCGACTGCGTCGAGATCGTCAAGACCCGCGACAACGCCTTCTTCGGTACCAACCTGAAGGAACAACTCGACTTCCTCGGCATCGACCGCCTGCTGATCTGCGGGGTGTCCACCCACAGCTGCGTGGCCCAGACCGCCATCGGCGCCTTCGCGCACAACATCCGCGCCTACGTCGCCGGTGGCGCCATCGCGTCGGACCATCGTCCCCTCGCCGAAGCCCTACTCGACTTCCTCCGCGAGGAGATGCGCCAGCCGGTGCTGACCCAGCGCGAGAGCCTCAACCTCCTCGCTGGATCCTGAGGTCCTCATGGTCAGGCTCCGTCGGGTCAGCCCACGCATGATGGGCTTCACGCGCCGCAAGCGCGGCAGTGGCTTCAGCTACACAGACGCAGACGGCAACGCGCTACCCAAGGACGAGGTGGAGCGCGTCAAGGCCCTGGCCATCCCGCCCGCCTGGACCGACGTGTGGATCTGCCCCCACCCCAACGGCCACCTGCAGGCCCTGGGCACCGACGACGCGGGCCGCCGCCAGTACCTCTACCACCCGGACTGGCGGTTGAAGCGCGACCGCTCCAAGTTCGAGCGCATCACCGCCGCGGCCGAGATGCTGCCCTCGGCCCGCCGTCGGATCTCGGCCGACCTGGCGCTCGAGGACTCGTCGCTGGAGTGCGTCTGCGCCACGGCCGTGCGGCTGCTCGACATCGGGTACTTCCGCATCGGCAACGACGCCTACACCGACGCCCACGGCTCGTTCGGGCTCACCACCTTGGAGAGGCAGCACGTCCGCCGACGGGGCGACGACCTGGTGTTCTCGTTCACGGGGAAGTCCGGGATCGCGCACACCATCGCCGTCGACGACCAGCCGGCCATCACGGTGCTGGAGAAGCTGCGCAAGCGCACCGACGACTCCCAGCGGCTGCTGGCGTACCGGCAGGACGGCCGGTGGCGCGACCTCAGCAGCGCCGATGTCAACGGGTACCTCTCAGACCTCTTCGGGGGCGCGCTCACCGCGAAGGACTTCCGCACCTGGCACGCCACGGTGATCGCCGCGGAATCGCTGGCGCTGACCGAGGAGCCCGGCACTTCGAAGGCGTCGCGGCAACGCGCGATCAGGCAGGCGGTCCAGGAAGTGGCCAGCTACCTGGGCAACACGCCGACGGTGGCGCGCTCGTCGTACATCGACCCGCGGGTGCTCGACGCCTACGAATCCGGCGACACCATCGCCGAGGCCGCCCGGAAGAAGTACAGCTCGGCCAATGCGCGCCAGACGGGCCTGGAGAAGGCCCTCCTTGCATTGTTGGAGTGACGGGGCCACCTGGACGGTCCCATCAGCGTGGTCGCGGGGCGAGGCGCAGGGGATGCAGGGGGATGCGGGCCCAGTAGGAGCAGTCCCCCATCGAGGTGACTCTCCGCCACGGCGAAGCTGAGACCGGCTACGGCGCCGGGTCAAATGCCCTTGTCTCCATGGACACCGTCCTGCGCCGGATGGTGGGCCAATGTGGCCGATCTCCGGCCTCTGCCCAGGGAGGTCGCCTAGCCTGGGGACATGACGCTCGGTTACCAGGATGAACAGCCCACACGGGAAGAGATCGATGCAACGCGCGGCCTCGTCGCGTTGGAGTTCGGCCAGAACTGGTGCGGCTTCTGCGCCCGGTCCGCGCCGGCGCTGAACGAGGCGTTGGGCAACAGGCCGGACGTCGAGCGCATCAAGGTCGCCGATGGGAAGGGCCTTCCGTTGGGGCGCTCGTTCAAGGTGAAGTTGTGGCCCACGATGATCCTGTTGCGCGACGGGCAGGAGGTCGCCCGGGTGGTGCGGCCGGACTCGCCGCGGGAGATCGACGAGGCGCTGGACCGCGCGCTGCCAAACATCATCGAATAGGCTGCTGACAGCGGGTTTCGTGGAACAGAAGGCCCCGATTGGACAAGCCGAACGGCGAGGGTCTAGAGTTATTCCTCGCGCGCACCACTAGCTCAACTGGCAGAGCAGCTGACTCTTAATCAGCGGGTTCAGGGTTCGAGTCCCTGGTGGTGTACCAAGCCAAAAGCCCCGACTTCGGTCGGGGCTTTTCGGTTCCCAGCGCCCACTGGCCCCCTCGTCAACGGAATCCACGCGAACCATTCATCCGGCCCGGTCCATTCGCGGACCGCTGCCGAATCCACAATGGTTCTTTTGTTGTGCGTCACTACTAATGACCCCGTCGATGGTTAGCATCAGTTCGTGACCGGTCACTATCCAGTGCCTGATCACCGCCGACGGCGCCGCGAGGAGGCGGCGAGGCCTCGGCGAAGTGCGTATTCGGGGGAAAACGACAGGTAACGAACCACACACAGAGAGATCACAATGAAGAGATTCCTCACCGTCGCCATCTCGCTTCTGATGGCCTTCACATTCATCGCCCCCGCCCGGGCGCTCGACATCCCCACCAGCAACAACGTGCACACCCTCCAAGCCGGCGACTTCGGCTCCCTTGACGGCTGGTACTCCGGCGAGATCACCGTCGGCTGGCACGGCAACGCCAACAACTCGGCGGAGCTCACCTGGTCGGGCAACGGCGGCGACGTCGTCGTCGCTCCGTACGCCGTCGACAGCAACCAGCAACGCGACGGCGTGCTGGACGTGCGGATTCAGCAGACCACCCAGGAACAGAGTGTCGTGTTCACCATCACGAAGGTCAACGGGAAGACCATGAGCGCCACTGTTGTCGTTCCGCCGCTGTACAGCGGGCCGATCGGCTACGAGGCGCTCCGCACGTCGAGCAACCCGGGCTACTACTACTCAGGCGCCATCATCGACCTCGGCGCAACCGTCAGCGCCGATGCGATCGACAAGGACACGTTCTCAGCCAAGGCCAGGATCACCGAGGCCGACGGCAGCGTCCAGGGCGGCTTCGGCAACTTCGGCTGGGATCCGGAGAAGGAGAGCTACGCCCTCGGCGACGGCTGGGCCCAGTGGAACATCCTCGACGCCTACGTCGTGGACGCTGACGGCAACCCCGCCGAGCAGGGCCAGTACGTGAAGCTGGAGATCGAGTGGAACACCCGCACCGAACCCAACGGCGCCAGCAGCGCCAACCGCTACGACGTGCCGGCCACGCGGGCGGCCTGGTACACCATCAACGGGCTGATCGCTTTCGCCAGCATCGAGTTGGACATCACACAGCAGAAGGCCATCGCTGGTCTTCACGAGAATGATTACGTGCAGGGCGACACCCGTCACGATCCCATCTTCGACCGGTTCGAGGTCGCGGATGCGCCGGGCGGCGGCACCTACTCGCTGTACACCCCGGCCAACGCGAGCGAGGAGAACCTGCGCCCGCTGTTCGTCTGGTTCCACGGAACCGGTGAGCGCTTCCACGGCACCAACCCCGGCGCCAACCTGATCGGCAACCGGGCGCTCGCCTTCGCCGACACCGAGTTCCAGGACGCTCTGGACGGGGCCTACGTGTTGGCTCCTCAGTCGACGACGACGGGCTGGGGCGCGCACAGGCTGGCCGACATGGAGGCCCTGATCGCCACGATCATCGCCGACAACAACGTCGACCCCGACCGGGTCTACGTGGGCGGCCTGTCCATGGGCACCGCGATGACGACACCGCTCATCACGTCGCAGACCGAGAACCAGCTCGACTTCGCCGCCGCCATCCTCACCTCCGGCGGCAACCTCAATGCCGAGCAGGCCGCGATCGTCGCAGCCAAGGGTTTCCCCGTCTATCTGGTGGGCAACACGTCCGACTGGGCCGCCGCCTCCCAGCCCGCCACGCTCGCGAATCTGCTGGCCGCCGGCGTAGACGCCCAGATGGCCCGCTACCCGGCGGGCCCCGTGTATGACGGTGAGCACTACTTCGGCGCTCACGACTCGTGGAACTACGTGTACAACAATCTCGTGGTCGACGATGAGGGCGAAACCATCTTCGAGTGGATCGCCAAGCAGAGCCGATGAACCCCGAGCGGCCAGCCGACCATCACCCCCGAGATGGCTGGCTGGCCGTTCCCCTGCTCGAAAGAGGGAGCCTTATGCTTCGGCGCGCCGGCCGCGCGCGGCCCCGAGGCCACCTTCTGACGATCGAGTGCAAAGACGCCGCAATGGAACGCGGCCTGGTTATGGATTCACGAAAAGATCGTTAGTGGGGAGGCCAAGGAGCAAGCAGGGCAACGGCCTGACGCTCCGCGCAAACACCAGCGCACAGTCAGGCTCGTTACTCGGTGGTCGCCGCGCGCCAGCCTGCCGTCTCGGCTAAATGTTGTTCCGCCAGCTCAGGCATCGATAGACGTGTACCTGATCTCGGTCAGATGCGAAGCGCCGACACTACTTGGTCCGATCAGCCCGTCGGGCGCTCTGCAACCTTTTGAGGGGATCGTCCCCAAGCAACTCGCGAGCAGCCCTGGCGTCCTCGACACGCTGCTGGGCACTCGCCGTCAACTGCTCGCCTTCGTTGGTCACCGACTCTACGAGCGCGCGGTACTGACGCTCGAATTCCTCGTAGCCCTGCGCTGCCGCGTTCACACTGTGCACGAACTGGCGAACGCCCAGACCAGCTTCCGGTGAGACGCTGCTCACCTCGCTCCATCCGCGCCCCGTCACCACGAAATAGATCTCGCGGGTATCGAGTTTCTTGATTTCGTTGAAGTTGTACGTTTTTCCGCGGGACACGTGGGCACCTCCAGCGACGTGCCCCACTCCAGCCCCGACTGCTAGTCCGGTTGATTTGTGGGTACTGCTTGTGGTCGAAAGGAAACCTGTCACTTCACCAAGAGATTCCAACTCAGCGCGGACATCTGCGCCCATTAGGTACGTCTTTTTGTTCACGGTGACCTCAAGCGGCGTCAAGCTATGTCCTTCTACCGAGGCCACAATCGGGACCTCCTTGGCCTCCTTGACAGCTTTGTCGGCCTTCGCTGATGTCGATTTGAGTTCTCGTTCTGCCGTCTTGATGTCCTTGTCTGCTGCCAGGCATCGGTCGTGCAGTTCTCGATCCGACGGAGACAGGCTGGCCACATCTGCTTGGTGCCGCTTCACTGCTCGGACAACCAGAAAGACCACGCCAACAACCAGCAGGACGACTGCGATCCCGACGACGAGCTGACCTGTGCTGGGCATGATGACTCCTCAGTGAGCCGAAAGAGAAAGGCGCTTCAGCGCCCTCCACCATTCTGACACAGACGACTCGCCGGCCCTGCTGGCGGCGGCGTTAGGCTTCAGCTGCAGGCAGCACATGCCCCCCCCCCGATTGGACCATCCGGAAACAAGTTCGGCGGGGACATCATTCGAGATCCCGGCCCTCCGCTACGGCACCGGGTCTTCCGAGGGTCGAGGCAAACGGCGGACCCATGGATTGTTACCAGGAACCTGTACAATCTCGTGGCATGACGCAAACACCTGATCTGGACGTCCGCGAACTCGCCCCCGCCCAGCGCCACTCGACCATCTTCGGCACCTGGTCCGCCCTGGCTCCCGGCGAGGCTTTCGTCCTCGTGAACGACCACGACCCCAAGCCGCTCTCCTACCAGTTCGCCGCTGAGCACCCGGGCGAGTACACCTGGGACTACCAGGAGAGCGGGCCCGACGTCTGGCGCGTGAAGATCGGCAAGACCGACAAGACCGCCTGACCGGGAGCCCAGAATTAACAGGGAGATTCCTGCCACATCGCCCATACATGGCCCGATGCGGCAGGGATTTCCCTCCGAATTTCAGCCCTAGTTGGCCGGGCGTAACAGCGACTGACTAGCGAAGACAGCAACCAGAACACCCGGCGCAGAATGCAGGTGAAAACACCCCGCCGGGTTATACTCAGAAAGATCCGATACCTCGCCGCGAGGGTGGGTCGGGGAGGTGTCGTGCAACGACTACGGCCGGGACTGGTGCTCTCGGAGCGCTATCGATTGATCGGCCACGTCGCGTCAGGCGGCATGGGGCAGGTCTGGGAAGCTTTCGACGACGTTCTTGAACGCCGTTTGGCACTGAAGATCATGCACCCACACACCCAGGAAGAGCTTGCGCTCGTGGAACGCTTCCGCGACGAGGCGCGCTTCGCCGCGCAGCTCACCCACCCCAACATCGTGACCATCCACGACTACCTCGAGGAAGACGGACTGTCTTGCCTGGTGATGGAGTTCGTCGACGGGCCCACCCTGTACCGCATGCTCTCCGACGGTCCGCTGTCCCCGGAGATCACCCGAACCATCCTCTTCGAGCTGGCCTCGGCGTTGACCGTGGCCCACGAGGCCGGCGTCATCCACCGCGACATCAAGCCGGCCAACGTACTGGTCCCGGAAACCGGGGCCAAGCTCACCGACTTCGGCATCGCCCGTTCGATCGACCGCGATTCGCGCACCCTCACCGGGCAGGTCCTCGGCACCGCCCACTACCTGAGCCCAGAGCAGGCGCTCGGCCAGCAGGTCGGCCCCGCGTCGGACATCTACGGCCTGGGCGTGCTGGCCCACGAGATGCTCACCGGCAAGAAGCCCTTCGACCGCACGAGCCCCATCGCCACCGCGCTGGCCCACGTGCAGGATCCGCCGCCGCCGCTTCCAGAGGGCACGCCGCCTGATCTCGAGTCGCTCATCACCGCCTGCATGGCGAAGGAGCCCGAGGATCGGCCCACCGCTGCCCTGGTGGCGAAACTGCTCGAGCCGGAGACGGTGCCGGTGGCCAGCGAAGAAGAGTTCGACCCCGATGCCACGGCGGCCCTCCCCGCCATCCCGCGGCGCGCCGTCACCATCTGACATGGTCGCCTCCCCGGGCGTCGACATCGTGTGCGGCCTCGCGGCCGGGCAGGTCGAGGCGGAGGTGGTCTACCGCGACGAAGGCATCATCGCCTTCCTCGACCACAGGCCGCTGTTCAAGGGCCATGTTCTCGTGTGCCCCGTCAAGCACGTCGAAACGCTTCTGGAACTGCCCGGGGAGGAGATCGCCCCCCTCTTCGCCGCCGTGCAGCGCGTGGCACGAGCGGTGGTCGAGGCCCTCGGCGCGCAAGGCAGTTTCACCGCGATCAACACCGTCGTCAGCCAGTCGGTGCCCCACCTGCACGTGCACGTGGTGCCCCGCACCAAGGGCGACGGACTCCGGGGATTCTTCTGGCCCCGCACGAAATACGCCGACGGCGAGGCCGCCCAGTACGCGGAGCGCCTTCGCGCCGCACTCACCACCTCGTGACGCACGGCGGCGGTAGCCTCGAGGGGTGAGGATCGCCACCTGGAACGTCAACTCCGCCAAGCAACGGATGCCGCGGCTGCTGCCCTGGCTGGAGGCCCGCCGGCCCGATGTCGTCTGCCTGCAGGAAACCAAACTGACCGACGACGCCTTCACCGATCTCTTCACCGCACCCCTGGCCGAACTGGGCTACGAGGCGGCCCACCACGGGCTGGGCGGGTTCAACGGCGTCGCCGTGTTGTCCCGGGTGGGCATGGAGGACGTGGAGCGGAACTTCGCCGGCCAGCCTGACTACCTCGGCGCGACGGAGGGCCGGGCCATCAGCGCAACCTGCGCCGGCATCCGCATCCACAGCCTGTACGTGCCCAACGGCCGCACCGTGGGCTCAGACCACTACGCCTACA
Organism: Tessaracoccus sp. MC1865; assembly: GCF_017815535.1. Taxonomy (NCBI): domain Bacteria; kingdom Bacillati; phylum Actinomycetota; class Actinomycetes; order Propionibacteriales; family Propionibacteriaceae; genus Tessaracoccus; species Tessaracoccus sp. MC1865. The sequence continues at coordinate 1,084,336 of NZ_CP072596.1, read as the reverse complement.
AGCTCGAGTGGCTCGACGCGCTGGCGGCCGCCGTCGCCGCAGGGCCTGCCGAGGTCGCACTGTGCGGCGACATGAACGTGGCGCCCAGCGACGCGGACGTGTTCGACCCCTCCGCCTACGTGGGACACACCCACGTGACCCCGGCTGAGCGTGCGCGGATCGACGCGTTCCGGCTGGTGGACGTCGTGCGGGCCCGCTGGCCCGAGCACGAGCGCCTCTTCAGCTACTGGGACTACCGCGCCGGGATGTTCCACCAGGACCTGGGCATGCGGATCGATCTGGTGCTCGCGTCCCAGCCGGTGGCGGACAGGGTCGCGGCCGCATGGGTGGACCGAGCCGCGCGGAAGGGCAAGGCACCCAGCGACCACGCCCCCGTCATCGTCGACCTCGACGAGGCCCACGACGGCGACATCGGCCCCGTGGTGCCCGCGCCGTCGAACCCGAAGCGTGTGGGCAGGACGAGGCTGCCCCAGTCGCGCGACTAAGCTGCCGACGTCCTGAGCACGGGCTGGCGACGCAACAGGAAGGCTGCGGCAACGACGATCAGCGCAGCGACGATGGCGGAGATGCCCACCAGCGTCGACTCGGGCGCATCGCCGAGGCGCGCGATGGCGATCCACGCCAGACCCCAACCAGCGGCCGCAGCCACTGCCAGGCGGCCGCCGAACTGCCACGCGAACAGCGCGCCGAGGCCGGCGGCAGCGGCGAGCACGACGACGGCGATCACCTGGTCTGCCAGCGCGCCCACGGACCAGCCTGAGGCATCGCCGGCGGCGGCGACATTGGCGCAGGTCGCGACGGTGACCCAGCCCAGGTAGAGGCCGAAGGTGCCGTCGACGACGATCCGCTCAGCCGTGCTGGCACCCGGAATGGCCGTGAGGCTACGCACGATGAAGCCCAGCACGAGAGCCAGGACGGCGATCACCAGCACGCTCACCCAGATCCAGCCGACCTGCGTCACGAGGATCCACGCGGCGTTGAGCAGCATCGACGCCCCGGCGAGCCAACCGGTGGCGCGGGCCCGCTCCGACGTCCTGTTGGCCGGCAGCCACTGCCAGATGGCATACGCGAACAGGCCGATGTAGATCACCGACCAGATGGAGAAGGCGGGGCCGCCGGGCGCGAGCAGCGTCGCGTCGGCAGACAGCGCACCACCCGATGACTGCTCGACGGGGGTGCCGACGACGCCGAAACCGAGCAGCGTGCCGTACACGCAGAGCACGGCGGAGACGGTGACCCAGAGTTGGCGGAGAAGGTCGCGGTTCATGATGTGTCCTCGTTCTGTGGGGTAGATGTCACCACAGTAGCCCAACCGGAGGGTCTTGTTCAATGTTTGTCTAAGGTTGCTACGTTCGGCCGGCCACCAACGCCCGGTGCAATACCTTCGCCGCTTCGGAGGGGGCGTCGGGCAGCGACTCGGCCCCCTCCACTTCCGCGCGTCGCGAGCCGCCGGCCCAGACACTCACCGGCGGGGCGATGCCGGCCAGGCGACTCACCACCTCCTGCGCACCATCAGCAGGCTTCTGCACCGACGTGACGCCCACGACGGCCGCCCGGCCGCGGTGCTCGCGGGCCGCTCTCTCCCACTCAGCCGCGGGGACGTCCGCACCCAGGTAGACGACATCGGCACCGAGACGCCGCAGGCAGGCCGCGAAGGCGAACAGCATCAACTCATGACGCGCCCCGGGCGGCAGGCCCACCAGGACCTTGCCCGGGGTGGTCGCCGGGCCTGCCGCGTCGAAGGCGGCGGCGATGGTGCGCATGAGCGCGGCGCTGGCGAAATGCTCCGCCGCGACACCCAGCTCGCCGCTGGCCCAGGCCTCGCCCAATTCCCGGAGGCCATCCGGCAGCCACACGTCGGCGAACGCCTCAAAGCCCTCGACGGGGGCGGCAGCGGCGATGGCAGCTTCCAGCGCCACGGCGTCGAGGCGCGCCGCAGCTTCCACCATGCCCTGCCCCCCAGGGAAAGCGCTGACGGCGGCACCCGGATCCCGCACCTCGGCCAGCAGGGTGGCGGCGGCGCGCGAAGCGGGCACGCCGGCCCCAACCAGGGCCGCCATCTCCCGCAGCACAGCCACTTGTTCGTCGCTGTAAAGGCGGTAGCGGCCCTCGGATCTCGAGGGCTCCACGATGCCGTACCGGGATTCCCAGGCACGCAATACCGCTTCCGAGACACCAGTGAGCCCCGAAACCTGTTTGATTGTGTACACCTCTGCTCCAGACTGAGGAGGAACGCTTGTCGACCATAACGCTAGCAAGCCTTGGACAAACATTGAACACCGGCCTTGCCTGCATCTCACTTTCACGTTAGAGTTCCATCAACCTTAGACAAACGTTAGACAGGTCGCGATGTCAGTTCACACTTCGGCTCAGAGCACGTCGAGCCCCTCCAATCCGGACCAAGTCATCCTCCTCGACGAGGCGGGCCGCCCCGTCGGCAGCGCAGACCGCCTCACCATCCACACCGACTCCACTCCGCTACACCTGGCCTTCTCCACATACCTCTTCAACGCCGCCGGGCAGGTCCTCGTGACCCGCCGTGCGTTGTCGAAGAAGACCTGGCCAGGCGTGTGGACCAACTCGGCCTGCGGTCACCCCCGGCCGGGCGAGCAGATCGAGGACGCCGCCCGACGCCGGATCCGCGAGGAGATCGGGCTGCACGTCGGTCCCCTCGTATCGCTGCTGCCGCAGTTCCGCTACCAGGCCACGGACGCATCGGGCATCGTCGAGAACGAGATCTGCCCCGTCTTCGCCGCCTTCGTCGGCGACGAGGACCCTGTGGCGAACCCCGAGGAAGTGGCCGAGTGGGCCTGGATCGACTGGGCAGACCTGCACCGCGCGATCGAGGCGACCCCCCACGTCTACAGCCCGTGGGCCGCTCTCCAGATTCCGGAGATCAACACCCTCTTCCCCGGTGCCCACGACCTGCAGCACCGCTCCACCGCCGACCCCGACGCAGCGGTGGCCGAGGTTGACCAGCGCATCGCCGCCGAACTCAACGCGCTCGGCACCGAATGGGGCGCCCTCATCGGCGACCTCGGCGTCGACATCCTGGCCGACGACCTCCCCCAGTGGCTGGCCCGGCTCAGCTCCGGCGGCAAGCGCATCCGCGTGCGGCTGGCGTACTGGGGCTTCATCGCCGGCGGCGGCGCCCACGGCAGCGAGTCCTACCTCCGCCTCCTGCGGATCACCGCCGCCCTCGAACTCCTCCATCTGTTCGCGCTCATCCACGACGACGTAATGGACGAGTCCGATTCCCGCCGCGGCCACCCGTCGGCCCACGTGGAGGCCGCCGACTGGCACCGCAACAGCGCCGCCGTCGGAGAGGCACGGCGCTTCGGCGAGAGCCTGGCGGTCCTGTTGGGCGACCTCGCCCACACCGTCGCCGACCGGCTGGTCGACGGGCTCCCCCGCCGCCTGCGCGAGACGTGGTACCGGCTCTGCGTGGAACTCATCGCCGGCCAGCGCGCGGACCTCACCGGCGCCGTCGCCGGACGCTGGGACCGCCACCACGCCGAATCGGTCGCCCGCCTGAAGTCAGGGCGCTACACCGTGATGCGGCCGCTCCAGTTCGGCGCGATCGCCGCCGGCGCCTCCGCCGAGGCCGAGGAGGCCCTTCTGGCCTGTGGCGAGCTCCTCGGCCGCGCCTTCGCCCTCCGCGACGATTACCTGGGCGTGTGGGGAGACCCCCACATCACCGGGAAGCCGGCCGGCGACGACCTCGTCGACGCGAAGGCCACCGTGCTCCTGTCCATCGCGCGGGAACGGCTCACCGGCACCAGCCGCGACACCCTCGAGGCGCTCGGCACGGACGGATTCGCCCGGAGCGACGCCCCGGAACTGGCCCACGCCATGCGTGAGGCCGGCGTCGATGTCGAACTCGAGAAGCTGATCGCCGACGACCTGGCCGCCGCCCTCGCCCACCTCGACGACGTGGGCCTGGTCCCTGCCGGCGTCGACGGTCTGCACGACGCGGCCCGCGCCGTCGCCTGGCGGGACGCATGAGCAAGAAGGTAGTGATCGTCGGCGCAGGCCTCTCCGGCCTGTCCGCAGCCCTGCACCTAGCCGGCGCGGGGCACCGGGTCACCCTCCTGGAACGCGACGTGGTGCCCGGTGGGCGCAACGGGATCCTGGAGCGCGACGGCTTCCGGTTCGACACCGGGCCGGTGGTGTTCACCATGCTCGGCCTGCTCGAAGAGGCCTTCGCCGCCGTCGGGCGGAGCAGTCGCGACTACGTGCAGATGGCGCTGCTCGACCCCGCGTACCACGCGTTCTTCGCCGACGGCTCACAGCTGCTGGTGCGCCCCGGCCATGAACTGATGCGCGAAGAGATCCTCGCCCAGTGCGGCCCGAAGGACGCCGCGGCGTTCGACCGCTTCGTCGCATGGCTGAAGCGCCTCAACGACGTCGAGGTGCCCAACTTCATCGACACCAACTTCTCCTCCCCGCTCAGCCTCCTGCGCTCCCCCGCCGCCGCGCTGGAGTTGCTGCGGCTCGGGGCGTTCGGTCGCCTCGGCCCGGCCGTCGCGCGCCGCTTCGACGACGAGCGCCTCCACCGGGTGTTCAGCTTCCAGGCGATGTATGCCGGCCTCGCGCCGGCCCAGGCCCTGGCGCTGTACGCGGTGATCACCTACATGGATTCCATCGAGGGCGTGTGGTTCCCCGAGGGCGGGATGCACGCCGTGCCGCGCGCCATGGCCGCGGCGGCGGTCGACGCCGGGGTCGAGGTGCGCTACAACGCCACCGTCGAGAGGGTGCTGCGCGGAGCCGACGGCGCCGTGACCGGGGTCCGCCTGACGGACCACGAGGTGGTGCCCGCGGAAGCCGTCGTCGTGACGGCCGACCTCCCCGTCGCCTACGAGCGGCTGCTGCCAGATCTTCAGGCCCCGAGGGTCGCCCGGCGGGGCAAGTTCTCGCCGTCGGCGCTGGTGTGGCACCTGGGTGTGAAGGGAGACCTGCCTCCCCAGGTGGGCCACCACAACATCCACTTCGGACGCGCGTGGGACGAGGCCTTCACCGACCTCCTCAAGCGCGGCGTGCCCATGGCGGACCCGTCGCGCTACGTGGCGGTCCCGACGGTGCACGCCCCCGACGCAGCGCCCGCGGGTCACCACACGCTCTACGTGCTGGAGCCGGTGCCGAACCTGCAGGTCGGGAAACTCGACTGGGCCCTGGAAGGCCCCCGCCTGCGGGAACGCATGCTGCGTTTCCTCGAGGGCGCCGGCTACCCCGTCGACATCGTCACCGAGGAGCTGGTCACGCCCGCAGACTGGGCCGCCCAGGGCATGGCGGCCGGCACGCCGTTCGCGCTGTCGCACGCCTTCTCACAGACCGGCCCGTTCCGCCCGCGCAACGTGGACAAACGTGCCCGGGGGCTCATCTTCGCGGGCTCCGGCACCACGCCCGGCGTGGGCATCCCGATGGTGCTCATCTCCGGCAAACTCGCCGCCCGACGTGTGGAGGAACTCTGATGGACCAGATGCTCGAGGCGGGCTACCGGCGATGCGGTGAACTGACCCGTCAGTACGGCACCACCTACTACTGGGGAGCGCTGCTCCTGCCCCCCTCACAACGCCGGGATGTCTACTCCGTCTACGCGCTGTGTCGGCTCGCGGACGACATCGTCGACGAGCCGGAACGGGTGGATCTGGCGGTACCCCAGGACGGTACCCCCGCGGAGCGGCTCGACGCGTTCCGGCAGGTGTTCTTCACGGCACTGGCCTCCGGGCAGTCGTCGGATCCGGTGATGGCCGCGATCGCGGACAGCATCCGCCGCCGCGGCACGGATCCCGAATGCTTCGAGCGCTTCTTCGACGCCATGGCCCTGGACCTACACACGGAGACGTGGCCCACCTGGGAGCGCCTCCGCGACGGCTACATGGAGGGCTCGGCGGCCGTGATCGGCGAGATGATGCTGCCGGTGCTCGAGCCGTACACCGTCGAAGCGAGGGGGCCGGCGCGCGCGCTGGGCCACGCTTTCCAGCTGACGAACTTCCTCCGCGACATCGAGGAGGACCTCGACCGGGGCCGCGTCTACGTGCCCCAGGCGGACCTGGCGAAGCACGGCGCGGATCCCTGGCTGCGCCGGGTCACCCCGCAGTGGCGCGCCATGATGGCCGAGCAGTTCGAGCGCAACCGCGCGCTGTACGCCGAGGCGATGACCGGGCTGCCCATGCTGCCGCCGGCGTCGCGCCGCTGCGTCGGCACGGCCCTGGTGCTGTACAGCCGCATCCTGGACCGCATCGAGGCCCGCGGTTACGACGTCTTCTCAGGTCGGGTCCGGGTGCCGGTGGGCGAGAAGCTCGGCGTGGTGGCCCGTACGCTGACCGTCGGGCTCCCCCAGCCGACGCTGGCCTAGTCAGCGCCGGGCGCCGAGGAGTCCGCGCATCGGCACGGTCCACACGTCGTGGCCGGCTGCGCCCCAGCCGGCCAACAGCTCGTTGGCAGCCAGGAAGCCGGTCGTCGCGGCTCGCTCCATGAGCGCCACCGGGTAGTCGCAGCGGAGCCAGTCGCCCGCCAGCACGAGCCGGGAGTCCGGCGTCGTGACGCCTGGGCGCTCACTCCAGCCCGAGGGGCCGATCAGCGTGCAGTCGTCGCGGATGAGCACCTCACGGCCCACCACCCCGGCCGTCGCCGTTTCGGGGAACACCCTGTGCAGTTCCGCCTCCAGCCGCTGCACCACGTCGCCGGCAGCGGCCTGGTCCTCCATGACGGCCGGGTCGCAGGCGTAGGCGTGCAGCTCGACGACTGAGCCGCCGTTGCTCTCGGCCCACCGCTCGGCGCCGTCCTCGAAGCGTTCCAGCACTGAGACGTTGTCGAGCGGGCCGTAGCCCGACGTGCCGAGGAACGCGGGGCGCGTGGCCAGCACCGGGGTGTCGAGCCACAGGCGGACGACGGCGAACGGCGGCGCGTTGTACGTGGCGGCCACGGAGTCACGCCAGGCGGCGAGCCCTTCGCCGTCGACGGTGGCGGCCAGCGCGCGGGCAGCCCGTGGGTCTGCGGCGAGCACCATGGCATCGCCCTCGATGCGCTCAGAGCCGACGGTCACGGCCGCGCCGTTCTCCCCCAGCTGAATCGAAGCGACGGGGGCGCCGAAGCGGATGTCGACGCCCAGGCCGCCGAGCACGCGGGCAAGCGGCGCCCACAGGGCGGTGTCGTAATCGTCGTCCGGCACGTCGAAGAGCAGGCCCTCGGCCGAGCCCAAGAAGTAGGTGTGGAACATCGCCACGAGTTCGCCGGCGCCGAACTCGCGCGGGTCGGCGAAGAAGGAGCGCGCGAACACCTCCAGCGCCAGGTCGCGGGCCCCGTCGGGGAACCGGAGCCGGTCCAGGAAGGCCGCGGCGGATTCGCCGTCGTAGCGCTCATAGGTTTCGGGGAACTGCACCTGGAGCAGCTCGAGGGCCGCAGGGATGCGCACCTTGGCCAGCCCCTTCAGCGAGAACGCGGGGCTGCGGGCGACGAACTGCAACACAGACCACGGCGGCGTCTTCGCCAGGCCGGTGAACGAGTCGCGCAGCCCGTCCGGCCGCTGCAGGGGGTAGTCGTCGATAGGGACGAGGAACGACAGATCGACATCTGCGCGGCGCAGCAGCCGGCGCAGGTTGTAGTACTGGCGGAAGAAGGCGTGGAAGCCGCGGCTCATGGTGCGGCCGTCCTCCAGCGGCCAGGCGGCGACGCGGCCGCCGAGCCTGTCGCCGGCCTCGAACAGCGTGACGCGCACCCCTCGCTCAGCCAGTGCGGTGGCGGCCGCGAGGCCGGCGATGCCGCCGCCCACCACCAGCGCGTGGCGGCCCCCGTCGAGATGACGGGCGCCGGCCTGCCCAGGGTGGCGGACGGCGCGCTTGTCCCTGCCGGGGCGTTGGCTCATGGGGTCTCCTCCGGTTTGCGGGCGATGAAGGTGTGGAGCACTCCGCGCTGCCACCCCACGGCCGTGCGGTGGGCGACATCGACGAACCCGGCAGCGCTCAACCTGTCGGCGAACGTGGAGACCGAATCGAAGTCGATCACGCTGCGCCAGAGGTATCGGTACAGCGTCGGGTTGCGGTCCACGACCGAGCCCAGCGGGATGGTCACGCCGTGGCTGACGGCGTCCCACACCCGGCGCGCGGCGTTGTTGCCGGCCACCGAGTACTCCTGCACGCACAGCCACGCACCGGGGCGCAGCAGCTCGAACACCTCGGCCACCGCGCTGTCACGCTGCTCCCCGGGCACGTTGCGGAACAGGTAACAGGCGAGGGCGCCGTCGAAAGTTCCGCGGGCCCACCTGTCCAGGTTCAGCTCGCCAATGGTGGCCCGCTCGAACCGGACCTGCGGAGGCCAGCGCTTGGCACGGGCCCGCTCCAGCATGCCCGGCGACGCGTCGAGGCCCAGGATGTAGGACCCCTCTGGGGCCGTGTCGGCCAGCGCCCGGGTGGAGGCGCCCGAGCCGCAGGCCAGATCCAGCAGGGCCTGGGGATCACCGTCGAGACGCGACGTCAGGGCCTCGGCCGCGCGGCGCAGTTCGCGGTGGTAGCCGGGGTTGAGCCGCACCATGAGGTCATAGCGGCGGGCACCGCGGTCGAAGGCTTCTGCCATGTTCATGCGGGCTCTCCCTTTCGTCGACCCAGCGCCACCCATACGAGCATTGTGAGGGTGAGCATGGTCCACCCGAAGCCGAAGTCCTCAATCGGGATGTCCCAGGGGAACCGGATGCCGGAATGGTGTGCCGGGTTGTAGAGCACGATGGGGTCTGAGAGCTTCGTGAGCCAGCCGTCGACCAGGCCCTGGAAGAAGAAGATGATGGCCATCGAGATCCAGTACTGCAGCGAGCGGAACAGGCCGGTGCGCAGCCAGAAGGCCTCCAGGGCGATGACGGCGAGGATCCCGATGACGGTAAGGACCGTGTACTCAGGCATCGTCTTTCCTCCCGCGGAGGCGGCCAAGGACGTAGCCGACACCCTCGTACGTCAGCAGCCCGCAGATGGGGATGACCAGGAAGAACAGCAGCTCCTCGAGCGGAAGCACTCCGAGCATGATCCCCGTGGTGAAGCGCTCGCTGTAGGTCCAGTGGTCGCGCAGGATGCCCAGCACGTCCCAGGCGAGGAAGACCACGAGCATGGGGAGCATCGCGAGCAGCAACCGGAGGGGACGCCGGTAGACCCGGGCGCGGAGCACGAACTCGAGCGGCAGGGTGATCGCCACGCACGCGGCCATCAGGATCAGGTACTGGTAGCTGTCAGCCATCACTGTCACCCTAGAGGTTCGACAAACTTTATACAAGCAGTCGGAGGCCACGGAGTACGTAACCCTCGATGAGGTCGTCCCAGGTCAGCGTCGGCTCCTGCGCAAGACGGGGGCGGCGGGCTAGGAGACGCGTGAGCAACTCGTCGGTCTCGAAGATCGCCAGGGGCTGGCCGGGGCACCGATGGGCCCCGTCCCCGAAGGTCATGACGGCCTCGTCGACCCCGGGCGGAAGCTCGCGGGCCGGGCGGAGGGCGAGCGGCCCCTCCCCTACGGCTTGGGCGTCGGCGTTGACCTGCCGGACGCACACGTCGACGAGGTCGCCTGGAGCGATGGTGGCGCGCTGCTCCCCGTCGGTGATCTCGATCTCCTCCTGCGCCCGCCGGTAGAGGTGCCCGACGACGGGCTCCAGCCGGATGATCTCGTTGAGGATGGCGTGGCGCTCCACGCCCCCCGCGACCAGGTAGCGCTCCAGCAGCGCCGGAGTGGTGAGGAGGTGCCAGGCGGCCATCGTGATGAACTCGCGGGTGGTCACCATGCCCGCCGTGCCGTAGGTGACGCACTCCACCAGGATGTCAGCGTTGGTGTAGCCCTCGTCGATGAGGTGGCTGATGACATCGCCCTGGCGTTCCCGTCGACGGCGTCGCACCGCCGGCCGCACATCTGCCCCGTAGAACCTGGCGACGGGCACGAGCCCGCGCCAGGCAGCCTGCATCCATTGGCGACGGGTGCGGCCCAGGTCCTTGCGGGTGATGTCGAGGGGCGGTTGGCGGAAGAACGAGACGAGCCGGGTGGCCATCTTCTCCACCGGCGACTCCGTCAGCCCGACGATCCGCGACGTCACCTCGACGCTGTAGAGGAGCGCCAGGTCGTCGAGGACGACCTCTCCGGAGAGGCCGTCGACGTGCCGCGCGGCCGCCAGGGAGATGTGGTCGCCGTGGCGCTCACGCACCACCTTGGGCGCGAAGAACCGGCCCACCTTCGAGCGCTGCTCGTCGTGCAGGGGGCCGTCCGACATCAGGATGGGGTGGTGCTTGAGCACGCCCTTGGGGATGTACTCGGCGGTGAAGCCCGCCTGGGTGGTGGCGTGGCGGGCGCGCAACACCTGGCGGGCAGCTTCGAGGGAGCGGATCCGCCAGAGGTCTCCCACGCGCTCCAACCTGGGTTCGGTTGGCTCGCCCGGCTTGTGGGCGCGGCGCTGGTCGTCGGTCATTGCACCTCCTGTGACCCTCAGCCTAGGCGGCCGACGGACCGCGGGCGCAGGTCAGAGGTAGAGGCCGGTGCCACCGTCGGCCACGGAGGTGGAGGCGACGGCGTGGATGTCGCGCTCCCGCAGCAGCACGTAGGTGCGCGCCTGGAGTTCGACCTCCGCCCGGTCTTCGGGGTCGAAGAGCACGCGGTCGTCCGTCTCGACCGAGCGCACATTGGGGCCGATGGCCACCACCTTGGCCCAGGTGAGTCGCCTACCCATCTGCACGGTGGCTGGAATGAGAATCCCCCCGCCGCTGCGTCGCTCACCGGACACCGCGTCGACATCGACGAGGACCCGGTCGTGCAGCATTCGAATGGCCAGGTTGGGTTCGCTCACTTCTCGATCGCCCGACGCGCCTGCGAAGCCAGGCTGCGTCTGTTCGCCACCGACGAGACGGCCATGAAGAACACCACCGCCCCCACGACTGCGCCGCCGATCATCAGCAGACGGTCTGTGCGCCAGGCGCCGCTCTCGTCCTTGAACGACGACGTGGCGGTCTCGAACTCGGTCTTGGCGAACTCCTTGACCTGAGACACCGATTCGCGGGCGATGTTCTTCGGCTTCATCGACTCGACGGCCTCGGAGGTGGCGTTGGCCAGCTTCGCGCGGTTGGCGGCGAGGTCGACGCGGATCTCATCGACTGAACGGGTGCTCATAGAGTGCTCCTCGGTAGGTTCTCTGCCCTCCAGCCTATTGACACTGGGGCTCTCACGCCAGAAGACGCGGAGAACGGGCGCGGCGCCGCCGCACTACACTGGCGGCCATGACCGCACGTTTGACCACCGGAACGCCCGCTCCTGACTTCACGCTGCCCGACGAGGCCGGCAACGACGTCTCGCTCAGCAGCTTCGCGGGACGCTCGGTCATTCTCTACTTCTACCCCGCCGCCATGACGCCGGGCTGCACCACGCAGGCCGTCGACTTCTCGGCGTCGTTGAACGCCTTCCAGGACGCCGGATACACCGTGCTCGGCTGCTCACCGGACGCTGTGGAGCGGCTGGCGAAGTTCAAGGCGAACTCCGACATCGAGTTCACGCTGCTGGCAGACCCGGAGAAGAAGGTGCACAACCTTTACGGCGCCTACGGGGTGCGCAAGCTGTACGGCAAGGAGATCGAGGGTGTGCTCCGCTCCACCTTCGTGATCGACGTCGACGACGAGGGCCACGGCCTGGTCCGCGTCGCGCAGTACAACGTGAAGGCCACCGGACACGTGGCGAAGCTGCGCCGCGAACTGGGTGTCTGACCACTTCCTGACCATCGACGCCCCGCCGGGGCACGGCGTCGACGTCGAACTCGAGATCAAGCGCTCCCGCTTCCTCACCCGTCTCAGGCGGGTGACGACCGAGGACGAGGCGCGCGCGGTCATCGAGGAACGCCGCTCGGTGCACTTCAGCGCCAGACATAACTGCTCGGCGTTCGTGCTGGGCCCCGACGCCCGCACGGCGCGAAGTTCTGACGACGGCGAGCCCGCCGGAACCGCGGGGATACCGATGCTGCAGGTGCTGCAGAAGAACTCGCTGACTGATGTCGTGGCCGTGGTCACCCGCTACTTCGGGGGGATCAAACTCGGCGCAGGGGGTCTCGTGCGGGCCTACTCCGACACTGTCGCCCAGGCCGTGGACGCCGCGGGGATCCGGACGGTCCAGCTGTGCCGTCTGCTGCAGATCGACGTCGACTTCGCGTCCGCCGGCGGCATGGAGGACCAGCTCCGCGGCCTGGTGCTGCCGTCGGGCGAGGCGGTCGTCGTTGACGGCGTTGAGTGGAGCGACAAGGCGCACATCAGGGTGGCGGTGAGCGCTGGGCACGAAGAGGAACTGGCGACGGCGCTGGCGACGATGTCGGCCGGCGCCCTCACGGCAACCGGCATCGGCGAGCGCTGGGTCGGCTGATCCGGTGCCCGTCACCCCGAGGCGTGGCGGTCGCCTGGTAACGGCCCCGAACCTTGGTCCTCGATCAGCTACGCACGCCGAAGGAGCGGCCCAACCGCCAGATGTTGCCGCCGGGCGACGGCTCGTGGCTGAACTCGTCGAGTACCGCCTGAGCCAGCGCCAGTCCCCGGCCCGACTCGCTGTCGGCTTCCGGCATCGCGATGGAATCCCAATCAAGGTGGGCGGGAATGGCGTCGTCGGTCAGGCACGCCCCTGCACCCTCTGGCGTGAGGGTCATCCTGGCCGTCAGGGTCACCGCTGTGTCCGTTCGGCTGTGCTGGATGATGTTGGTGGTGACCTCGCTCAGGGCCAGTGCGAAGAGTTGATGGTCCTCCTCGTCCCCGGACGGCCAGCCCTGGCGCAGAAGCTCGTACGCCTCCAGGACCCGCTCGATCAGAGCGGTCTCGGCCAGTCCCTCAACCACGCTGACGCGTGTGGTGTCATCACGCATCGAACGCCGAGTCAGGCGTGGCGTGGTTGCGCAGGACCCTGTCGAGGTTCGTGAGACGCAGCACCGAAACGACCTGCTCGGGCGCGGCCGCGATCCGAAGATCACCTCCGGCAACTCTCGCCGCCTTCAAAGCGCCGATGAGTGCACCGAGGCCGGAGGAGTCAATGAACGCAGTGGCGCCCAGGTCCACCACCACCCTGGTGTGCCCCTCTGAGATGAGGTCATCGACGCGGTGGCGTAGCAGCGGCGCCACCGCGGCGGTGAATCGACCTTCGATCGAGACAATCACATATCGTTCAGCGACATTGGTCGTGAGATTCACTGTTCTCCTTCAGCGAGGGCGGGACGCGGGCCGCGGTAGGCGGCTGCCTGGATGATGACGCTCAGGACGATCAGGTCATAGGCGACCCAGGCGGTGTTGACGAGGGTGCCCAACCCGTCGGCGGTGCCGGCCACGACGCGCAGCGCACCGACGACGACGGCCACGAGCAGCACGGCGATCGCCGTCAACTGCGGCCAGATCTCGCGCCACGGCACGCCTGAGGGATCGCCGCCGTCCTTGCGGGTGACCGCGAAGTTGAGCGGTTTGCGCAGAACAACGTTGGCGAACGCCGTCCAGCACGCCTTGAGCCACACCGGGAACAGGGCCAGCGAATACTGCTGCCCGCGCCAGGTGCGCATCCCTCGGCCCACGACAACGAACAGCAACTGGTTGATGAGGAACGCGGGAATGAACCGGATGAAGAAGTCCTGGCTCCACGCGGAGACCGGAAGCACCCCGAACAGCAGGTAGATCACGGGGGCTGCCAGGTAGACGATGGCGGCGAACCCGGCCAGATAGCTCCACATGGTGGCGAAGTACATGAGCCGCTGCCCGAGCGACAGCCCCCGCTTGACCAGCGGGTTGTCGCGCAGCATCACTTGGAGGGTGCCCTGGGCCCAGCGCAGGCGCTGGGTCAGCATGGTGCGCAGATCCTCCGGAGCCAGGCCGGTGGCCAGCACCTCGTGGTGGTAGACGCTGCGCCAGCCCAGGGCGTGCAACTGCATGGCGGTGGCCATGTCTTCGGTGACGGAGATGGTGGCCAGCGGGAGAACCGGCTGGGCTTCCGCCCCCCGGTCGATGCGCAGCGCATCCAGCAGCCGGGCCACCACTTGGATGGAAGCCACCGGAGACAGATCTGCCTCCGTCAACCTGTCGAGTGCCTGCTCGTCGATGACCACCGTGTCCAGTTCGGCGTCGTGTTCGACGGGCAGGAGGCTGAGTTCGGCGAGGTCCACCTGCATGGCGGTCAGGTCGCGCGCCGCCATCCGCTGTGAGGAGGTGGACACGAGTTCGCGCAGTTCGTAGGTCACCTCGGCGATCGGTTCACCGTCGGCGATGCGGGTGCGGCCGGAGGCCAGCGCGGCCCGCAGTTCAGCGAGCTCGACGCGAAGGTCCTCGTCCGCGGATCTGCTGATCTCGCGGCCGAGCATCTTTTCGGAGGCGCGCAGCACGCGGCGCGTCGAGGCTGCCACGTCCCGCACGTAGCCGACGATGCCCAGCTGCATGAGGGCTTCCCGGCGCAAAACCGCATTGGATCCGCAGAAGAAGGCCGCGTTCCAGCCGTCCTTGCCCTGTTGGATGGGGCCGTAGAACAAGGGGGCCTGGCTACCGAGCACATCGGCATCGTCGACGTTGCCGAACCACTGGGGCGTCTGCACGAGGGCAACCTCAGGGTCGTCGGCGAAATAGCCGAGGGTGCGGTGCAGGATCAGCGGGTCCGGTACCTGGTCGGCGTCGAGGATGAGCAGGAATTCGCCGTCGGTCTGGAAGAGGGCGCTGTTGAGGTTGCCGGCCTTGGCGTGGCGCGGTTTCCCCGCCCAGTCGTCGGGCCTGATGATGTAGCCGATGCCCTCGGCACGCGCGGCGAGCGCCAGGTCCTCACGGGCCCCGTCGTCAAGGATCCACGTGGTGTGTGGGTAGGCGATCCGCTGGGCGGCGCGGGCGGTGCGCAGCACCATCTCGATGGGCTCGTTGTAGGTAGTGATCAACACATCGACGGTGCCCTGGGGCGGTGACATGGGCGCCGGGCGCTCCCTGGAGCGCCACATGGTGAGGGCGAACAGGAAGGTGTCGATGACGCTGTAGGTCTCAGCCATCACCAACGGGACCGCGATCCACCAGGCAGACCAGTTGACCGATTCGAGCCAGCGCCACGCGACATAGTTCGTGCCCAGCAGCACAGTCAGCACCGCTAGCACCCGGATCGCGATGAAGCGCGCGTTCACTGGTCCCTCCGGATGGCCAGAACGGTGAGGTCGTCCGTCGCCGGCGTCGAGGTTGCCAGCGCCATGGCTTCGCGGACCGCGCCGTTGGGGCCGAGCGCCCGCAGCGTCTCCGCCACCTGGGCGAAGGGGTCGTCGGGGTCGAGTACATCGAGCAGGCCGTCGCTGCAGCACAGGAACATGTCGCCCTCCAGGAGGCGGGTGCGGGTGGACACCCGCTGCTCGCCGAGCCCTGCACCCATTCCGAGGGGCAGCCCGGTGGAGCGCAACTGCTCGAACTCCCCGTCGGCTCGCAGGATGAACGCCAACCCGTGGCCGGCATCGACGATTTCCAACATGCCCGAATCGATGTGCAGTTCGGCGTGGACGGCGGTGACGAACAAGGTGGTATCCCACTGAGCAGAGTCGAGGAGACGGTCTGCCTCCGTGACCGCCTCGACGATGTCGCGGCCGGGGGCCGTCCCCAGCGAGGCACGGACGAAGGATGAAGCGATCGCCGGCCCGATCCCCTTGCCCATCGCGTCCGCCAAGCTGACACGCAACCTGCCGTCGCGCAGCACCATGTCATACATGTCGCCGGAAAGGGTGCCGACGGGGCGGGTGTCAGCGGCCACCGTGTAACCCGGCACCTGGGGCAGCGTTCCGGGGCGCAGCGCCTGCTGGACCAGCGCGGCGTGGTTCATCTCCTGATCACGTGCCAGTTCGGATTCAACCCAGAACGCCAGGTCACGCAGCACGCTCATTTCTGCGTCGCTGAAGGCCCTGGGCCTGACGTCGATGATGCAGAGGGTGCCCACAGGTTCGCCCCCGGGCGCGTGCAGCGGCTCCGCGGCGTAGAACCGCACGTGCGGCTCCCCCACCACATAGGGGTTGAGTCCGAACACCTCCGACGAGGTGGCGTCCTCCACCACCACGCTGGCGTTCTGCCGCACCGTGTAATCGCAGAATGAGTCCTGCCGGGGGGACTCCGAGGAGCCGATCCCGACCTCCGATTTGCGCCACTGCCGGTCTCTGTCAATGAGCGAGACGCTCACCATGGGGACGTTGAACATCTGCTGCGCCAGCCTGGTCACGCGGTCCACCCGCTCATCGGGCGGGGTGTCAAGAATGCCCATGGCATCCAGCGCGGATTGGCGTCGTACCTCGTCGATAAGCAAAAGGCCCCCTTGTCAGGCCAGAGCCTAGGCCACCAACCGGACATTCCGGTAGCCGAAAGATGGGGCGGGGAGAGACTGAGCAAAAGTCACGATCCCGTTACAAACCCCGCCTATGCCTGCGAGTGACCGGCCAGGCAACTAACTTGCCTCCATGACCGACACCACTTCGACACGCGACTCCGGGCTCGGCCAGCCTCTCGTCGTGCTCAAGGACGTCAACAAGCACTTCGGTGAACTGCACGTCCTGAAGGACATCAACCTCACCGTCAGGGAGGGCGAGGTCGTCGTGGTCATCGGCCCGTCCGGCTCCGGCAAGTCGACGCTCTGCCGGACCATCAATCGCCTGGAAACCTTCGAGTCCGGCTCCATCACCATCGAAGGCACGGAGTTACCTGAAGAGGGAAAGGCCCTGGCGCAGTTACGCGCAGACGTGGGCATGGTCTTCCAGAGCTTCAACCTCTTCCATCACAAGACGATCCTCGAGAACGTCACGATGGGACCCATCAAGGCCCGGGGCGTCAAACCCGCCGTCGCGAAGGAGCGGGCGATGGAACTGCTCAAGCGGGTCGGCGTCCAGGAGCAGGCCCACAAGTACCCGGCGCAACTCTCCGGCGGCCAGCAGCAGCGTGTCGCGATCGCCAGGTCGCTCGCGATGGAGCCGAAGGTGATGCTCTTCGATGAGCCCACGTCGGCGCTGGATCCGGAAATGATCAATGAGGTCCTCGACGTCATGACCAAACTGGCCCAGTCAGGGATGACGATGATTGTCGTCACCCATGAGATGGGCTTCGCCCGCAAGGCCGCCGACAGGGTTGTGTTCATGTCGGACGGCGCAATCGTAGAGGAGAACACCCCGGAGGAATTCTTCACCAAACCCCAGTCAGCCCGAGCCAAGGATTTCCTCGGCAAGATCCTCACACACTGAGAACCCTTCCCTTCACCACAGACTTTCAAAGGAGAAAGATCCATGCGTAGGACCACTTACCGAATCGCCGCCATCGCGGCGGCGGCTGCACTCGCCCTCACCGCCTGCGGCGGCGACGGCAACGACACCGGGACCGACACCGAAACCGGTGGCGACGGCGCAAGCAGCGGCACCATCAAGATCGGCACCAAGTTCGACCAGCCGGGTCTCGGCCTCCAGGAGGGGGGCGAGATGTCCGGCTTCGATGTCGACGTGGCCAAGGCCGTCGCCGAAAAGCTCGGCTACTCCGAAGACCAGATCGAGTGGACCGAGTCGCCGTCGCCCCAGCGCGAGACCATGCTGGAGGCCGGCACCGTCGACTTCATCGTCGCCACCTACTCGATCACGGATTCCCGCAAGGAACGCGTCCAGTTCGCCGGCCCCTACCTGGTCGCGGGCCAGGACCTGCTGGTGAAGGCCGATGACGACACCATCAACGGGCCTGACGACCTCGAGGGCAAGATCCTCTGCTCGGTGTCGGGTTCGACGCCGGCTGAGCGCGTGGCCGAGGAATACCCGGGCGTGCAGCTGCAGGAGTACGACACCTACTCCTCCTGCGTGGACGCTCTGGCATCGGGCAGCGTCGACGCGCTGACCACCGACGATTCGATCCTCGCCGGCTACGCCGCCCAGGAGCAGTGGGCCGGGCAGTTCCGCGTGGTGGGCCAACCCTTCAGCGAGGAGCTGTACGGCATCGGGGTGGCCAAGGAGAGCGAGCTCTGCGAGCAGATCAATGAGGCGCTCGTCGAGCTGTTCGAGGAGGGCGCCATCGACGAGGCCATCGAGAAGAACCTGGGGCCGGCGAAGTACACGCCGAACCCCGACACCAACCCCGCTGAGCCGGGCGGCCACTGCGACTGACGCGTGACCGGGCGCGACGGGTGCCCCACGCACCCGTCGCGCTCTCCCATCCACATCTGACGAGGAGGTGCCGTGCTGGAACTCATCGAACGCTTCAACTTCCTGGGAGCGGTCTGGCTGACCCTGCAGCTCACCCTGTGGGGCGCGCTGCTGGCGTTCGTGCTCGGCACCATCGTCGCCATCATGCGGCTGACGCCCGTGCGGGCGTTGAACTTCGCCGGCTCGGTGTACGTCAACGTGTTCCGCAACACCCCGCTGACGCTGATCGTGATCGCGGCGAACCTCATCCTGTGGAACCAGTTGGGCCTGCAGCTCGCCTCCCGCGAGTCGGCCACCTACATCATCGACACCAACATCCGGCTGGCCATCATCGCGCTGGCGGTGTACCACGCGGCGTTCGTGTGTGAGGCACTTCGCTCCGGCGTCAACACCATCCCCGTCGGGCAGGCAGAGGCGGCGCGTTCCATCGGCCTGACCTTCAGCCAGAACCTGCGCCACATCATCCTTCCCCAGGCGCTGCGCGGCGCCATCACCCCGCTGGGCAACGTCCTCATCGCGCTCACCAAGAACACCACGGTGGTGACGGCCATCGGTGTGGCCCAGGTGTCGCACTCCATGGCGCGCATGATCGAGTTCCGCTCCGACGTGATCATCCTCATCTTCGGCCTGGTGGCCCTCACCTTCGTGGTGCTCACGCTGCCGATGGGGCTGCTGACCGGCTGGCTGTCGAAGAAGCTGGCGGTTCGTCGGTGAACAGCGCAGCCGCCCTCTTCGACCCGCCCGGCCCCAGCACCCGCCGTCGCCACTTCATCTACGCCTCCATCGGCGTGCTCATCATCTTCGGCGCCGGCGCCTGGATAGTGCTGACGCTCTGGAACGCCGGACAGATCACGCCGGACCGCTGGGCTCCCGTGTTCACGCTGGAGGCGTGGCAGCAGTACTTCCTGCCCGGCATCCAGCAGACCGTCCTCGCCGCCGCCCTCAGCATGGTGTTGGCGTTCATCTTCGGGCTCATGTTCGCGATGGGCCGGATGTCGGACCTCAAGGTGTTGCGGTGGCTCTCGTCGGTCATCGTCGAGTTCTTCCGCGCCGTGCCGGTGCTGATCATGATGCTGTTCGTCTTCTACCTGCTGACGTACAACACGGACCTGGCGGGCCCTTCACTCAGCTTCAGCGCAGTGGTGGTGGGCCTGACCTGCTACAACGGCGCGGTGATCGCCGAGGTGGTCCGCAACGGCGTCGGCTCCCTCCCCTCGGGCCAGCGTGAGGCGGGCCTGTCCATCGGACTGACAGCCAGCCAGACCCGCCGCCTGATCCTGGTACCTCAGGCCCTGACGGCCATGATGCCCACGCTGCTCAGCCAGCTCGTCGTCGTCCTCAAGGACACCGCGCTGGGCTACATCATCCTGTACCCCGAGCTGCTGAACCGGGTGCGCCAGATGGGCAACCGGTTCGGGAACCTGACGGTGACGTTCGTGGTGGGCGCGCTGCTGTTCATCCTGCTCAACCTGCTGGTGACCAGCCTGGCCCAGTTGGTGGAGCAGCGGCTGAAGCAGCGCGGCAAGACGGCCGGGCGAATCACCGCGGCGCAGCCGCCGGCCCGGGAACTGAGTACGCAAGAAGGGACTTGAACCCTCACGCCCGAAGGCACAGGAACCTAAATCCTGCGTGTCTACCAATTCCACCACTTGCGCAAGCGAGCTAGATTCTAGCCGCTACGCGTAGGGATGAACCACAGGCTGTCCCAGCGCGAAACGCGCGGCCACCTCATAGCCGAAGCCGTACCCGGTGCTCCGGGATTCGATGAGCACCAGCTCGTCGGCCTTCCAAGACCAGCCGGGGAACGAGTCCAGCACGGTCAACCACCGGGTGGCCTGTACCCCGCGACTGTTGCGGGCCAACGTCAAATGCCCGACGAACCTGCTGCCGTCGACGTCGATCCCGGCCCGGGAGGCGGCTGTGCGGCAGTGCGCGGAGAGCGACGCCAGCGGCTCGTGGCCCACCGGCACCCCGAGGCCGATGATGCGGGCCCTGACCGGGTTCGGGAACGCGATGCCCCCCGCAATGCGCACCTCGAACGGTTGTGTCCCCGCCGCGACCTCCGCCAGATGGTCCTCCAGGTATTCATCGCGCCCGACACCCACGTGGCCCATGAACGACGTCGTCAGGTGCCACCCCTCGGGGCGGGTCCAGCGCAGGTCACGGTCAGCCTCGCGGCGCGGGGCGACGTAGCTGTCCAGCTCCTGGATCACCTCTGGCGGCGGCAGCACGGCCGTGAACATCCGCTTCGACATACCTCAACGCTACTGGCCTCCCCTGAACCTGTCTGCGGTAGCGTCGAACGACGACGACGAGGAGGACTCCGTGGGCCGATTACGAGCGTTCCTGACCAGCATCCCGCAGCGCTTCTGGTTCGTGCCTGCCCTCTTCATCGCCGCCGCGATACTGGTGGCGCAGACCCTCGTCGCCGCAGATCGCGCCTCGCTCGAGCTTCCCGGCTTCATCCGGAGCTTCCTCTTCGACACCGGCGTCGACGGCGCCCGCGCCCTCCTCGCGTCAGTGGCGGCCTTCCTGGGCGTGGCCGGCACCGCGTTCTCCATCACGATTTCGGTCATCAGCACCGCGTCCACCACCTACGGGCCGCGCCTGGTGCGCAACTTCATGCGCAACCGCGACAACCAGGTGGTGCTGGGGGTGCTCACCGCCACCTTCGTCTACACCCTCCTGGTGCTGCGCACCATCCGTTCGACCAGCGACGACGGCACGGTCTTCGTGCCCCACCTCGCCGTCAACGCGGTCATTCTGCTGGGCATCATCGACGTCTTCCTGTTCGTCTGGTTCATCCACCACATCGCGAGCTCCGTGCAGGTCGAAACCATTTCTGAAGGCGTCCGCCGCGACTTCCAGCGGGCGGTGGGGCGCAACTGGCTCGACCCGGAAGCGCCGGAGCACGACACCATCGACGCCCCCACCGACGGCGGCGCGGTCCTCGGCTCCCCCGTCGACGGCTACCTCACCCATATCGACGGGCGCGCGCTCGCGGACGCGGCCACGGCGGCCGGGGTGTCGGTCCGGCTGCTGAAGCGGGCCGGCGACCAGGTGATCGAGGGCGAGCCCATCGCCCAGATGTGGCCGGCGGAGCGCGCTGAGGGGGTCGAGCCACACCTGAGGGACCACCTCCACACACGGCCCAGCCGCTCCACGGAGCAGGACGTCCGCTTCGCTGAGCAGCAGATCGTCGAACTGGCAGTTCGCGGCCTGTCGCCGGGCAACAACGACCCCTACACCGCCGTCAACGCCATCCAGCAGGTGGCCTCAGGAGTGACGACCGTCGTCAGCCGCGCCGAGAGCGCCAACGTGCTGGTCGACGAGGAGGGCGTGCCCCGCGTCTACCTGCGCCCCGTGACGATCGGGGAGATCGTCGACACGCCCTTCGACCACATCCGCCCCTACGCGCTCGGTGCCCGCATCGTGTTGGAGGCGCTGGTGGACCTGGCCGCACGGATCCGGGTGGCCGCCGTCGATCCCGAGGTCGCCCGCCTCGCTGACCTCCACGTCGACACCATCCTGAGCGAAGCGGAGCTGGGCGCGCGCGACACCGCCGCGCTGCGGAGCTACGTGGAGACCAGCCGGGCTCAGAGCACGCTCACGCCGCCGGCCAAGCCCTGAGGCGGGCCGCCTGAAGGAACCGTCGCCGCGTGGACCCCGGGCGTCGTAGCGTTGGAAGCCCCAACCGGAAGGAACGGTTCCATGCTTCGAATGAGCCCGTACATCGCGTTCAACGGCCAGGCCACCGCCGCCCTGGAGTTCTACCAATCGGTCTTCGGCGGCGAACTGACGACCACCCCGTTTGCGGACTACAGCTCCGCCCCTGAACTGGAGCACAAGATCATGCACGGCCAGCTCGACGCCGAGGGCTTCACCCTGATGGCCGCAGACACCCCGACGAACGACGCGCCCGAGGAGAAGGGCAACACCACCATCGTGATCTGGGGCGAGGACGCCGAGACCGGTCGCCGGTGGTTCGACGCGCTGGCCGAGGGCGGCACAGTGGTCACGCCCTTCGAGCAGCAGATGTGGGGCGACCACTACGGCGACCTCACGGACCAGTTCGGCGTCGAGTGGGGCATCAACATAGCCGCCGGCTAGGCAGCTGCCGTCCCCTCAATCAGCGTCCTCGTCCGGCAACGGGAAGGCGAGCGGCTCCGGGTCTGCCGGGTGCAGGGCCGGATCGTCGACGGGGAACGTGGCGATGCGGCCGCGCCCGCTGTGCCGCGACTCGAACCGCACCGTCACCCGCCCCAGCCCCGAGCCCCAGACCCAGCCGCGGCCGTGTTCGTCGTGCTCGACGTCGGCACCGGGATAGAAGCCGCCCTGCCCACGCACCCCGCTGAGGGGGACAGCCTCGGGGTCCTCACCTGCCACCGTCTGTTCGGTCACGTCGACGGCGCCGCCGGCGCCGGCGCCGGCCGCAGACCCAGGTCCGAGGTCGAAGAGCTTCTCTTGCGCGGCCGTCACGAAATTGGACACGCCGATGCCCAACAGCCGCACGCCCGCGCGGATGTCCACATCGCCGAGCAGGCTGATGCCTTCGGCGGCGATCTCGGCGCCGTCGGCGGTGGCGCCCCCGAGGCTGCGGGCGATGGTGCGCGTCGTGAAGTCTGCGAACCGCACCTTCAGGGTGACGGTGCGCGCGAAGAAGCCGGCCCGGGTGAGCCGTCGGGCCACGTCCGCCGAGTCGCGGCGCAGGATCTGTTCCAGTTGGCCGCGGTCGGTCAGGTCGACGGCGAACGTGTCCTCGGTGGAGATCGACTTCGGGTCGCGTTGCGGCTGCACCCGCCTCGGGTCGCGGCCCCAGGCGAGTTCCGCGAGGCTCTCCCCCGCCGACTGGCCGAGTTCCCTGACCAGCTCCCTCCGGTCGGCCCCGCGCAGGTCTTCGATGGTGTGCAGACCGATGCCGACGAGCTTCTGCTCCGTCGCTGGGCCAACGCCGGGGATGGCGCGCACCGCCAGCGGCGCCAGGAAATCCAGTTCCTCCTCGGGCCGCAGGATCCGGTGGCCGTTCGGCTTGGCGGCTTCGCTGGCCAGCTTGGCCAGGAACTTCGCGGAACCCACCCCCACCGAGGCGGTCAGCCCTTCCGTGCGCCGCTCCAGCTCGGCGCGCAACCATTCGACACGCTCGCCCAGTTCGTCGTCGGGCCAGTCGCTGGGTTCGAGGTCGACGAATGCCTCATCGAGGCTCAACGGCTCCACCAGGGGCGACACTTCGCGCAGGAGCCCCATCACCACCCGCGACGACGCCCGGTAGGCCTGGAACCGGCCGCCGAGGAAGGCCGCGTGCGAGGCCCGCCGTCGCGCCTCGGTGCCGGACATCGCGGAGCGAACACCGAACTTCCTGGCCTCGTAGCTCGCCGTCGCCACCACGCCTCGCGGCCCCGAGCCTCCCACGACCACCGGCTTCCCCCGCAGGGACGGCTTGTCACGCTGCTCGACGGCCGCGAAGAACGCGTCGAGGTCAAGGTGGAGGATACGGCGCATGGAGATCCTCGGGGGTCTCTGACCAGCCGGTGCCGGCTGGCTCAGGAACCGGCGGACGGGGTTGGGCGGTACTGAGCGAAGTCGTAGCCCTGGTGCACCTCGCGGCTGACCTCGGTCCATTCGTTGCTGGAGATCAGCGGGAACGTGGCCACGCCCTCAGGCTCCTGGTGCACGTGCGTGATGTCGAGTTCCGTCAGGTACGGCCACGCCCCCGCATAGATCTCGCTGCCCCCGCCGACGTAACAGATGCGCTCCGGCGTCTCCGCGGCCAGATCAAGCGCCTCGGTGATGGAATGCGCCACCTCGACGCCGTCGTCGCTCCACTCTGGATCCCGCGTCACGACGATGATCCGGCGGTCCGGCAACGTCCGGCCGATCTGCTCGTGCGTCCTGCGCCCGAAGATCAGCGTGTTGCCGCTGGTGACGGCCTTGAAGCGGCGGAAGTCCGGCGGGATGTGCCACAGCATGTCGTCACCGGAACCGATGACCCCGTTGTCTGCCACTGCCGCGATAGCGACGATTCTCACCGGTTCTCCTCCAGAGCGATCAGGTTTCCGTCGATGTCGTACTGCGCGGTGCCCAGCGGGTGCGGGTCCTCAATGGCGAGCACCGTCACCAGTGCCGTGGGACTCCCGCGATCCGTGAACACGAGCTCGACACGGTCAGAATGGCCGTATCCGCCCAAATCCATCGGCGCCTGTTCGATGCTCATCATCACCAGCGACTGCCAGGGCTCCAGTTCCACGGCGGGCGGCACCTCGCCCTCCCACCCCTCAGAGATGACCATGGGCCGGTCGATCCGCCGGCTGAAGGTCCGCAGTTCACCAGGCGCCCTCGGCGACATCGCAGTGCCCGTCACCCCGCCGATCTCGACGGTGAACTCACTGATCAGCGTCAGGCCACGCTCCTGCAGCGTGAAGAAGGTCTCCTCGAGAGCGCCGTAGTCGATCGCGTAGGTCTCGACGTCCCCACCGCCCATGGACGGCTGGGGCTCGACCTCCTCCATCATCGGTCCCCCCATCATGGGGGAACCCAACCGGGCGCCGAACACCCAGGACGCGATGCCACCGACGCCGACCACTGCAGCCGCGGCGAGCCCGCCGATCAGCAGCCCCCGTCGCCCCAGGCCGGCCGGCCGTCGGGTGCGGGTGCCTTCCCGGTAACGCGGCTGCGGCAGCCCGTCGAAGGCGCGCAACGCGTCTCCGTGGCTGGTCGACTGGAGCACCATGTCGCGGCGCGCCTCGAAGTCGGCGTCATCCAGGAGTCCGTCGGCGTAGTGCTGCGCCAACCGGTCTAGATAGGCGTCGCGCTCCGGGAAGTGGGGGCGCAGTTCACTCATGCGAGAAGGGTAGCTCAGCGGGGTCACACCGCGATGGGTGCCTTGATCGCCGGATGCGGGTCGTAGCCCTCCACTACGATGTCGCCCAGTTCGAACGCGTCGATCTCTCGCACATCCGGGTTGAGGCGCAGGGCCGGCAGCGGCCGGAACTCCCGCGCCAACTGCTCCGCGACCTGGTCGAAGTGGTTGGAGTAGATGTGGGCGTCGCCGAAGGTGTGGACGAACTCGCCCACCCGCAGTCCCGTGACCTGGGCCACCAGGTGCGTGAGCAGGGCGTACGAGGCGATGTTGAACGGCACGCCGAGGAACACGTCGGCCGAGCGCTGGTACAGCTGGCAACTCAGAGTGCCGGGGCCGCCGTCGGCCGACGGCGCGACGTAGAACTGGAACATCGTGTGGCACGGCGGCAGCGCCATGTCGTCGACGTCCGCCACGTTCCAGGCCGACACGATGTGGCGACGCGAATCCGGGTTGGTGCGCAGCGACTCGACGACCTTGGCGATCTGGTCGACGTGGTGCCCGTCCGGGGTGGGCCAGGAGCGCCACTGGTAGCCGTAGACCGGGCCGAGGTTTCCGTCGGCGTCCGCCCACTCGTCCCAGATGCTGATGCCGTTGTCGTGCAGCCAGCCGATGTTGGTGTCGCCGCGCAGGAACCACAGCAACTCGCCGAAGACGGAGCGGGTGTGCACCTTCTTGGTGGTCAGCAGGGGGAACCCGTCGCGCAGGTCGAAGCGAAGCTGGTGGCCGAAGACCGACCGGGTGCCCGTGCCGGTGCGATCGGACTTGTCGACGCCGGTGTCCATGATGTGCCGCAGCAGCTGGTGGTACTGGCGCATGTCAGCCGAGTTCCTTGAGGTAGTCGACGAACGCACGCACGGCGATGCCGCGGTGCGAGATCGAGTCCTTCTCCTCCGCCGTCAGCTCACTCGACGTGACGGTCATCCCTGCGGGCACGAACAGCGGGTCATAGCCGAAGCCGTTCTCCCCCGCAGGCTGGTCAGTGATCCGTCCGGGCATCCGGCCGTGCCACACACGACGCTCGCCGTCGGGCGCGACCATGGCCAAGGCGCAGACGAACCGGGCGGAGCGGCGCTCGTCCGGCAGCCCGTCCAGCTGGGCCAGCAGGAGCGCGTTGTTGTCCTCGTCATCGCACGCGGGCCCCGCCCAGCGAGCGGAACGCACCCCGGGCATGCCGTTGAGTTCGTCGACTTCCAGGCCGGAGTCGTCCGCGACGGCGAGCAGCCCCGTCGCGCGCATGGCCGCCTCGGCCTTGAGGAAGGCGTTGCCCTCGAACGTGCGCTCGGCCTCCTCGGGTTCGGGGTAGCGCTCGAAGTCGCCCAGCCCGAGCACCTCGATGTCGAGGCTGGCGCCCTCGAGGATGCGCCGCAGTTCTCTGAGCTTCTTCGGGTTGTTGGTGGCCAGCACCAGCTTGTCTGGGCGGGTCACGCCAGCGCCTCGCGCTGAATCCGGGTCAGTTCGGCGCAGCCGACGGTGCCGAGGTCGATCAGCTCCCCCAACTCCTCGCGGCTGAACGGCACGCCCTCGGCGGTGCCCTGCACTTCGATGAACTTACCGGAGCCCGTCATCACGATGTTCATGTCGGTCTCGGCGGCCACGTCCTCGTCGTAACAGAGGTCCAGCAGCGCGGTGCCCGCCTTGTCGAAGCCGACGGAGACCGCGGCGACGGAGTCGGTCAGGGGCTCCCCTGCGAGGGCGCCGAGGCCCCGCAGGTGGGCGACGGCATCCGCCAGGGCGACGTAGGCGCCGGTGATGGCAGCCGTGCGAGTGCCGCCGTCGGCTTGGAGCACGTCGCAGTCGAGGACGATGGTGTTCTCGCCCAGCGCCTTGTAGTCGACGACGGCGCGCAGCGAGCGGCCGATGAGGCGGGAGATCTCGTGGGTGCGGCCGCCCACCTTGCCGCGGATCGACTCGCGATCCGAGCGGGTGTGGGTGGCGCGGGGCAGCATGGCGTATTCGGCGGTCACCCAGCCGAGGCCCGAACCGGAGCGCCAGCGCGGCACCCCGACGGTGACGGATGCTGCCACCAGCACCCGGGTGCGGCCGAACTCGACGAGCACGGAACCTTCCGCGTGGTCCAGCCAGTTTCGGGTGATGCGCACCGGGCGCAGTTGATCAGTGGTGCGGCCGTCGATGCGGGTCACAGTCATGGGCTCCAACTTAGCTTCTCGGTTGTGCTTGGGCGTCCTTCGAGACCCCTCGCGAGACCACGCCGGCTCGACACCGGGTGGTCCCTGGGAGGCGCTCAGGACCAGGGATCTTTGTCAGCGGGGGCAGTCGCAGCGCTCGGGGACGGGAACGCCCTCGAGGGCCTCTTCGATGTGGGCTCCGCAGCCCTGCCAGGTGGGCTTTCCGCACCGGGCGCAGGTGACTTTCATGCACATGGCGTATCTCCTCAATCGTTGTCGATGACGACGGTGGTGGCGTCCGTGACGAAGCCACCCAATAATCTACGCCCGATTCCCTGGAAGTTATGGGCGTCTCCCGTGGTGAGGAAGATGCGCTCCGCCTCCCGTGGCTGGTGGTGCAGCAGGCCCGCCTGGGTGAGCTGCGAGTAGGTCGACTGGGCGCAGGCCTCCGCCGACGAGACCAGTGTGACGCCGGTGCCCAGCACGTAGCCGATGAGGCCCTGGAGCAGCGGGTAATGCGTGCAGCCGAGGATCAGCGTGTCGACCTGGGCCTTCTTGATGGAGGCCAGGTACTCCTCCGCGATGCCCAGCAACTCGTCGCCGCCGGTGATGCCTGCCTCCACGAATTCCACGAAACGCGGGCAGGGCTGCGGGGTCAGGGAGATGTGGGGCGCGATGGCGAAGGCATCTTCGTAGGAGCGTGAGTTCACGGTCGACTGCGTGGCGACCACGCCGACCCTGCCGTTGCGGGTGGCGGCGACCGCGCGGCTCGCGGCGGGCAGGACGACCTCGGTGATGGGCACGTCGTACCGTTCCCGGGCGTCGCGCAGCACGGCGGAGGATGCAGAGTTGCAGGCGATGACGAGCGCCTTGACGCCGCGCTCCACGAGGTGGTCCAGCCCCTGGAGGGCGAACCTGCGCACCTCCGCGATGGCCCGGGGGCCGTACGGCGCGCGCGCGGTGTCGCCGAGGTACACGAAGTCTTCGTTGGGCAACTGCTCGACCAGCGAGCGGAGGACGGTGAGACCACCGAATCCGGAGTCGAAGACGCCGATGGGTTGTTCGATGCTGGTCACGAGCGGTGATTCTAGCCCTCTGCCCCAATCCTCCAACTATGTGGGTGTGCAGGGCCCTTCCCTGGACCGAGGCTTGCACGCCCACATCGTTGGGGAACTCAGAGGGGTTCGAAGCGAGCCTGGAAGAAGCGCAGGTACCGGGGCTCGTGGACCATCCTGAGCCCACTCACGGATTCGCGGTGGTCGAAGCAGGCCTTCACCGATTCGGCCACCACATCCATGTGCGCCTGCGTGTAGACCCGCCGCGGGATGGTGAGGCGCGTCAGCTCCAGCTTCGGACGGTGGTTCTCACCGGTCACGGCGTCACGGCCGGCCGACACGATGCCCCGTTCCATGGCCCGGATCCCGGACTCGAGATACAGCTCCGCGGCCAGGGTCTGGCCGGGGAACTGGTCCTGCGCCAGGTGCGGATAGAAGTCTCGCGCGTCGAGGAAGATGGCGTGGCCGCCCACCGGTTTCACGAACGGGATGCCCCACTGCTCCAGGAGGGCGCCGAGGTACCGGACCTGGCCGATGCGGCTCTTCATGTAGTCGTCGTTGAGCGCCTCACGGATGCCGATCGCCATGGCCTCCATGTCGCGTCCAGCCATGCCGCCGTACGTGTGGAGGCCCTCGTAGACGACCACCAGGTTGCGCGCCTCCTCGAAGAGTTCGCGGTTGTTGGTGCTCAGCCAGCCGCCGATGTTGACCAGCGGGTCCTTCTTGCCGGACATCGTGGCGCCGTCGGTGTGCGAACAGAACTCCCGCAGGATCTCGGCGATCGGCTTGCCCGCGTAGCCCTCCTCGCGCTCCTGGATGAACAGGGCGTTCTCCATCGCGCGGGTGGCGTCCAGGTAGATCGGGATGCCGTGCTGCTGGGTGAGTTCGCGGACGGCACGCAGGTTCGCCATGGAGATGGGCTGCCCGCCAGCCATGTTCACCGTCGCCGCGACGCAGACGTACGGAATCTTGTCGGCGCCCACCTCGTCGATCAACGTGGAGAGCTTCTCCAGGTCGACGTTGCCCTTGAACGGGTGCAGCGAGTGCGAATCGTGCGCCTCGTCGATGATGATGTCGTGGAAGGTGGCACCGGCGCGCTCCTGGTGGAAGCGGGTGGTGGTGAAGTACATGTTGCCGGGCACGTGGTCCCCCGGCTTGATGAGGCTCTGGGACAGCAGGTTCTCCGCGCCGCGCCCCTGGTGGGTGGGCACCAGGTACTCCCAGCCGTAGCATTCCCGCACGGTCTGTTCGAGGTGGTAGAAGTTCTCGCTGCCTGCGTAGGCCTCGTCGCCCAGCATGATGCCGGCCCATTGGCGGTCGCTCATCGCGTTGGTGCCGGAGTCCGTCAGCAGGTCGATGTACACGTCCCGCGAGCGCAGCAGGAAGGTGTTGAACCCGGCCTCCGCGAGCGCCTGCTTCCGCTCCTCGGCGGTGGTCATGCGCAGCGGCTCCACCATCTTGATCCGGTAGGGCTCAGCCCAGCTGCGTCGGTCCTGCTGCTGTCCCATGGTGTGCAGGGAGCTGGGTGGTTTCGCGTCTCCTGGCATCCACCGATCCTAGGCGTCCGGGCCTGTCAATGGTTCGTAATCGTCGGGGTCGTACACCGACCCGGTGCGCAGGCAGCGCTCCCGCGAGTCGATGAGGTCCTCCAGGATGTAACCCAGCCATTCGACGAGGTCCACCAGGCCGGGATTCGCGGAGGCGACCGCCGGCGTCGGCCGGGCCAGCCGCTCGGTGCCGGCCAGTTCCGCCCACCAGAACAGCCGCAGCGCGCCCAGGGTCCGGGCCCAGTCGTCGACCGCGCCGAGCGTCACCGGGATGTAGTCGTGGTAGGCGTCCAGATTGTCGACGACCACTTGGGCCGCCTCGATCCGCGCCCTCGTCTGGGCGTGGATGGAGTCGCGCCAGAACTCGTCCGTCTGCTTCGCGTCGCCCAGCGCGGCCGGGAACAGCCGGGCGAGGCGGGGGTTGGCGAGCATGCGGTTGGTGGGGTCGTCGGACATGTCGGCGACGATCTGCTCGAACGGGTCGTCGCTCTC
Organism: Tessaracoccus sp. MC1865; assembly: GCF_017815535.1. NCBI lineage: Bacteria > Bacillati > Actinomycetota > Actinomycetes > Propionibacteriales > Propionibacteriaceae > Tessaracoccus > Tessaracoccus sp. MC1865. The sequence goes on along the minus strand of NZ_CP072596.1, from coordinate 1,054,121 downwards.
GGCGGGGAGGAGCTCCTCCAGGTGCTGGGTGTAGAACCGCACCATGGAGGCCAGCCCCTTGTCGCGGCCGTCCGCGCCGTCGAATTCCCAGACGATGTCCTCAGGCTCCAGGGTCACGACTGCTCCATCGTGGCCCACAGGTTGTACCCCTGCATGGCCAGCACGTCGCGTTCCATGGCTTCTCGGTTGCCGCTGGAGACCACAGCTTTGCCTTCGTGGTGCACGCGCAGCATGAGCTCCTCCGCCTTCTCCAACGGGTACTTGAAGTACTCCTGGAACACGTAGGTGACGTAGCTCATCAGGTTGACCGGGTCATCCCACACGATGGTGACCCACGGCGCGGCGCTCAACGGCGACTCCGTGGGTTGCTCGACGACCTCAACCCCTCCTGCTGGTGCTTGGCTCATGCCCCCTACTCTGCCACTACGCTGAAGCGCATGACCACAGCCCTGCTGACCGATCATTACGAGCTGACGATGGTGCAGGCGGCGATGAACGCCGGCACCGCGCAGCGGCGGAGTCTGTTCGACCTGTTCACCCGTCGCCTCCCCGAAGGTCGCCGCTACGGCGTCGTGGCCGGCCTGGGGCGCGCCATCGATGCCATCGAGAACTTCCGCTTCGGCGACGAAGAGCTCAGCTTCCTGTTGGGGAAGAACATCATCCACGACGAGTTGGCCGAGTACCTCGCCACCTACCGGTTCACCGGCGACATCTGGGGCTATCCCGAGGGAGAGGTGTACTTCCCGGGCTCCCCCGTCCTGTCGGTCGAGGGCACCTTCGCCGAGGCGGTGCTCCTGGAGACCGTCCTGCTCAGCATCTACAACCACGATTCCGCCATCGCCGCCGCCGCTTCACGGATGACCGCGATGGCCGGCAACCGGTCCTGCGCGGAAATGGGCGCCCGCCGAACGCAGGAATATTCAGCCGTCGCCGCCGCCCGGGCCGCATACGTGGCGGGCTTCGCATCCACGTCGAACCTCGAGGCGGGCCGCACCCACGGCATCCCGACGATCGGCACCGCCGCCCACTCGTTCACGCTGCTGCACGACACGGAAGAGGACGCGTTCCGCGCCCAACTGGCCACGCTGGGCGACAACACCACGCTGCTCGTCGACACCTACGACGTCGAGGCCGCCATCCGGCTGGGCGTCGAGCTGACGGAAGGCCGGCTCGGGTCCATCCGCCTGGATTCCGGCGATCTCGCCATCATGGCCCGCCAGGCGCGAGACCTCCTCGACGACCTCGGCGCCACCGCCACGAAGATCATGGTCACCTCAGACCTCGACGAATGGCAGATCGCGCAGTTGCAGGGCTCCCCCGTCGACGGTTACGGCGTCGGCACGTCGCTGGTGACCGGCTCCGGCCACCCCACGTGCGGCTTCGTCTACAAGCTGGTGGCCCGCGCTGAATCCGAGGCGCCCGACGCCCCGTGGGTGCCGGTCGGTAAGAAGTCCAAGGGCAAGAACACTCTGGGCGGCCGCAAGTTCGCCATGCGCCGGCTGGGCTCCGACGGGCGGGCCGAATCCGAGGTGATCGGGCTGGGCACCCCGCCGGTCAACGACGGCAACGACCGCGAACTCCTGGTGCCCATCTACCAGGACGGAAAGCTGGTGCACCACGCCACGCTCGACGACGCCCGTCGCCGCCACCGCGAATCACTGGCTGAGTTGCCGCTGTCCGCCCTGCGGATCTCGAAGGGAGACCCGGCGCTGGAGACCGTCATCCTGGACGCCGCCGGCGATGTGACGACCAACCCGTACCAGGCCGCACCGATCGTCACGAACCTCTGACGCGGTCAGCGGGCGGCACCCACCGCCTCGTTGGAACTTCCGACGGCGTCGGTGGCGTCACCTCCGGCGTTGAGCACCTCGCCGACGCCGCCGGGCATGGACAGGCCCGGCACCCCCGTCACGGCGCTGACTCCGCCGAGCGCGGCGTTGCCCGCCAGGGTGGTGGGGATCTTGATGGGGGCGGCCAGCGCGGTGAGCAGTGCCTTGTCCACCAGCCCGGCGCCCTTCTTGGCCTTCTGGATGGCCAGGAACAGCTCGCGGATGGCCTTGAGGACGTCGGCGACCTTCTTCATCACGGCCTGAATCTTCGTCAGGGCACGTGCCAGCGCCTGGAGCACCTTGGCGGCCCGCTCGACCCCCTTCAGCACAGTGGCCAACGCCTGCGCACCCTTGGCCAGGTTCGCGGCGACCCAGGCGACTGCGGACGCGCCGGCGGTGAAGACGGCCAACGCCCCCGCCACCGCCAGGGATGACACCAGGAACTCGATGACCCCGCGGATGATGTCCAAGATCAGGTTGGCGCAGCTGACGCTGGTCTCCGCGGCCGAGCGCAGGATCTCCTGCGTCTGCGAGATCGCCGGCGCCAGCGACTCGAGATTCTGCCGCACCTGCCGCATCTTCGCGTCGAACGCCATCCGTGCCTGGCCATCCCACATCCCGATGCCGGCCCGCGCCGATTCCACCTCCGCCCCAAGCTGCTGTACCCGTTGGGCGATGGCGTCGTAGGTGGGCGCGTAGCCGGCGACCCTGTTGGGATCGCCCGTGATCCAGCGCAGCGCCTCAGAGGTCTTCTGGTAGGGCCATTCGAGCACCTGCTGCACGGGCCAGGGGCACTGCTGGTACCAGGAGTCCAGGGAGTTGTTGTACTCGGTCACTGCCCGGCCTCCCCGAAGAAGTTGTTGATGGCCTCCGTGGCGGCGGTGTCGATCGCCTCGTACGACTCCGCGGACAACTGGAGCCCATCCGACGTGGAGCCCAGCACGTCAGCCAGTTCCTGCAGGACGGTGGTGCACTCGGCGGTGTGCTCCTGGAAGGACTCGAAGATGCGCGTCTGCAACCATGGGACGCGTCCGAAGTCTGCCTGGGTCAGCTGCACCGAGCCCAGCGTCGACACCTGGTCACTGGCTGTGGCGTGCATCTCGCCGAAACGCTCTCCGGCGGCGCGTAGGTCCGGGTAACTCACAGCGAAATCTGTCACCGGCCTAACGTACGTCACGCCGGGTCCACCCCTGGTCATGCTTCAATTCCCTCATGTCTGATTTCCCACGCGATGCTCTCGACAGCCCCCAGTTGAGGGAACTGATGGCACTCGCCGAGGCCACCTACACCGGCCACAGCCAGGACGGCTCGGCCACGGCCGTCGTCGACGGCGGCCTGTCGGTGCTGTCCACCGACGCCGGGCCCGTGGAGCGGCCTGCCCAGGCCGGGACGGCCCTCGTGCAGGCCATCAACGACGCACTGGCCAACGCCGAGCGCGACATCGAGAGCCGCGTCGAATCCGGCAGCCTGCTCTCCCCGCAACTCCGGGCGGTGTTCGAGACGGGGGTGCTGCCCGACGACGATGCGCCTCCGGTGGGAGACGTGCTGCGCACCTTCGAAGGAGCCTCTGACGACGGCGCGGTGGTCATTCAGGTCGACGCGAGGACGCGCCGTCTCACGGCCTGCTACGTACAGGACGTGCGGCCGGAGACCCTTGCCCAGGTGCCCGCGGCCGCGAACCGGGCGCTCGCCTCGTCGCAGGTGGGGCGCGACGACGCCCAGCCGCTCAGCGAAACCCTGGACAAGCTGCTCAGCCACTTCGACACGGACATGACTGCCCTGGAAGGACGCCTCACCGCCGTCGACGACCAGCTCAACGAGATCCTGCGCAAGCTCAGCTAGCGCAGCCTGTTACCGCGGGAGGCCGACAAGCTCACGCCACGCCGTGACGAGCCGCTGGGCGCGCCGCCAGAAGAACAGGCCTGCGACGAGCCGCACCATCGAGCCGTCCGACATCGTGAGCCGCAGCCGGCCGTGCTGCCCCAGCCGTGGGTCGTGCCGGATCTCCGCCACCGCATCGAGCGGCCAGGCGCCCTTGACGACGGGGGTGCCGTTCACCGGCAGGTCGACGGCGAGCACCCGCGCGTCGGTCAACACCAGGTGGGCGTGTCCGTCGAAAGCCCGCGCCACGTCGGCGGCCAGGGATGCCTGCGAGCCGTTCAGCGTCAGGCCGGAGATGGCTGACTCGGCGGCCCGGTTCCACCGGGGCACGGTCAAACCGTCGATGATGTCGAACGTGACGACATTGTCCTCGGGGCCGGTCTGCTCGCTGCCCGCCATGTAGGCGACGTACGGCGCAGCCACGATGCGTTCCCCCGGCTCGAGGACCCGGGCGAACTCGTCCGCGTAGATCTTCACGGGATCAAACATGGGGCACCTTCCGTTCAACGACTGGCCCGAGTATGCCGCACCACAGGGCGCAGGATGCGTGCTCACCCAGGGGTCAGCCCCAGCGCGACTCGGGCTGGCTGTCGACCCCGTTCATCACCGCGGCCAGGCGTCGAGGCAGCTCGGCCTGGAAGATCTCCGCCAGGTCCAGGCGATGCCCGGTGGCGTCGCCCAGCGGTACCCGCCAGTTCGGGTACTCGTTGATGGTGCCCGGCTGGTTCTGGGCCCGGCGCTCCCCCACCGCGTCGGCGAGGGCCGCGAGCAGCACCTTCGACGGCGTTCGCAGCAGGAATTGGTGCAGCGCGAGCATGACCTCGACGGGGTCGTCGCGGTGCGCGGGATCCAGCAGGCCGTCGACGATGAGCTTGGTCACCCAGTCAGCCTGCTCCTGCTGCGCCGCGGCGAGTTCGGTCTCGAGCGGCTCCGTGAGCAGCCCCAGGTCATGCCGGAGCCGGACGTGGTCGCCGGCGAGGTAGCCCAGCGTCGGCGGAAGGTCGTGAGTGGTGACCGAGGCCATGCAGTACTCGCGCCACCACTGGGCGTCGAGCGGTTCCCCCTGCAGCCCGGATTCGAACCACAGCACCGAGGTGCCGAGGAGCCCACGGCGTGAGAGGTAGTCGCGCACCCAGGGCTCCACCGTGCCGAGGTCTTCCCCGACGACGAGTGCCTGGGCGCGCTGCGCCTCCAACGCCAGGATGCCGATCATGGCCTCGTGGTTGTTGCGCACGTAGGTGCCTGCGGTGGGGCCCAGCCCCTGCGGCACCCACCACAGGCGGAACATGCCGATGATGTGGTCCACCCGCAGGCCACCGACGCGGCGCAACGCCGCCGCCACCATGGCACGGAACGGTTCGTAGGCCAGTTCCTCGAGCCGGTCAGGGCGCCAGGGCGGCTGGCCCCAGTCCTGCCCCGACTGGTTGTACTGGTCCGGCGGTGCCCCGACGCTCATGCCTTGGGCGAACACGTCAGGCATCATCCACGTCTCGGCGCCGTAGCGGTGCACGCCGACGGCGAGGTCTGTGACGATGCCCACCGGCATGCCCACCTCGTCGGCGACGGTCTGGGCGGCGGACACCTGCGTCTGCGCCACCCACTGCAGCCACTCGAAGAAGTCCACCTCCTCGGCGTTCGCCTCCGCGAAGGCAGCCACCGCGGGCGACGAGGGCGAGCGGTAGGCCTCCGGCCACTCCGCCCAGAACTGACCGAACTCGATGCTCAGTGCGCTCCAGAGTGCGAAGAACCGCAGGCCGATGCCCTCGCGGCCGCGGAAGTCCTGGAACGCGATGTGCCTGGCCGGGCGCATGCCCGCCCCGTGGATGATCCGCAGGGCCTCGAGCTTCAACGGCCAGATGGCGTTGCGGTCCACGATGCCGGAGGTGTCGGCCGCCTCCTGCGCCTGCTCCAGCAACAGCTTGATCCGCTTGCGCTCGTCCTTGCCGAGGGTGGCGTACTCGGGGATGGATTCGGGGTGGATGTAGATGGGGTTGATGAACCGGCGGCTGGCGGGCAGGTACGGCGACGGCTCGATCGGGGGTGCCGGCTCAGCCGCGTGGAGCGGGTTGATCAGCACGTAGCCGGCGAACTGGCGCGTGCCGGACCAGGTGATGAGGTCTGCCAGGTCGCCCAGGTCGCCGATGCCCCAGGAACGCGAGGAGGTGACCGAGTACAGCTGGGTGCCGTAGCCCCAGATCCGGTCGCCGCGCATGCGCGTGGGGAAGCCGACGAAGCTCGGCGTGATGATCAGCGACGACCGGTGCTTGCCGGCGACGGTGTGCGCCACGATCTCGTGGTAACCGATGGGCAGGTCGTCGCCCAGCCAGAAGGTCGCCTCCCCGATGGGTGCACCGTCGACCCACCGGTCCGGTCTGGCGTTCTCCGACTGCCACGTGGTGCGGGTCTCGCCGGATTCCAGCCGCACCGAGATCTCGACGGAGGTCCCGGCGGGGACGTGCACGTCGACGTGGATGCCCTGGCCCTCTTCCGCCACGGTGCACGCGGGGAGGGTGCGGCGCCAGCGGTCGTCCTCCAGCCGGGTGAGCGCGTCGTCGGCCGCCTGCGGGGTGGAGGCGTCGATCTCGAAGGCGCGGAGCACCTCGATGATGGTCTCGGCCGGAATGGCCTGGTGGCGGCCCTTCCAATCCCAGAATTCCTGGGCGATGCCGAACTTCTCCGCCAGCTGGGCAAGCCCTGGGTACACGTCGCTCACCGCAACGACCCTAACGGATCTTCAGGACGACGGTGCGCGCGATGAGGTCTGCGAGTGTCTGCTTGCGCGGGGTGAAGGCCGCGAAGAGCCCGTTGATGAGCCCGATGAAGGACAGCGCGTAGAGCACTGGCGACACGATGGAGCGCAGGACGATCGTGCCCCAGCCCATCTTGGCGTCCGGATTGGCGGCGGGCACCGTGCGGGCACCGATGGCCATCTGTCCGAGCGTGGCGCTCTTCCAGGCGTACATGGCGATGCGGTACACCGCCCACACCGCCACTTGGATGAGGGACAAGATGAGGACCGCCTCATTGAAGTCCGCCGGGAGGTCCGGCGGCGCTGTGGTCTGGCTCTCGGACCAGACCATCAGGTCGCGGAACCACTGCTCCATCGCGCCCGTGGCGCGCGCCGTGATGCCGGTGGCAGCGCCCACCAGCCAGTTGGGGATCATGATGACGAGGCCGTCGATGATGAAGCCCAGCACGCGCCACCAGAAACCGGCCGGACGCGGCAGCTGCTGCGCTCCGTAGCCGGCGCCGTAGCCCTGCACGCCGCCGTAGGGCTGCTGCCCGTACTGCGGTTGATAGGGCTGCTGTCCGTACTGGGGCTGCTGCCCGTAGGGCTGCTGGCTGTACTGCTGCTGGGGCTGCTCCCGCTGCTGTGGGGGGCCGGCGTAGGACTGCGTCGCGCCGTAGCCGGACGCCCCGGCCGACCCACCGGGGGCTGCGCCCGGCGCTGCCTCGGGAGCCGCCTTGTCCCGGGTGGACTGCGACCATGCAACGCCGTCCCAGAACCTCTCACCCCCGGATCCGGCGGGATCCGGGTACCAACCGGCGGGGGGCTGCTGCGGGGTATTCGTCATGGTTCCAAGGATGCCAGAGATCAGCGGACTTCCCCGGCGGCTTGTTTTTAGGGGAGAATGCTTATCGCAATGGAGATGATCGGGCGCTACAGGATCACCGGACGTATCGGGTCCGGGTCTTTCGCCACCGTCTACCGCGGCCAGGACGACACGCTCGACGTGCCGGTGGCCGTCAAGGTGCTCGCCGATAACTGGGCCACCAACGACGATGTGCGCGCCCGTTTCCTGGCGGAGGCGCGCCTCCTGCGCCGGATCTCGGATGAACGCATCGTGCGGGTCTACGACATCGGCACCACGGACCGGGGGCAGCCCTACTTCGTGATGGACCTCGCCAACGGCGGGTCGCTGGAGCAGTTGCGCAAGCGCATGGTGGCTCCCGGCCTGGCGCTACGGCTCTGCGCCGAGGCCGCCCGCGCGCTCGAGGTGCTGCACCGCAACCAACTGGTGCACCGCGACATCACGCCCGGCAACATCCTGCTCACGAACTCGTCTGGCGGCGTGCGGGTGATGCTCGCAGATCTCGGCGTGGCGAAGTCGCTGCTGGACGAGTACCGCGACACCATGACGGCCGGCACCCCCGCCTACATGGCGCTGGAACAGGCCAACTCGTCGCAGCTGGACCAGCGCTCGGACATCTACTCGCTGGCCTGCGTCACCTACGCCCTGCTGACAGGACGCCCGCCGTTCCCGGTCAAGACGCTCGCGGAGTTGCTCAGCCGCAACCACACCATCGGCCCGGCCGCCATCGCGGACCAGATCGGCGCCCCGGAACTGCTGGACCAGCTGATGGCCTCGGCCCTCTCGCCGGATCCCAACCGGCGCCCCCAGACCGCCGCCCAGTTCGCGGAGGTGCTGGACCGCTTGGCGGACAAGCTCCCCGGCGGCGACTCGTACCAGCCGCGGCCCATCACCTCGACGACGGCGGTGATCGGGCAGATGCCCTCCGCGCCGCAGCCCATGGGCGCCCTGATCAGCGGCGGCAGGCAGAACGGTGGCAGTCTCCCTTCTCGCAGCGAGACCCCGGCCTCCATGCTGGACAACTACATCGGCCGCGGTCGCTACGCCCCGAAGAAGTCGGTCGAGACACACTCGCCGTGGTTCTACGTGTGGGTCACCAGTTCCGCCATGCTCCTGCTCGGCCTGACGATCTGGCTGACCATCTACGTGCTCACGCGCTGAGCACGCAACTCGTTCTCGATCCAACCGATGCGTCGGCTGAGCGCAATGGCCGCCACCGCGAGGAGCAGCACCGCACCGAGTGACACCGTGTAGCTGAGCTTCCTCGGCTCCCCAAACAGCAGCGCGGTGTAGATGCCGCCGGCGACCGCGGTCACCACGGAGTTACCGACCGATTCGGCCAGTTGGAGCGACGACTGGTGCCGCCCCTGCTCGAACTGCGACGACAACCCCATCACCGCCACGGAGCTGCTGGGCATCGTGAGCCCCATGCCCAGCCCTGCGACGATCCACCCGGCCAGCGCGGCCGCCAGCGGCATCCCGGCGTACCAGGCGAAAGCCACCAGCGTCGCGATCCCGAACGCCGAGAGTGCCGCCCCCAGCGTGATGAAGGCGTCTCGGCTGAGGGGCACCCAGCGCTGCGCCTGCAACCACGACGCGAGGGTCCACCCGAGGCTGCCGACGGTGAGCGCGAGGCCCACCTGGAACGGCGTGTAGCCGCGCAGGTGCTGGAGCGTGACCAGCACGATGGTCTCGGCCGCGAAGAAGGCGCCCGCCTGGGTGGCGCGGGCCAGGACGATGCTCGGGATACCGGGCCCGAACCCCAAAGCCTTGGGCGCGATGATGCGCTTGAGCCCCCAGGCCAACGCGGCCACACCCGCGGTGGCAGAGACCCAACGCCAGAGCCCCAGCGGCTGGCCGGCGAGCAGGATGAACGACGGCGCCAGCGTCACCGCGATGGTGGCGGCGACCGGGACGGGCGGCACGTCGCCGTCGCCGTGGAACTCCGCCTGGACGCGCCGCAGCCCGGGCAACGTGATGGCGAACGCGATGACCATCAGCGGCACCATCACTGCGAAGACCAGCCGCCAGTTGGTCAGCGTCAGCCAGGCGGCGATGGGCGGGCCGACGAAGGCCGGGAGCAGCCAACAGAACGACACCAACGCCATGGCCTTGGGGCGGTCCTCGGGCCGGAACCCGTGCGCGACGATCACCATCAGCGTGAGGTTGAGCGCGCCGGCACCCAGGCCCTGGACGACGCGGCCGGCGAGCAGCACCCACACCGACGGAGCGAGCCAGCCCATCACCAGCCCGATGCCGAACAGCGCGAAGCCCACATAGATGGGGAGCGACGGGCCGCGCCGATCCGTGACCCGGCCGGCCACGATGACGGCCAACAGCATGCCCGACACGAAGGTGGTGAAGGCCCAGGGGTACAGGACGGCGGCGCCCAGGTCCTCCATGACGGTGGGCAACGCCGTCGCGATGCCGATGGCCTGGAAGGCGACCGCGAAGACGCTCAGCATGATGCCCACGATGAGCGCCCACCGTCCCTGCGTCATGAAACCTCCTTGGCCGCGCCCCATTGTGCCGCACGTGTCTCTGCGCGGCCACGTAGAATCTGTCGCATGAGTGAACTGGCCCCCGGATCCCAGACGGTTGTTGACGAGCGCACGGAGTTGTTCGAGGACGGCGACCAAGACCGCTTCTCGCACTACGTGCCCAAGGACAAGCTGATGAAAGCCATGGTCACCGGCACGCCGGTCGTGGCGTTGTGCGGCAAGGTCTGGGTGCCCACCAAGAACCCCGACAAGTTCCCGGTGTGCCCTGAGTGCAAGGAGATCTGGCAGACGCTGAGGCCGGGCGAGTAACACCAACTGTTGGGCAAAAGAATCGCCGGCGAGCAGGTGCTCGCCGGCGACTCGTTTCGGTAGCGGGTTCGCTCAGTAGCGGTAGTACTCGGACTTGTACGGGCCGGCGACGTCGACACCCAGGTAGGCGGCCTGCGTGGCGGACAGTTCCGTCAGCTTCACGCCCAGCGCACCCAGGTGGAGGCGCGCCACCTCCTCGTCCAGCTGCTTCGGGAGCACGTAGACGCCCACCGGGTAGTCGGCCGGCTTGGTGAACAGCTCGATCTGTGCGAGCACCTGGTTGGTGAACGAGTTGCTCATCACGAACGACGGGTGGCCGGTGGCGTTGCCCAGGTTCAGCAGTCGCCCCTCGGACAGGACGAGGACGGAGTGGCCGTCGTCGAAGCGCCACTCGTGGACCTGCGGCTTGATCTCGACCCGCTGCACATCCGTGCGGGCCTCGAGGCCGGCCATGTCGATCTCGTTGTCGAAGTGGCCGATGTTGCCGACGATGGCCTGGTGCTTCATGCGGGCCATCTGCTCGTGCGAGATGACGTTGAGGCAGCCGGTGGCGGTGACGAAGATGTCTGCGGTGTCCACCACGTCGTCGAGCGTGGTGACCTGGTAGCCGTCCATCGCGGCCTGCAGCGCGCAGATGGGGTCCACCTCCGTCACGACGACCCGGGCGCCCTGGCCGCGCAGCGACTCCGCACAGCCCTTGCCGACGTCGCCGTAGCCGCACACGACGGCGACCTTGCCGCCGATCAGCACGTCGGTGGCGCGGTTGATGCCGTCGATGAGCGAATGACGGCAGCCGTACCGGTTGTCGAACTTGGACTTGGTGACCGAGTCGTTGACGTTGATGGCCGGGAACAGCAGCGTGCCGTTCTTCGACATCTCGTAGAGGCGGTGCACTCCGGTGGTGGTCTCCTCGGTCACGCCCTGGATCGACGCGGCGAGGGCCTCCCAGTCCACCTGACCGAACGCGTCGCGCAGGGTCTGCTTGACGACGCGGAACTCGTGGGAGTCGTCGTCGGCGTCAGCCGGGGCCTCGCCCGCGCGCTGGGCTCCGACGCCCTGGTGGACGAGCAGCGTGGCGTCGCCTCCGTCGTCGAGGATCATGTTGGGGTGCCGGCCGTCCGGCCATTCGAGGATCTGGCGGGTGCACCACCAGTACTCCTCCAGCGTCTCGCCCTTCCACGCGAACACCGGGACACCCTGCGGGTTGTCCGGCGTGCCGTCGGGGCCGACGGCGATGGCCGCGGCCGCGTGGTCCTGGGTGGAGAAGATGTTGCACGAGGCCCAGCGCACGTCGGCGCCCAGCGCCACGAGGGTCTCGATCAGCACCGCTGTCTGGATGGTCATGTGCAGCGACCCGGCGATCCGGGCGCCCTTCAGCGGCTTGGAGTCACCGAACCGTTCGCGCATGGCCATGAGGCCGGGCATCTCATGCTCGGCGAGGGTGATCTCCTTGCGGCCGAAGTCGGCCAGGGACAGGTCAGCTACACGAAAATCCACGGGCCCAACTCTACATGGCGGCCACGTGGGCCAGCGCGAGGTCATATCCACCCACGCCGCAGCCGATGATGATGCCGGCCGCCTTGGCCGACAGCACGCTGTGTTCCCGGAAACCCTCGCGCGCGTGCACGTTGGAGATGTGCACCTCCACGTACGTGGTCAGCGCCGCAGCATCCGCGATGGCATACGAGTAGTGCGTCCAGGCCCCTGCGTTGAGGACGACGGGGAGGCCACCGTCGGCCGCCTCGTGGAGCCACTCGATCATCTGGCCCTCGTGCTCCGTCTGCCGGACGTCGACCTCGAGGCCCATGCCTTCACCGGTCTCGACGAGGTGCTCGGCTAGGCCGGCGTAGGTCATGGCGCCGTAGATCTCCGGCTGACGGGTACCGAGCCGGCCGAGGTTGGGGCCGTTGAGGACGAGAACCTTGCGCATGCGCTGAGGATATCGGTCACTCGGTGGCGGTCAGGCCGATCTCCAGGTAAGCAGCGCCGTAGAGGCCCTTCTGCAGCAACGTGATGTAGCGCTCGACGTCCGTGGCGCCGAGGTCCGCGTCGCCGGACGAGACGCGGGCGACCCGCAGGCCGCGCGATTCGGCCACGTCAGCCAGGTCCATCGCCACGCCGGACACCCGGTCCGGCAGTTTGTCGTCGTCGAGCAGGACCAGCACCGGCTGGGTCTCGGAGTCGCCGTCGAAGGGGTCTGCGAACGGGTCACGGATGGGGGCGGAGGTCAGCAGGGTGCGGATCTCCGACGCATCTGCGGCGAGGGCGGGGCGACCACAGGCGCGGCGGACCGCTTCGGCTATGCGCCGCGACGCACGTGCGGCCAGCGTCGTGCCACCCCAGATCAGCGGCAACCTGTCCGCGAGCGCGAGCGCGAGCTCCTTGCCGGGGTTCTCCGACAGGTCACTTGTGGGCGCGCACGCCTCGGCCACGAGGTCTGCCGCGTCTGCCACATGTTCGGGGTACACCAGCGGCCCGAGCCCGAGCGCGCCCAGCTGGGCCAGCACAGACACGGCGGCCGCGACGGGGTCGTTCTCCTCCAGCGGAATCAGCGTGGTGGTGTTGGAGCGCGTCACCTCCGTCAGTTCGCAATCCTCCGGGGCGGCGACGATCAGCGTGGCGCCACGACGGTTGGCCTCCGCGGCGCACTGCACCACCCACCCGGGGGTGTCCGTGGTCCCGAGGATGACCGCGAGGTCCAGAGGACCCACCCAGGCGGGCAGCCCGGGGCCCGGCCAGGCCATGAACGGCACCGGGCAGGCGGGCTCGAGCACGGCGCGCACCAGCCTGGACTCGGCACCCATCGCCAGCACACCCCGCGGGCGGTCTGCCCGCTCGAGGTGCCCGTGCGGCTCGGTCAGCGCGGCGCGCCGGATGCGGGCACCGGCCATGGCCAGGGCGCGAAGGCCCTCGTGCTGCTCGAGATCAGCAGCTTCGAGGCGCGAATCGTCGAACTGGGGGCCGTTCACTGGGTGCTACGGGCCTGGTCGATGAGCAGCACGGGGATCCCGTCGCGCACCGGGTACGCCAGCGCACAGGCGTTGTTGGTGCACACGAGTTCCTGCTGGTCGTAGTCGACGGCGAACTTGGCGTGGCACGCGGGGCACGCGGCGATCGCCATGAATTCGGGCGACAGCTCGAGAGTTTCGGCCATGGTTCCTCCTCAGTGGTGAAGTCAGCTTAGTCGGGCTGCCCGGCCCGGACGAGGGCGAGCACCTCGTCGCGCAGGGCTTCCATCGTGGCCTGGTTGCGGGCCTCCACGTTCAGCCGCAGGAGCGGCTCGGTGTTGCTGGGGCGCAGGTTGATCCACCAGCCCTCCGTAGGGTTGCGGACGCTCAGCCCGTCGAGCCGGTCCGCCTCTCCCCTGCCCTCGAACGCGGCGGCGACCGCGTCCATGCAGGCCTCCGCGTCGTCGACGGTGGAGTTGAGTTCGCCGGAGCGGCGGTAGGAGTCGTAGACGGCGGCCAGCTGCGAGAGCGGCCTGTCCGCGGAGCGGAGCAGTTCGATCACGTGCAGCGCTGCGAGCATGCCGGTGTCGGCCGACCAGAAGTCGCGGAAGTAGTAGTGCGCGGAGTGTTCCCCGCCGAAGACGGCGCCGGTCTCGGCCATCAGCGCCTTGACGTAGGTGTGGCCCACGCGCGACTGCCGGATGGTGCCGCCGGCCGCCTCCACGGCCTCGCCGACGCCCCAGGAGGTGATGGTGTTGGTCACGATGGTGGAACCGGGGTGCTTCGCCAGTTCCGCCACCGCGATCATGGCGGTGATGACCGAGGGGTCCACCACCTCGCCCTGCTCGTCGATGATGAAGCAGCGGTCGGCGTCGCCGTCGAAGACCAGACCGAGGTCGGCGTCGTTGTCGACGACGGCGCGCTGCGCGTCGACTAGGTTCGCGGGCTCCAGGGGGTTGGCAGGATGGTTCGGGAACGAGCCGTCCAGGTCGAGGTAGAGGCCGACGATGTCGAGGGATCGCCCGGCCAGCGCGGTCAGCGCGGTGTGACCGGCCATGCCGTTGCCCGCGTCGACAACGACGGTGAGCTCGCGCTCCCCCGTGGCCGGGACCAGATCGCCGAGCTTGTCCGCGTAGTCCTCCAGGCAGTCGAGTTCGCGGACCTCGCCCCGCACCTCGTCGCCGAGTTCGACCGTGGCGGCGAGGTCACGCAGCCGGTTCATGAAATCCGGCGGCACGGGCCTGGCGTCCGCCAGGCAGAACTTGATGCCGTTGTATTCGGACGGGTTGTGGCTGGCGGTGAACTGCACGCCGGGCAGGCTCAGCTGGCCCGACGCGAACCACAGCTGGTCCGTCGAGCTGAGGCCGATGTCCACCACGGAGGCGCCGGCGCGGCGCGCCCCGTCGATGAAGGCCCAGGACAGTTCGCGGCCGAGCACCCGCATGTCGCGGCCGAGCACGAATTCCTCCGGCTCGAGCAACTCGACGAAGGCGGCGCCCAGCGCCCGGGCCCCGTCAAGGTCCCACTGTGGGTTGTCGCCGACGACGATGCCGCGGATGTCGTTGGCCTTGAAGATGTCTCGCTCAAGCACCTGCTCAGGGTAGCGAACCTGGTCACTCGCCCGTCGGGACGAGCCGCAGGTGGCCGCCACGGGCCGGATCGGGCGCAGCGGCGACGACGGGGATGACCACGCTGGTCAGCGGCGGCGCGACGTCGTCATTCCGTAGGCCGATGGCCCGCACCGCATCCGCCAGCGCCATGAGGTCGTCGGACGTCTCCTGCGTGGGGGCGGGGGCGGTGCCGTTGAGCGGCAGCCGGATCATCTCCCAGCCGTTCGGCGGGCTGGTGCGCTCCGCGTGGCGCTGGCACAGGTCGTAGATCCCCGGTTCCGGCGTCAGCGACAGGGGCCCCAGGACCGCCGTGGAGTCTGCATAGACGTACGTCATCGTCGCCACCGCCGGGGCGGCACACGCGGTACGGGAACAGGAACGCACCCGAGCAAGGTATCTCACCCGCTACTAGAGTGGCGACATGCCACGCAGAAGAGACCGACATGACCGCGGAATGCGGGGCCCGTTGGCCACGCCCAACCCGCTGTCGGGCAAGCCGGTGCCCCTCGGCCGGCCCACGCGCGTGGACTACTTCAACGAATGCGTCACCAACGCGATGGTCGACATCGCCGGTGCCTGCCCGGATGCGCTGAACGGGATCATCGTCGGGGTCGAGGAGGTTCCCCACCTGCGTGGCGGTTGGACGGGAGACCGCGTGCCGCTGTCCGCGGCGGTGGAACCGAGCAGGGGCCGGAAGGCCCAGATCGTGATCTTCGAGCGTCCGCTCGAGCACCGCGCCTCGTCGCGCGCGGAATTGCGCCGCCTGGTGCACCGCACCATCGTCGAGCAGTTGAGCACGCTCACCGGCCGGAGCATCGAAGACCTGGGGGGCGACGAGAACTGGGACGACTGGGACTGACGCCCGCCGGACGGCGGGTCACCTCAGGTGGGCGTCCAGCTCCGCCCTGCCGGTCGAGCGTGGCTCATCGGCCACACCGCCCAGCGGCACGATGATGGTGCCCGTTGCCTCCGACGTGGCGGCCGAAGCGATCACAGGGTCGTCCGCCGTCACGGTGATGAGCTGCTGGGCCGCCAGGGGGAGGACCTGCACGACGGTGGTCCCGGGCGACACCGTCAGCGTGAACCCTTCCCCGGCAGACACCTTCACCTCGACCGGGTCGGTCCCCGGGTTCGTGATCTGGAGGGCGCCACCCATCGTGGTGGCCGCCAGCTCCGGTGCGGCCTCCACGTCGACCAGGGTGGCGGGGCTCCCCGTCGGGCCGCTCACCACCACCCCTGCGGCCACCTCCTGGGTGGATTCGACGCGGATGGCGCTCGCCTCGCCGCCGAGCGATTCCGCGATGGGAACCACGACGCTCGACATGGGCTCGACGCTCAGGTCTGCGGTGGCGGCGAGTTCGTAGGACGACGTGGCGCCCAGCGCGGTCACGGTGATGTCGGCGCGTTCCTCGCGCGGGTTGCTGATCACCAGTTGCACGTCTGACGCGCCGGGGGGCACGCCCCCGATGAGGTGCTCCAGGGCGGGGCGCGTGGGCGCCACGTATCGGGCGGCGCGTCCCTCGACGTTGACCGCAGCCATGGCCACGCGCCCCTCGCTGGCCCGGAATGACACGCCCACCGGCCCCTCCGGGGACAGCACGGACAGCGCGATCCTGCGGGACACACCCGGGGCCACCGCGATGCCGCGGGCACCGATGGCGGCCACCTCACCGTCCGGGCCGAGCAGGGTGAGGTCCACGATGGCCTCGTTCGCGTCGCTGTTGGTGATCAGCAGTTCGGCGTCGCCCGGCTCCGTGACCACGATGGTGCCGGACGTCGCCGCGGGCGCACAGGGCGCGAACGTGCGGGCCGGCCCGGCCGCGTAGATGCCCGCGACCGCCAGGGCATCGGCGCCGATCACGAACGGCCCGTCCACCCCGGCGAACAGGCCCGAGCCGGTGCGGGAGAAGACCTGGTCGCCGGACTCCGTGGCCGTGGCGGTCATCGTCCCGGCCGAATAGGCCAGCGCGTCGCCCGACTGCAGGCAGGTCATCCGCGTGGTGCGGGGCAGGTCCACCGTCGCGGAGGCCGGCACCCGGGCCGGGGTCAGGAGCGACAGTCCCACAGCGAGGCCACCGATGACCAGGAACGCCACGAGGGTCACGAGTATCCGTCTGATCATTCCTGTCCCCTCCGGGCCGCCGTGGCGGCCCCCAGGGTGGGCGCCGCGAGCAGCGCGAGGCCCAGCATCACCAGGAGGTGCAGCACGAACCTGCCGTCGCGCGGCGCAGGCTCGACGACGAGTTCGCCCGCCTCGGCACCCGCGTCGAACGTGAGCATCTCGGTGTCCAGGGCCGCCCAGGAGAACCCGCTGGTGCGCTCAAGGTCGCGGCCGTTGAGCGTGGCCACCCAGTCTGACTCTGCCGGCTCTGCGACGACCAGGTAGCGCCCGTCGTCGCCCTCGGGAAGGTGCCCGTCGGTCACGGGTACGGGTTCCGGGTCCTCCGCTGCGTACGTCACGCGCGAGACCAGCCCGCTGACCGTCCAGACGACGGATCGGTCGTCCGCGGCGGCGCCCACCAGACCCTCCAGATTGTCCATGGCGGCCCGCTGGTCGTCGTCGAAGCCGCGCAGCCACACGTGGGACACGCCCATGAGGCGCAGTCGCTCAGCCAGGTCGTCCGGCACGGAACCGCTCGCGATGGCGTGCACCAGCGTGGTGAACTGGCCGGCGAAGGACCCCGCCGGATTGCGCTCCGCCGAACCCCAGCGGGGCTGGCGCGCATCCACGACGTTCCAGTCGACGGTGCCGTCCGGAGACAGCTCGACGGCCAGGGCCCTGGTGTCACGCGGGGAGAACATCACGTCGCGGACATAGCCCGGCAGCACGCTGGTGGTGGAACGGACCGGGCCGGCGAAGCCCACCCAGCCCCAGGCGCCGAAGGCCAGCAGGGCGGCCAGGACCAGCGCCAGCAGCGCCGCGCGCCGTTTCCGGCCCGCGTCCCGTTCGGCGAACACGACGGGTGCCAGCAGCGCCGCCACCACGAGCAGCGCCCACGGCGACAGCAGCGCGCGGGCCGTGCCGCCGTCGACCTCGAGCGTGAGCCGAGACAGGAGCGTGCCCAGCACCAGGGGCGCCGCGATGCCCACCAGCGTCCAGAGCCACTGGCGGTACCTGAGCCCGGCGACGGCGAACAGCGCCACGACGCCCAGCACAGCGAAGAACGCCACGTTGGCCCAGACGGGTAGGCCCGAGGGGAGGATGCGACCCACGACCAACGCGTACGAGGCGGGCGGGAAGTCCGGCCAGGCGAGCGGGTCCACCCCCGTCAGCAGGCGCCCCGGGTAGCGCGCGAGGGTGGGCAGCCAGGGCGCGAAGAAGATCCAGGCGGGAAGCACCCCCACCACCACGTCGACGACGCGGTGCCGGTGCCGCGCGCCCCAGGCGACGCCCGCGATGGTCACGAAGAGGAGAGCGGCAGGCCACACCGAGGCCACCACGATGAGCCAGAAGCCGGCGCCGGCAGGCGCGCGGAGCCGTTCGGCACCGCTGGCCTCGCTCCGCACGACGGCGAGCACCGCCCGAGCCAGCAAGGGCCCGGCCACCGAGAGCACCATGCCGCTGACGTCGCCGGCCGTCACCAGCCCCAATAGGATGGTGGCGCCGGCCCAGACCGCGCTCACCGCGGCAGCGGGCCCCGCCGCGAGTCCCACCCGCCGCAGCAACGCGAGGGCGGCCAACCCGGCCAGCAGCGGTGTCAACAGCACGGCGAGGAAGGCGAACCAGCCGGGGCTGCCGAGCCCGCCCAGAGACGCGAAAGCGGCCAGGCCCAACCAGGGGGCCTCGCCCGTGAGGTAGGCCTGCCAGGCGGCGCCGAGGGACGACGGCGCCGGCAGCATGCCGCCGCCCGAGACAGGGCCTGCACCCAGCAGGGTGCGCCCGGCGATGAACGCGGCGATGAGCAGGACGACGACCAGGGCGGTCACCGGCGAGAAGACCCTGCGGCGGATCTGCCCGCCGGCGAAGTCATCGCCGGTGAGTTCGTCGATCGAGGTGTCCGCCGAGACGTCGGTGAGGTTGCGGTAGCGCTCGGAGAGTCCGTGGCCCACCTTGTCCGCCGCGTTGCGCACCGGCCACCAACGGTTGGGCAGCAAGTCTGAGGGCGTCATGTCCTCGGTGGGGAAACGGTCCTTCAGCGACCGGGTGAGGGACGAGCTGCGCTGGTACCTGCCCAGCGCGCGCATCTCCGCAGCGGCGAACGACGGCGACTTGCCCAGCAGGAAGCCCAACGCCCGGAACACCGAGGCTGCGGCCAGCCCGAAGCCCGAGGCCCCGCGGGCGCCCGCGATGCGTAGCGCCGCCAGCCTGTCGTCGAGGTGGGGGTGTTGTTTCGAGGGCCGCTCCCCCGTGTGCCCCACCCGCCGGTGGTGCAGCGAGGCCGCGGGCCACGTCAGCACGCGGAAACCAAGCGCGTTGGCGCGCCAGCCGAAGTCGACGCCGTCGCGGTGCCGCTCCACCTCCGGGGCGAGACCACCCACCTCGCGCCAAGTGCCGCCGCGGATCAGCAGGCCCGCGGTGGAGGCGCCCAGCACGTCGCGCGGCTCGGTCTGCCCCTGATCGACGTCGCCGGCCTCCACCATGGGGACCCGGAGCCCGCCCGGTGTGATGGCCTGGCCCACCTCGGAGAGGGTCTCGGGATAGTTGCGGCGCTTGGGCTGCAGGAGTTTGGGCACCACGACGTCGGCCTGGCGGGCGCCCTCCAACAGATGCGCCAGCGCGTCCCGGTGGGGTGCTGAGTCGTCGTGGAGGAGCCAGATCCATTCCGGCTCGGTGTCCGCGAGCGCCGCATGGACCGCGCCACCGAACGTGGTGGTGGCGTCGGCGCGGAGGAAGTCGTCAATGACGCCCTCGTCCAGGGCCCGCGCAACCAGTTCTGGAGTCTCGTCAGTTGAGCCGGTGTCGACGACGACGATCCGGCCGGGTCGGGTGCTCAGCATCGCGACGGACAGCAACTGCCGGGGCAGCCATTCAGCTGCGTTGTGGGTCACCATGACGGCGACCACAGAAGAAGGATCGACCTCGGGGACGTCAGCGACGGGGTCTTCGTGCTCGATCCACGACCAGAGGTCGTCGTCGATCACCCCGCGCTGCGGTTCCTCGGTCACGAGGCGCTCAGCCGGCAGCGCGCTTGAGCTTGCGGCGCTCCCGCTCAGAAAGCCCGCCCCAGATGCCGAAACGCTCGTCGTGTGCGAGGGCGTATTCAAGGCATTCGGTGCGCACTGTGCAACTCAGGCAGACCCGTTTCGCATCACGGGTCGACCCACCCTTCTCAGGGAAGAAGGCTTCCGGATCGGTTTGGGCACACAGCGCTTCAGCCTGCCATGCAAAAGTCCCCTCATCAGCGAAGAGCTCCCATGTCTCGTCCATGTACCCCTCCTTTCTTGCCTTGAATTACACACGAGTGATTTTGATCGGTCAAGCGGAAGGCGGATATCCGTCGAAACTATTCACGCATTGCGGTTGCTCACCCTGTAAGGCGGACGGATCAGGGTGCCGTTGGGATCCTCTTCGTCGGCGCGGGGCCAGGGAGTGGTCGACGTCGTCCATGTCCCGGGTGAGTGCTGCGACTGCTGTTCCGACGGCGTCTGGGGCGACCCGGCCGGTTCCCGCTTGGGGTTGATCACCGTCGAGTGGGCCTCTGGAGTGGGCGCCGCTGTAGGGGGCGGGAGTTGGGCTCGAGCCTGCCGATCCTGGGGCGACGACGACGCCGCCATGGCAGACACCCGGACCACCGTGGTCGCCCCCCAGACGACGACACCGAGGCTCACCGCGAGCGCCGTCACGGACAGCGGCCAGAGGAGGAAGCTGCGCCCCGACTCACCGACGGGGAGGAGGACCAGCCCGACGAGCAGCAGCGCGCTGACGTGAACCACCGCGGAAGCCACCAGGACGACCGCGAGGAGACGCCTCACGAACCGGGTGTCTCGCATGGTTCCTCCAGACGGCTGCGGACGGGTTAGGCGTATTCTGCCCCAACACGGGTTCGCACCAGCTCGACGAGTTCACGGATCCGCTCGGAATCTTCGAGGCCGGCCACCAACGTGGCAGTCTCCGTGGCCACCACGAGACAGTTCTTCAGGCCCAGCGCGGCCACCACATGGTCCGGCCCAGCGGCGTTGACCAGCACCGAGCCCGACGAATCCAGGGTCACCGTCCGGCCGTCGACGGCGTTGCCGTGCTCGTCGCGGGTGAACAACTCCGCGAGCGACAGGAAACCACCCACGTCCTTCCAATGGATGTGCAGCCCGACGCTGACCACCTCGGCGTCGGTCTTGCCCACGGAGGCGGGCTCCATCACCGCGTAGTCCACGGAGATCTTCTGGAGGGTCGGGAACAGCTCATCCAGGCGCTCGGGATGCGCCACGATTTCGCGCACGGTCCGGGCCGTGTCCGGCAGCAGCTGGTCCAGTTGGCTGAGCAAGGTGTTGGCCCGCCAGACGAACATGCCGGCGTTCCACCAGTACTCCCCCGAGTTCACGTATGCGACGGCGACGTCCCGGCTGGGCTTCTCCTTGAACTCCGCGACGCGGTGGACTCCGCTGAAGCCCTCGAGTTCGTCCGCGCGGTGCAGGTAGCCGTAGCCGGTGTGCGGCGAGGTGGGCACGACGCCGAGGGTGACCAGCGCGTTGGGGCGGGCCTCCGCGACGTCGAAGGCGAGCGACAAGGAACGTTGGAACTCGTCGACGGGTTCGATGATCTGGTCAGCCGTCACCATGGCGACCACCCCGTCGGGATCACGGTCCGCGACGACGGCTGCGGACCAGGCCACCGCGTTGAGGGAGTCGCGGCCCTCGGGCTCCCCCAGGATGTTGCCGGGCGCGAGTTCCGGAAGCTGGCGTGCCACGTCGTCGGCGTAGCTGCGGCCCGTGCAGACCAGGATGCGGTTCTTGTCGACGAGTCCGTCCAGTCGTTCGTAGGCCAGCCGGAGCAGGGACTTCCCGCCCACCATCTCCAGCAACTGCTTCGGCCTGCCCTTGCGCGAGAGCGGCCACAGGCGCGTGCCGGACCCACCGGCCATGATGACGACGTAACGCATGGAAAGACCCTAGCCGTCTAGGCTGCACCCATGCTCGTTTCCGCCCTCCAGAAGCGCGTCGCCCGGCAGGGCGCGCAGCCGCTGTTCACCTACTACGACGGAGCGGAAGGCTCACGCATCGAACTGTCCGCGGTCACGTTCGCCAACTGGGTGGACAAGACCGCCAACCTCATCGCGGACCTCGGGCACGACGACGGCGAGCCCATCGACGTCGCGCTGGCCTCGTCGCATCCCGGCCACTGGGTGACGATGGTGTGGATCGCGGCCGCCTGGCAGCGGGGCTGCCCCGTCAACAGCGACGCGACGGGCGCGGATTTCCTGGTGGTGGGGCCCGGCGATGACCGCCGCGCGGAGATCACGGTGGCCTGCTCGCTGCATCCGCTGGGCCTGGGGTTCACCACCCCGCCCGTGGACGCCGTCGACTACCGCGAGGTGTTCGGGCAGCCGGACCTCCACGACGTGGCGCTCGACGGCGAGTCCTTCTCCTGGGACGGCGCCGCCGCCCCGGAAGTGGGCGCGAGCGACGGGCGCGTGCTGCTGCGTGACCCGGCACCCGGGTGGGAGACGGTGGCGCGTGCGTTGGTTGCGCCGGTGCTGGGCACCGGCTCAACCGTCGTGGCCGTCAACACCTCAGACGACGAAGCCGCCCGGATCGGTGCCGACGAGCGCGTCACTCACTGAATGTCTTCGGCGCCCTCTGCCGGGTCCTGATCGTGGACGCGGTTGTCAGGATGGGTCTCGCCCTCGTTCTTCGCGCCTTCGGATGCCTCCTGGGCGTGGACGCGATCATCGTCGTCGTGCTGATGATCCACGTTCGCCGGATCTGCCTGGTTCTGTGACATGGCTGCCTCCTGGTTGTCGACCACCGCGAGCGCGGCGCCTCCACCCAGTGTGGCAAGCATCTGGCGCACATTGGACAGTTGCGCCGTAATCGAATCGCGACGCTGGGTCAGCGCCGACAGTTCGCGGTCCGAGTCGCGGCGGATCCGGTCTGCCTGCGTGCGGGCCTCCCCGATCAGCTCGTCGGCCTCGGCCTGCGCCTTGTTGCGGATGGATTCGGCCTGCGTGTTGGCGTCGGCGATCACGCGCAGCGCGTCGTTCTCGGCGCCGCGCAGGTTCTCCTCGGCGGCAGTGAGCTGCTCCTCGCGCTGGCCCATGGCCAGGTTGAAGTCTGCGGTGGCGGCGTTGCGGCGTTCGGACAGCGTCCGCTCGAAGTCCGCGGCGGCCTGGGCGGCGCGGGCCTGCTGGGACTCGTAGACGGCCTCGGCCTCTTCGCGACGGGCCGCGGCCTCGCGGTCCGCGTTGTCGAGGATCTCGTCGGCCCGGCGCTGGGCGCCGGTGAGCTTCGCCTCGGCGTCGGCGTCTGCGGAGCTGCGCGTGTCGACGGCGTACCGGTCGGCCTCGGTCAGCGCGGCCTGGGCCCTCTTCTGCGCGTCCTCGACGAGCTGGTTGGCCTTCTCCTTCGCCGCCCGTTTCATCTCCTCGGCCTCTTCCTCGGCCAGGGTGAGGATGCGGCCCACGCGCTCGCCGAGATCGGTGAAGGCCGGGCGCGACACCATGGACGCGGCGCGGGACTGCTCCTCGGATCGGCTCTTGGCGGCGGCCAGTTCCTGGGCCAGTTGCTCGCGCTCCGCGGCGGCCTCCTTGAGGCGGATGGTGAACTCACCCAGCTCTGCGCGGGCGGAATCCAGCGCCTGCTGCAGCGTGGCGATCTCGGCGTCGACCTGGGCCGGCTCGTAGCCACGAAGCACGGTGCGGAAAGTGGAGCTCATGAGTGTTCCTCGTCTTGAGTGGTGGTACCTGGCACTGACAGCGCTTCGATCACGCCGGAGAGCGAATTGAGTTGCAGGGTGATGTCGTCGCGGCGCTTCGTCAGCCCCGCGACTTCCTGCCGGGCAGCGGCCAGCATGTCGCGGGCCTGCGTGCGGATGGTCTCGGCCTCGACCCGCGCGTCGGACAGGAGGCGGACGGCCTCCTCGCGGGTGGCGCGGGTGCGTTCGTAGGACGCCTTCTGGGTGCGCTCGAGCTCTGCCGTGAGCTGCTCGCGGAGCATCTCGGAGCTGGCTTCAGCCTCCGTCATGCGCTGATCCGCCCGCTGCACGATCGCCTCCGCTTCGCGCTTCGCCCGTTCCACGGTGTCGGCAGCCTGCTGGTCCGCCTCCGCCCGGGTGCGCTGGGCGTGCTGTGCGGCGGCGGCGAGTTCGGCGTCGGCCCTGCCGCGGGTGTCGTGCGCCTCCACGTCTGCCGCGCGCAGCCGCTGGCGGGCTGCGTTCACGGAACGCTGGGTGGTGGCCGACAGCTTGGCTCTCAGCTCCGCCGTGCGGCGGGCCTGGTCGAGGTGCGCCTGCTGCTTGCGGCGCGCCACGTCCACGCGCGCGCCGTCGAGCAGCGCCGCGACGGTGGTCTGGGCCCACTCCATCTGGCTGGAGGCCGCCGCGAGTTGCGCGTCGGCCTGCCGCTGCGCCTCGGACGTCAGCCGGGCCACCTGGCCCGCCGTCTCCTCGCGCAGCTGCGTCATCTCCCGCTCCACGGCTTCGCGCTCGGCGGCGAGCCGCGCTGCGGCCTCGTCCTCCAGCCGCTGCATCTCTTCCCGGCGGGCGGCGAGTTCCTGGTCCGCTTCGGCCTGTTCCCTGGCGATGCGCTCGTCGTGCGCTGCGCGCTGGGCTGTGAGTTCGTCGTCGACGAGGGCGCGGGCGGCGTGCCCCTCCACCTCGACCTTCTCGCGCCAGGCCGACACCTCCGCCCTGATGCGTGCGGCCTCCGCGGTTGCGTCCTCGAGCTGGCGCGCAGCCCGGCTCTGGGCTTCGGCGACGATGCGCTCCGCATCGGCACGCGCTTCAGCGACGACCTCGTCGGCACCTTCCTGGGCACGTCCGCTGATGGCGCCGGCCTGCGCGACGGCGTCTGACAGCGTGCGCTGGGCGTCCGCCTTCGCCTCCTCCAGCCGACGGCGGGCGAAGGTGACCTCGCCCGCCAGTTCATCGCGCTGCTGGGTGAGTTCGACGGTTTCGGTGCGGATGCGGTCTGCCTCTGACTGGGCCTCTTCGCGCAGCCTGTCTGCCAGTCGTTGGGCTTGCAGGAGTACTTCGGTGGCAGCCCGGGAATCAGTCCCGCGCGATGCGGGCTCCGGGGTCTGCCAACTCATGGGATCCATCTTGGCACGTTCCTGCGGGGCACTCATCCCAGGGTGTCAGCGCGATCCGGCAGACCACGGACGAAGCCCGCGCCCCACGCCACGTGCATGATCGCGAGCACGAGCGGCAGGCGGGTGCGGGCCCGCGCCGTGGTCTCCATCGTTGCGGTGGCCACCGTCAGGAACGACATGTAGACCAGCGGCGCCACGAGGAGCGCGGTGAGCAGCCGGTTGCGCAGCACGAGGCCGAGCAGACCCCCGAGGAGACCGCCGCCCATGCCCAGCACCGCGAACGGCGGGGCGAGATAGCGCAGCGAGGCGGTCTCCGGATGGCGGCGGATCACTTCGCGGCGCCACTGGCCGGTGGTGAAGAACTGCTTGGCGAGCGCCTCGTAGCTGTTGCGGGGACGGTAGACGACGCGCAGGTCCGGGGAGAAGTAGACGAGGTGGCCGGCGGTGCGGAGCCGGTAGTTCAGTTCCCAGTCCTGGGCGCGGTGGAGCGTCTCGTCGAATCCGCCGATCTCCTCCAGCACCTCGCGGCGGAACACGCCGAGGAACACGGTGTCGGCCGGCCCGGGCGGGGTGTCGGCGAGGTGGAACCCACCGCCCCCGAGGCCCAGGCGGGAGTTGTACGCGGCGGCGATGGCCTCCGAGAGGGCCGAGGTGCCCTGCGCGTCCATCCGGCCGCCCACGTTGGCGGCGCCCGTCTCCTCGAGGAGGCGCACCGCGGTGGCGATGTAGCCGGGGCTCAGCTCACCGTGCCCGTCGACACGCACGATGACGGGGTGCCGTGCCGCGTGGATGGCGATGTTGAGCCCGACGGGGGTGTACCCCTCCGGGTTGTCGAGAACCCGGATGCGCGGGTCAGCGGCCGCCAGCTGGTCGGCGATCTCCCTGGTGCGGTCTGTGCTGGGAGCCACTGCGAGCAGGATCTCCAGGTCGCCCGGATAACCCTGGCTGAGGACCCGCTCGACGGCCGCCGTGAGGTGTGGTTCCTCGTTGCGGATCGGCATCACCACGCTGACGCTCTGCTGCACGCTGCGGACTCCCTTCTCCGGCGCCCACTTTAGTGGGCGTGGCTCACGGAACCGAGCAGACCAGCTCAAGGTCGCCAGCGTCACTGACCGATTCGTCGGCCTCCACCTCGGCGCCGGCGGCCTCGACAGGGGCGGGATCCGCGCTGTCGGTGGTGGGTTCGCCGCCCTCGGCGGCTGGGGCCTCGGAGGACGCCACAGGAGACGCCGCAACGGGGGCGGCCTGCGTGGTGGCGGCATCCGGGGAGGCCGCCGGGGCCGGCGACCCCGTCACCTCGTCGAGCGCTTCGGACGCGTCGATCCTGTCGCGGACCGTACTGCGGATCAGGTCGAAATCCGGGTCCCCCGTGACGATCAGCGGGGGCGTGAAGTTGACGGAGACGATGCTGAGTTCCTTGGCCTGCAGGGCCAACTCGGCCAGGCGGGTGATCTCGCCCGTGCCGACGTCGGTGCGCAGCACGTCGCCGCCCGCCTTGGACAGTTCGACGAACTTCGTGGCCACCGTCATGGGGTCCAGCTGGTTGGCCATCGCCGACATCACGCACTTCTGGCGCACCATGCGCTCATAGTCGCTGCTCTCCGCCCGGGAGCGGGCGAACCAGAGCGCCTGGTAGCCGTCGAGCCGGACGTCGTCGCCGGGCTCGATGTAGCCGTGGATGTTGCTTCCGCCGCCGCCCATCGGGATGGGCTTGGTGATGTTGAGCCGGATGCCGCCCATGGCGTTGATGAGGTTCTGGAAACCGGCCATGTCGATCATCGCGAAGTAGTTGAGTTCGAGGCCGAGGGTCTCGCTGATGGCCTCCTTCATCGCCTGGAGGCCCGGGTCCGCCTCGCCGGGGTAGAGATCGGCATGCTGCTCGCCCAGGGTGTAGACCCCGTTGAGCAGGCAGGCGTTGTCGGGGCAGACGTACCCCTCGGCGTAGAGGGCCCGCAGCGGGGAGGAGTCCGGGAAGCGCACCTTCTGCAGGTTGCGCGGCAGCCCGAACAGTACGGTGCGCCCGGTCTCCGCGTCCACGGAGGCCACGTTGATCGAATCCGGGCGCAGGCCGTCGCGGCCTTCAGCCGCGTCGACCCCGAGCAACAGCACGTTGTAGCGGCCGGCCTTCTCGTCGGTGTCGCCGCCGCCCTGCAGCACGACGCCGACGTTCCCGGCGGCCTGGAAACCGCTGGCGGCGACGGTGGTGATGCCGCCGACCCCCAGCGCGAGCGCCAGGGTGGTGACGGTGAGGGTGAGCCGGGTGCCCTGCCCGAGGCGCAGGGGCGCGGCCAGCCGCCAGGCGTCCACCAGGAGCAGCCCCCAGCCGGCGAAGAGGGCCCAGAGGACCACGCGCACGACGGTGGTCGCGGCGGGGTTGAGCAGCAGCCCGACGGTGGGGCCACGGAACAGGAGCAGGCCCAGCACCATCAGCACCAGCAGGGCCAGGGCGGCGCCGTAGACGCGGCCGGCCACGCGGCCCACCGCGCGGTTGCCGGCGAACCACTGCACCGAGCCCGGGAACAGTGCGGACATCAGGACGAAGCCGAAGGCGCGGCGGGCCTGCACGCTCTTGGCGGCTGCGGTCTTGGTGGACGGCACTGGTGATCTCCTCGGGGAAGGCTGATTTCCATCCTCACCCGCAGGTTCCCCTCAGCCCGGTAGCGCCACGCCGCGATGCCGTCGTTGGCGCACTAATGGGTACCCTTGGGCACGCGGAAAGGGGATGGCGAGTGCCACGAGGAGACGACGACATGAACTGGCTCTACCGGGACGAGAAGGACGAAGAGACCTCGGTGCTCCGTCCCGACGAGGTGGAGAACATGCGCCGCAACGACGCCCGTCGCGAGCGCGGCGCCGGCTATCCGCAGGGCACCGCCGGGCCGCAGCCGGCCGCCAAGGCCGGCCCGCCGTCGCAGCCGCCCACCGCTCCGCCTGCCGCTCCCCCGGTTGGCCGACCCAGGAAGCGCCGTCGTTTCCGGCCGCTCCGTCTGCTGGGCTTCGCCCTCATCCTGTGGCTGGCCTTCCTGATCGGCACCCCGCTCTACGCCTGGACGGCCGGCACCACGGTGGACACGGCGTCCGCCGGCGAGCGCCCCGCGGAGCAGCCGGGCAGCACCATCCTCCTCGTCGGCTCCGACGGCCGCGAAGACCTGAGCGCCGAGGACTGGTCGAGGCTGCGCACCGGCACCACCGACGGTCGCCGGACGGACACGATGATGCTGCTGCACACCCCCACCGAGGGTGAGCCGGTGCTGCTGAGCCTCCCGCGCGACTCCATCGTCCAGATCCCCGGCCGCAAGAAGAACAAGCTCAACGCCGCCTACGCCTTCGGCGGCGCTCCCCTGCTCATCGAGACCATCGAACTGAACACCGGCGTGCGCATCGACGGCTACCTCGAGGTGGGCATGCTCGGCGTCGTGGACGTGGTGGACGCCGTCGGCGGGATCGAGGTGTGCCCGAAGTTCGACATCGACGACGAGGACGCCCACATCACGCTCTCCAAGGGTTGCCAGACGGTCGACGGCGTCACCGCGCTGGGCTACGTGCGGATGCGCAAGGCGGACCCGAACGGCGACTTCGGCCGGGTCGAGCGTCAGCGCGAGACCATCGGCGCCATCATGAAAAAGGTCGCAAACCCCCTCACCGTGCTCAATCCGGTGCGGTACTGGAAGGTCAACATGGCGGCCTCGAAGTCGCTCGCGCGTGGCGAGGACACCGGCCTGGGATCCATGGCGCAGGTGGGAACGGGCTTCTTCAGCGTGATGACCGGTTCCGGGCTCAGCCTGACCGTCCCCGGCAGCGTGGCGAACACCAGCGTCGGCTCGTCCGTCATCTGGGACGACGCAGCTGCTGACGAAATCTTCGGGGCGATGGCTGTCGGCAATACGGCCGACTTGGAGAAGTACCGGCAGTAGCGGTCACTGGTCTGCGGTGGACCTATCCTCGAAGCACAGCCCACCCACTGCGCGCAGGAGAACACCGTGACCCAGAACCCACCACCCGGCTGGCAACCCAACGGTCCACAGCCTCCCCAGCCGCAGTGGGGTCGCGCCCCGCAACAGCCGCCGCAGCAGGGTCTGCAGGGCCAGCCCCAGAGTCCGTCCTTCCAGCAGCCCCGCCCGCAGCAGCCGGCGCCGTGGGGCACTCCTCCGCCGCAGCAGGGGCAGTGGGGCACTCCTCCGCCGCAGCAGGGGCAGTGGGGCACGCCCCCGCAACAGCTCCCGGGCCAGTACCAGCCGTACGCAGCTGCTCCCGTGAAGAAGAGGTCGAAGACCCCGGCGATCGTCGCCGGGGCCCTGGCTCTCGCGTTGGTGCTCGGTGGCGTGGCGTTCAGCCTGACGTTCTTCCGCGGTGCCACGCCTGCGGCGGCCAAGGGCCTCCCCTCCACCGTGGCGATGGCCATCGAGCTGAACCTGGCGCCGGCGCCGGCAGACCAGTTGAAGCTCGCCCGCATCGTCAACAAGTTCCCGGTGGGCGAGGAGATGTCGGAGACCACAGATTACAAGCGGGCACTGTGGGACCTCATCCCGGACGATTCCGGGGACAAGCCGTCCTATGAGGAGGTCGAGCCGTGGCTCGGCAACTCCGTCGCCCTCGGGTTCCTGGGCTCGGCACCGGACAGCGCCTCGGGCTTCGGCGACCAGGTCGTGGTGGCCGTCGAGACCACCGACAAGGAGAAGGCCGGGGCGTTCGCTGCGGCTCAGGCCGCCGCCGAGAACGAGTACTTCTTCGTCGACGACGTGCTGGTGATCACCAGCACGGACCTCGGCCTGGACGCCGCGGCGATCAGCGAGTCGTCGCTGGCGGATGACCAGGACTACAAGGCGGACATGGCCAAGCTCGGTACGGGCAGCCTGGCGACCTTCTGGGCAGGCTCCGAGGCCATCGACATGCTGATCAGCCAGAGCGGGCCCGGCCTCTCCCCCATGACCGACGTCGAGGCCCTCCGCGGCTCACACGGCGCCGCAGGCCTCAAGGTGGACGACGACCGTGTCATCCTCGACGGGCAGTTCTTCGCGCCAAACTACCCGCAACCGGAACTCGACGACATTCGCGCCTTCGCGAGTGAACTTCCCGGAGGCGTGTTCGCCGCCGTGGCGGGCGCCGCCTCCACAGAGTCCTATGAGCAGTCCTGGCGGTCCTTCGAGGCAGCCGGCCTGACCCCGGACCTCGAGTCGCTCGGCATCATGTCGGCCGCAGACCTGCAGGCCCTCATGGGCCGCCAGATGGGCGTCACCATCGGCATGGACGGTCAGGGCGAACCCGTGGTGGGAGCCAAGTTCGTCAGCGACGATCCTGCCCGTCAGCTCGAACTGCTGGACGGCGTCAAGCGGGTCCTGATGCCCGAGGGGAGCTTCGACGGGCTCACCGCCGAGCAGGACGGCGACACCGTTTACCTCGCGTACGGCCAGGGCATCGACGACATCCGCAGCCCCGCCACCACCCTGGGGGATTCCCCCGGTTTCACGGAAGTGATCCGGCAGGACGCCAGCAACCTGAGCTTCGTGGACCTCAACGCCGTGAAGAGCATGCCGCTCTACCAGGAGATGGCGGCCAGCGACTACTCGGCCGACTTCACCCAGTGGCTCGAGCCTGTCCGCGCCCTCGGCATGGCGGTTGAAGCCGCCGACGACGGCGACAGCAGCATCCGGCTCGAGGTGGTGTTCAACTAGGAACCGCTGGCTTCGCGGACGACGGCGCCTTTCGCGTGCGCCGCGTCCCGGAGCTGGTCCTGGAAGTCGAGCATCCGCTCGAGCAGTGCCTCGTCGCCGACGGCGAGCATCCGTACCGCCAGCAGGCCGGCGTTGCGGGCGTTGCCGATGGCGACGGTGGCGACGGGGACCCCCGCCGGCATCTGCACGATCGAGAGCAGCGAATCCATCCCGTCGAGGTACTTCAGGGCAACCGGCACGCCGATGACCGGCAGCGGGGTCAGCGACGCGAGCATGCCCGGCAGGTGCGCCGCTCCGCCCGCGCCGGCGATGATCACCTTGATGCCGCGCTCGTGCGCCTCGCGCCCGAAGCGCACCATGTCCTCCGGCATCCGGTGGGCGGACACGACATCCGCCTCGTAGGCGACGCCGAACTCGGCCAACGCGTCGGCCGCGGCGGACATCGTGGGCCAGTCCGAATCAGATCCCATCACGATCGAGACGAGCGGCTCAGGCATCGGGGTCTCCCATCAGGTAGTGCGCGGCGTGCCGCGCGCGACGACGCACATCGTCGAGCGAGGTGCCGAAGCAGGTGACGTGCCCCACCTTACGGCCGGGCGTGACCTCCTTGCCGTAGAGGTGCACGCGCACCTCGCGGTCACGGGCGAACACGTGCTGCAGCGCTCCGGTGAGGTCATCCTCGGCGCCGCCGAGCACGTTGGTCATCACGACGACGTCTGAGCGCATGGCGGGTGAGCCGAGCGGCAGGTCGAGGGCGGCGCGGATGTGGTTCTCGAACTGGCTCGTGAGCGCCCCGTCGATGGTCCAGTGCCCGGTGTTGTGCGGCCGCATGGCCAGCTCGTTGACGACGATGCGGCCGTCGCGGGCCTCCATGAGTTCGACGGCGAGGACGCCCACGACGCCGAGTTCGGTGGCGATGCGCACGGCCATCTGCTGGAGCCCCGCCGCGACCTCGTCGCTCATGCCGGGGGCGGGGGTGACGGTCTCGACGCAGATGCCCTGCTCCTGCAGTGTCTCGCTGATGGGATAGGCCACCACCTGCCCCGAGGGGGAGCGCACGACGATGGCGGACAGCTCCCTGGTGAAGTCGATGAACTCCTCCGCCACGATCCTGACCCGCTCACCCGCGGACGTCTCGGGCAGGTTCGCGAACGGTTCGCCGGCATCTTCGGGTCCGTTCAGCTTCCAGACGCCCTTGCCGTCGTAGCCGCCGCGGGAGGCCTTGGCGATCACCGGCCAGCCCTGGCTGTCGCCGAACGCGATGAGGTCCCGCGGCGAGTCTGCGACGGCGAACGCGGGGCAGGCGATCCCCAGCTCCGCCATCTTCTCGCGCATCTCCGCCTTGTCCTGCGCGAACCGCAGCGCGGCGGAGCCAGGGCGCACGGCGACGTGCTCGGCCAGGATGTCGAGGTGTCTTGTGGGCACGTGCTCATGGTCGAAGGTCAGCACGTCCGCGCCGTCGACGAACTCCACGAGGGTGTCGAGGCTGCGGTAGTCGCCGACGGTGTGGGCGGGTACCACCTGGGCCGCGGAAACGGCCGGCCCCTCGGCGAGCAGCCGCACGTCGATCCCCAGCGGAATGGCCGCCTGCTGCATCATGCGGGCCAGCTGCCCGCCTCCGGCGATGGCCAGTGAGTAGCGTCGAGTCACCCGCGAAGACTACTCGTCGGAGGTGTCCGGTGCCCCATGCATGTCGTAGAGCAGATCGTTGATGGTCACGTGGACGCGCTCCACGTGCGGCACGTCCGGCAGCGCCAGGGGCTGCCCCGCGGCCGTCTCCAGGATGAGCGTGCCGCAGCCGAGCATGCGGTCCGTCATCGAGCGCTCGTAGTTGACGTTGTTGATGCGGCGCAGCGGCAGGTCATGGCCGGTCTTGTTGATGATGCCGCGGCGCGTGACGATGCGGCGGTCCGTGATGGTGTACGTGGAGGTGAGCCAACGCAGGAACGGCAGGACGACCGCACCGATCACGATGACCAGGAACAACGCGATCACCGCGTAGGTGCCCCAGGGCTCCCAATCCGGCGGCAGGAGGGCGATGGCGAAGCCAAGGAGGGAGCCCATCACGATCAGCACCAACGCCGGCACGATCAGCACCTTGCCGTGGGTGCGCATGGAGGCGACGATGTGTTCGTCGCGGCCCAGTTGGTCTCTCTTGATCGCCATGGCCACAGTCTGGCATGCGCCGCCGACTATCCGAGGCGGGCGTGGATGACGTCGCCCACCGCGAACGTCTGGAGGCCCGACGCGGTGGCCACCTGGAGCCTGCCGAAGACGTCGACCCCCCTTCCGGTCCCCTCCACGGTGCGCCGGCCGTCGACCACCACCTTCAACTGCGCGCCGATGGACGAGCAGCGCGACTCGTACTCCTCCCGCAGCGTGCCGCGCAGCTGCCAGGCGGCGTAGAAGCGGGCGAAGTGGTTCAGGACCCCCGCCACGATGCGGCTCTGGTCCGTGGGGATGCCCTCTAGGCTCAGCGACGTTGCGTTGGGCACCGGCAGTTGCTCCTCGGTGAGCGTCACGTTGATGCCGAGGCCGACGACGGCGCGTGCCCCGTCGGGCTGCTCGACGCGCTCCGACAGGATGCCGCAGACCTTCTTGCCCCCGATGAGTACGTCGTTGGGCCACTTGAGTGTGACGCGGAGGGGGTCCGGCGCGAGTTCGGCCAGCGCCGACGACACCGCCATGCCCGCCAGCAGCGAGAGCCAGCCCCAGTGCTGGAACTCCGGCCTGGGCTTGAGGAGCACGGAGAGCGAGATGGACGAGCCGTGCGGTGAGACCCACTGCCTGTCGAGCCGCCCCCTCCCCGCCGTCTGCTCCATGGAGATGAGCGCGGCGCCTTCAGCCTCGCCGTTGTGCGCGCGCTTCGAGAGGTCTGCGTTCGTGGAGCCGGTGCTGTCGACCACCTCGACGCGGGTGAACGGGGTACCCGGTTCGAGGAGGCTGCGGATGGATTCGGCGTCGGGCAGTTCGGCGGTCACCGACTCATCGTAGGGCCGGTGTCAGCGCCTGCCTGTGTCAAAGTTGAGCAAGGGAATTGAGCGAAGTTCAATCCCGCTATGGTGAAGGCCATGGAGATCGACATCCACACCACCGCCGGTAGGATTGCCAATCTCGGAGTGCGCATCGATGAAGCCGTGCACGCCGGGTCCGCCGCAGCCGTGGAGAAGCAGCATGCCAAGGGCAAGATGACTGCCCGCGAACGGGTCATGGCCCTCCTCGATGAGGGTTCTTTCGCGGAATTCGACCAGTTCTCTCGCCACCGTACTAGCGCATTCGGTATGGATGCCCGCCGCCCCTTCGGCGACGGCGTCATCACCGGAACCGGGTCCATCCATGGCCGCCCGGTGTGCATCTTCAGCCAGGACGTCACCATCTTCGGTGGCGCGCTCGGCCAGGTGTACGGCGAAAAGATCGTCAAGATCCAGGACTTCGCCATGAAGACCGGGGTGCCACTCATCGGGATCAACGAGGGCGGTGGCGCACGCATCCAGGAGGGTGTCGTCTCGCTGGCGCTCTACGGGGAGATCTTCAAGCGCAACACCGTCGCCTCCGGGGTGATCCCCCAGATCTCGTTGATCATGGGTGCCGCCGCCGGTGGTCACGTCTACGGCCCGGCGCTGACGGATTTCGTCGTGATGGTGGACCAAACCTCGCAGATGTTCATCACCGGGCCGGAGGTCATCAAGACCGTCACCGGCGAGGACGTCTCGATGGAGGAGTTGGGCGGCGGACGCACGCACAACACGAAGTCGGGCAACGCCCATTACCTGGCCGCCGACGAGAACGACGCCATCGAGTACGTGCGCGACCTCATCAGCTACCTCCCCCAGAACAACCTGGAGGATCCGCCGGTCTGGGACGACGACGAGGTCGACCTGACCATCACGGACCACGACCGCGAGCTCGACCTGCTCATCCCCGACGCCGCTAACCAGCCCTACGACATGCGCGAGGTGATCCGCAACGTCCTCGACGACGACGAGTTCCTCGAGGTCATGCCGTTGTTCGCGGGCTCGATCATCGTCGGCTTCGGCCGCATCGAGGGCCGCTCGATCGGCATCGTCGCGAACCAGCCGACGGTGTTCGCCGGCTGCCTCGACATCGACTCCGCCGAGAAGGCCGCCCGGTTCGTGCGCACCTGTGACGCGTTCAACATCCCGGTGCTGACCTTCGTCGACGTGCCCGGCTTCCTCCCCGGCGTCGGCCAGGAGCACAACGGCATCATCCGCCGCGGCGCGAAGCTCATCTACGCCTACGCCGAGGCCACCGTCCCGCTGCTGACCGTCATCACCCGCAAGGCCTACGGCGGCGCGTACGTGGTCATGGGTTCCAAGCACCTGGGTGCCGACATCAACCTGGCGTGGCCGACGGCGCAGATCGCGGTGATGGGTGCCCAGGGTGCCGTCAACGTCCTCTACCGCAAGCAACTCAGCAACGCGGAGAACCCCGAGGAGGAGCGCGCGCGCCTGATCCAGGAGTACGACGACGAGCTGACCAACCCGTATGTCGCGGCGGACCGCGGCTACGTCGATCAGGTGATCTACCCGCACGAGACCAGGGCCCAGGTCATCCGGGCGCTGCGCCTGCTGCGTTCGAAGCGCGAGGTGCTGCCGCCGAAGAAGCACGGGAACATCCCGCTGTGACCGGCTCGCTCGAATTCGGCAAGGCCACTCTCACCGAGGAGGAGATGGCCGCGGTCACCGCCGTGCTCGTGGCCTCCGCCCGGCGTGAGACGTTGCGCTCGGCGGCCGACCGCCCGCTGGCCGGCGGCTGGAAGTCCTACTACCGCACCGTCCGCGGCCCGTTGATCACGGGCCGCGAGGCGTGGCGTACGTTCAACCGCATGTGATCAGATGCGGGTGATTCTGGCTTCGAAGTCGCCGGCGCGACTGCAGGTCCTGCGCAACGCGGGCCTGGATCCCGAGGTGGTGGTGTCCGGTTTCGACGAGAGTCAGATCGTCGATCCGGTGCCCACCCGCCTGGCGGCCAGGCTCGCGGAGGCCAAGGGCAGCACCGTCGTGCCCCACCTCGTGGGCGACTTCGTGCTCTTCGCGTGTGACACGGTCCTGGAGTTCGAGGGCCGGGCGCACGGCAAGCCCGGTACGGAGGAAGCGGCCATCGCCCGCTGGCAGCGGATGCGCGGGCATGAGGGCCTGTTGCACACCGGCCACCACATCGTCGTGCATCAGGGTGAGCGGTATTCGGAGCAGACGCGGGTCGGCTCCACCATGGTGCGCTTCGCGGACCTGTCCGATGAGGAGATCCGGGCCTACGCGGCCACCGGAGAGCCCCAGCGGGTGGCCGGTGCGTTCACGATCGACGGCTTGGGCGGCGCGTTCGTGACGTCCATCGAGGGCGACCCCTTCAACGTCGTCGGGATCTCGATGCCGCTGGTTCGGCAGATGGTGATCGACTCCGGCGTGCCCTGGCACTCGCTGTGGGTGGACCAGCGTTCCTAGGCGACGGGCCGGGGTTCGGACGTGGCCTAGGATCGTCCCCGTGCAACGGATCGGAATCGCCCTGGTGGCAGCGCTCGCCCTGGTGGGGTGCTCCGCCGCACCGCAACCTTCCCCCTCCGCCCCGGCGTCGTCGCCGCTCGTGAGCGACGCGCCGGAGGGTGGCGTCCTGCTCAGCTCGCTGGGCTACGTCAACGCGCCGGAGATGTTCTCCGTCCCGCTCCACGCGTCGATCACGGACCGCATCGATTCCTACAACAACGTCACCGCGGTGTTCTCCTCCCCCTCCGGGCAGGACATCGCCGCGTACCTCCGCGAGAACCTCGCGGGCATGGGCTTCACGATCACGGCGGACAAGAACCAGTCGATGCTGTTCACCAACGGCCGCTGGCAGGGGGCCTTCACCACGTCGGACTCCTTCGCCGCCCTCTCGCTGCGCACGGATCGCGAGACCCCGCAGGAGTCCGGCGACTAGGCTCTCACCATGACTCCCGACACGCTCGACCTGCTGACGGTGCTGCTCTGGGCAGGGCTCGGGCTCCTCGCAGGTTTCATCGTGTCGCTCATCCTGACGGCCCTGCTGAGGCTCATCGTCAAACGCCGCACCCGCAAGTTCGTCATCCGGCGCATGAGGCTGCCGCAACGGATCTTCTTCATCCTGCTCGGCGCTGGGCTCGCTGTGGCGTTCGTCACCCGCCCGCGCGTGCTGAAGGCCGCGCCCGAGTGGCGGCCGATCTTCCTCCAGGTGTTCCTCATCCTGATGATCTTCGCCGCCGCCTTCCTGCTCACCGGAGTGATCAGGGCCATCGGCGAGACACTCCTCAGCCGCGAGGACGACGCCGAGGAGACGCCCCACTTCCGCAGGATCCGCACCCAGTTGCAGATCGTCATGCGCGTGGGCCTGGCCGTGATCTGGATCTGTGCCCTGGCCGGGGCGCTCCTGACGTTCCCCCAGTTCCGGGCGATCGGCGCGTCATTGATGGCTTCGGCGGGCGTGCTGTCGATCGTCGCCGGCCTCGCCGCGCAGTCGTCGCTGGCCAACATCTTCGCGGGCATGCAGATCGCGTTCTCCGACGCGCTGCGCGTCGGCGACCTCGTGGTCTTCGACGAGCAGATGGGCTCCGTCGAGGAGATCACGCTGACCTACGTCGTCGTCCGGGCGTGGGACGACCGCCGCTGGATCGTGCCCAGCACCTACTTCACCAGCAAGCCCTTCGAGAACTGGACGCGACGCGAGCCCAAGCTGCTCGGCACCGTCGAGTTCGACCTGGACTGGTTGGCGCCGGTGGAGGCCATGCGGGTGGAGCTGACCCGCATCGTGCGCTCCAGCGAACTGTGGGACGGCCGCACGGCCTCCATGCAGGTGACCGACGCCACGGGCGGCCATGTCAGGATCCGCGCGGTCGTCTCCGCCGCGACGTCGGG
The DNA here is from genome assembly GCF_017815535.1 of Tessaracoccus sp. MC1865. Taxonomy (NCBI): domain Bacteria; kingdom Bacillati; phylum Actinomycetota; class Actinomycetes; order Propionibacteriales; family Propionibacteriaceae; genus Tessaracoccus; species Tessaracoccus sp. MC1865. The sequence continues at coordinate 1,016,712 of NZ_CP072596.1, read as the reverse complement.
CCAGCTGTGGGATCTGCGCTGCCTGGTGCGCGAGGACCTCATCGCCTGGGTGCAGCACGAGGCCGTCTACGCCCTGCCCCGCACCCGCCTCGAGCCCGACACGACGACGGCCCCGCCGGTTGAGGAACGCGAGGACTTCGTCGACAGGGTCGTCACCGAATGGGAGGCGGAGCAGGCCCTGGAGGAGACCAGCGTGATGCCGGCGGCCACCGGCAGCCTCGAGGACACGGAGGAGGACCCGGCCCTGCCGAAGTGGCTCCATTCGTGGCTGTCGCACCGCCGCAAGCCTGCCGATGTCCGGAGCAAGGAGGAGTCCCCTCTGGAGACCACGCTGTCGTCGCGCAGCCCGGAGGCCCGCCTCTACTCCGGCTCCCCCGACGCGGAGGAACGCGACCGCAAGATGTCGGGCCCCAGCGCCGCCGACATGGCCGAACGGGAGCAGACGGCGGAGCGCCGCGACACCCCCTCGTGATCGCACATCCGCGCAGAATCCACAAGGTTATGGACATTCCATCCGCGCGAAGCGCCGCCCACTAGACTCCGAGGCACAAACGAATGCAGGAGGAGAAGTGGGCAACGACGCCGTCTCAAAGGTTCTGATCGCAAACCGCGGAGAAATCGCTGTACGAGTCATTCGTGCCGCGCGGGATGCTGGAATCGATTCCGTAGCCGTCTACGCAGATTCCGACGCAGAATCACTGTTCGTCAAGCTGGCCGACGAGGCGTACGCCCTCAACGGCGCGACCCCTGCGGACACCTACCTCAACATCCCCAAGCTGCTCGGGATCGCCGAGCGCGCGGGCGCCAACGCCATCCACCCCGGATACGGCTTCCTCGCCGAGAACGCCCAGTTCGCCCAGGCCGTCATCGACGCCGGCCTGATCTGGATCGGGCCCCCGCCGGCCGCCATCGAGTCGCTCGGCGACAAGGTCAGGGCACGGCACATCGCCCAGAAGGTGGGCGCTCCCCAGGTCCCGGGCACGGCGGATCCCGTCGCCGACGCAGGCGAAGTGGTCGCGTTCGCCGAGGAGTTCGGCCTCCCGGTGGCCATCAAGGCGGCCTTCGGCGGCGGCGGACGCGGCCTGAAGGTGGCGCGCACCCTCGAGGAGATCCCGGACCTGTTCGAGTCCGCCACCCGCGAAGCCGTCACCGCCTTCGGGCGCGGCGAGTGCTTCGTCGAGCGGTACCTCGACAAGCCGCGGCACGTGGAGACCCAGTGCCTGGCGGACACCCACGGCAACGTCGTGGTGGTCTCCACCCGAGACTGCTCGCTGCAGCGCCGCCACCAGAAGCTCGTCGAGGAGGCCCCCGCACCGTTCCTCACCGAGGAACAGGTCACGCTGCTCTACGAATCCTCCAAGGCCATCCTCAAGGAGGCCGGCTACGTCGGCGCCGGCACCTGCGAATTCCTCGTGGGCACCGACGGCACCATCTCGTTCCTCGAGGTCAATACCCGCCTCCAGGTGGAGCACCCCGTCTCCGAGGAGGTCACCGGCATCGACCTGGTGCGCGAGATGTTCCGCATCGCCGCCGGCGAGGAACTGGGCTACGGCGACCCCGAGGTGCGCGGCCACTCCATCGAGTTCCGCATCAACGCTGAAGACGCCGGCCGCAACTTCATGCCCGCCCCCGGCACGCTGGTGAAGTGGCATGCGCCGTCGGGCCCGGGCGTCCGCGTCGACGAGGGGTACCACGTCGGCATGACCGTCCCGGGTGCATTCGACTCCCTCGTGGCCAAGCTCATCGTCACCGGCGCGGACCGGAAGCAGGCCATCGCGCGCTCCCGCCGCGCCCTGGCCGAACTGCAGATCGAGGGCATGCCCACCGTCGTGCCGTTCCACCAGGTGGTGCTGGCAGATCCCGCCTACACCGCGGCGGACGGGCACTTCACAGTGCACACCCGCTGGATCGAGACGGATTTCGCCACCGAGATCCCGCCCTACACCGGCCTCCTCGGCGAAGAGGATGACCACGAAGAGCCGGAGGTCATCACGGTCGAGGTCAACGGCAAGCGCGTCGAGGTCAAGCTGCCCGGCGGCTTCGGCGGCGGCAGGCCCGCGTCCGGCAAGACCATGAAGAAGCCCACGAAGCGCGACCGGGGTGGCTCGAAGGTCGCGGCAGCCAGCGGCAACGCCATGACGTCGCCCATGCAGGGCACCATCGTCAAGGTGGCCGTCGAGGAGGGCCAGCAGGTGGCCGAGGGCGACACCGTCGCCGTGATCGAGGCCATGAAGATGGAACAGCCGCTCAAGGCCCACCGCGACGGCGTGGTGGTGGACCTGAAGGTCGAGGCCGGTCAGGCGGTGACGGCCGGCCAGGTCCTCTGCGAGATCGTCGAGCCCGAGTGACGGGGTACCCCACTGAGCTGTCTCACCGGTGCCGGTGGCGTTGACCGCCACCGGCACCGCCGTCGTTCCACTCCTTGGAGGCGGCGCCTATTCTGGAGGGACTGACGACTGGAGGACGCGTGTTCGGCAGCATTTTCACGATCATGTTCATCATGGTGGCGGTGTCCATCGTGCTCGGCATCGGCCGCTCGGTGCGAGGCAGCGGATCCGACCAGCTCGATCAGCAGCCTCGGCAACCGCAGCTCGGTTGGGGCCAGCAGCAGCAGTTCTTCCGCCCGCCCATGGGCTACGGGCCGCCCACGCGTTACGGGCAGCAGCAGGGCTACGCTCAGCACTTCGGCTTCGGGCAGCAGTTGGGCTACGGCCAGGGTTACGACCCCTCGGCGGCCCAGCCCCTCTCCCCCGCGTCGCGGGACGCGGTCAACGCCGACATCACCACGTTCGGTGAGCAGCTCCGAGACCTCGACTTCGACGTGGTGGGCCGCACCCTCGACGCGGACGCTCAAGCTGATTACGGCAAGGCCCTCGACTCCTACGACGGCGCCAAGCAGCAGCTCGAGTACGCCCGCAGCAACGCCGACGTGAAGCGCATCACGGAGATCCTCGACGAGGGTCGCTACGCGATCGCCTGTGTGAAGGCACGCGCCAACGGCGCGCCGGTCCCGGAGCACCGCCCGCCCTGCTTCTTCGACCCGGCGCACGGCACCTCCGTCGCCAACGTCCAGTGGGCGCCGCCCGGCGGAGCGATGCGTGAGGTCCCCGCGTGCGCCGCCGACGCGCAGCGCGTCCGCACCGGCAACGACCCCTCCATCCGCATGGTGCACGCGGGCCCGCAGCTGATGCCGGTGCCCTACTGGGAGGACCCGCGCCACGCCGCCTGGGCGCAGGGCTACTACGGCCGTTACGGGTCAGATCCCGTGATCCGCCAGATCACGACGGGGGCCCTGATGATCGGCGGCTTCTCACTGTTGATGGGTCTGCTCGACGACTGACAGGGGCCCGGCAGTTGTGGGAGTCCCACAAGTGCGGCCAGCCCTTTACTGACGGAGTCACCAGAGTCGAGGGACAACGCCCGGAGTAATCTCGGAACCAACCTACGCAACCGTAGGTAACGTCCCGAGGAGCCCCATGTCCGACGCCACCACCAAGATCCGCGCCGCCCGCGATCTCCTCCTCGACCTCGTGGGACAGGGCGACGAGGCCCGCGCCCGGTTCGAATGGCCGGACATCACCGGCAATTTCAACTGGGCCATCGACTGGTTCGACGCCATCGGGCGCGACCGCGATGACCTTGCGCTCTGGATCCGCGACGAGGACGGGGCGGACGAGCGCTACACCTACGGCGAACTGGTTGAGCGCTCGGACCGGCTGGCCGGCTGGCTGCAGACGGCGGCCGGTGTGCGCAAGGGCGACGCCGTCATGCTGATGCTCGCCAACCAGGTGGAGTTGTGGGACGCCATGCTGGCCGTGATGAAGATCGGCGGCATCATCCTGCCCACCGCGCAGGCGTTGCAGGACTTCGACCTGGTGGACCGCATCCAGCGCGCCGACGTCCGCGCCGTCATCGCCAACCCCGTCGACGAGGACAAGTTCGACCTCATCGACGGCGCCACCCTCATCACCACGGGGCACGCCCACGACCGATGGCTCAGCATGGCGGAGTCCGCGGACTCCCCCGCCGCCCCGTGCCAGGTGGTCACCGACATCAACGACCCGGTGCTCTATTACTTCACCTCCGGCACCACGAGAGACCCCAAGCTCGTGGCCCACACCCAGCTGAGCTACCCCGTCGGCCACCTGTCGACGATGTACTTCATCGGCGTGCGACCCGGCGACGTGCACCTCAACGTCTCCTCCCCCGGCTGGGGCAAGCACGCCTGGTCGAGCTTCTTCTCGCCGTGGTTGGCCGAGGCGACGGTGTTCTCGTACAACTACAGCCGCTTCGACGCGGCGAAGATGCTGAAGGAACTCGAGGACGCGAAGGTCACCACGTTCTGCGCCCCACCCACCGTGTGGCGGATGATGATCCAGGCGAATCTGGGCTCGAAGCCGTCGGCCCTGCGCGACATCGTCGGCGCGGGCGAACCGCTGAACCCCGAAGTGATTTCGACGGTCGAACGCGCCTGGGGCCTCACGATCCGCGACGGCTACGGTCAGACCGAGACGACCTGCACCATCGGCAACGCGCCGGGCGAGAAGGTCAAGCCTGGGGCCATGGGCAAGATCCTGCCGGGCGTGGGCATCCAGATCGTCGATCCGGACACCGGCGAGGTGGCGAGCCAGGGCGAGATCACGCTGCCGCTCGACCCGTGGCCCTACAACCTGATGTCGGGCTACCTCGGGGGTGCGCCCACGGCGCAGGAGGACGGCCGCTATCACTCAGGCGACCTGGTGACCGTCGACGGGGAGGGCTACCTGACGTATGTCGGGCGCACCGACGACGTGTTCAAGGCGTCGGATTACAAGATCTCGCCGTTCGAACTGGAGTCGGTCCTGATCGAGCACCCCGCCGTCGTCGAGGCCGCGATCGTGCCCGCGCCGGACCCCATCCGCGCCGCCGTCCCGAAGGCGTATGTGTCGCTGGCGGCCGGGTTCGAACCGTCCCGCGAGACAGCGCTGTCCATCCTGCTGCACGCGAAGGAACGCCTGGCGCCGTACCTGCGGATCCGGCGGGTGGAGTTCTCGACGCTTCCCAAGACCCTGAGCGGCAAGGTCCGCAGGGTGGTGCTCCGGGCCCGCGAGCACGACACCGCCGTCCGCATCGAGGACTTCCGCTACGAGCAGTTCCCCGAGCTGCGCGGCTGACGGGCGACACTGCGTACTGCTGGGTTTGTGCCCGTCCATGGCACCAAACCCAGCACCGAGGCGCAGCTCGCCGTTTGGGGCTCGACCAGGGCGAACCGCAGCGGGGGCCTGCTGCGACTACTGCGTCATCAAGGGGTCGTCGCGGTTGTGCAGACGACGGGCAGCCTCGGCGATGGAGCCCGACATCGAGGGGTAGACGGTGAAGGCGTGGCTGAACTCGTCCACGGTGATCTTCTGCGCAACGGCCAGCGACACGGCGTGGATCAGCTCCGAGGCCCGGGGTGCGACCACGACGCCACCGATGATGATGCCGGTGGTGGGCAGGCAGAACAGCTTCACGAACCCGTCGGTGAATCCCATCATCTTCGAGCGGGCGTTGGGGGCCAGCGGCAGCAGCACGGAGGCGACGCGTACCTCACCGGCGTCGACCGCCTTCTGGGTCACCCCCACCGTCGCGATCTCCGGGGTGGTGAACACGTTCGACGACACCGTGCGCATGTCCAGCGGCGCCACCGCGTCGCCCAGCGAGTGCCACATGGCGATGCGGCCCTGCATGGCGGCCACCGAGGCCAGCGCGAACACGCCGGTCACGTCGCCGGCGGCGTAGATGTTGCGGTGCGAGGTGCGCGAGACGCGGTCCACGGGGATGTGTCCCCACTTGCCCAGCTCGACGCCCACCTCTTCGAGACCCAGGCCGGCGGAGTTCGGGATGGCGCCCACTGCCAGCAGGCAGTGCGAACCCTCCACCTCGCGGCCGTCCTCCAGCGTCACGACGACGCCGTCACCCTGCCGCCGGGCGGCGACCGCACGGCTCTCCGACAGGATCTGCATGCCGCGGCGCTCGAACGCGCGCTGCAGCACGGCGGCGGCGTCCTGGTCCTCGCCGGGGAGCACCTGTTTGCGGGACGACACCAGGACGACCTCGCAGCCCAGGCCGTCGTAGGCGGAGGCGAACTCCGCGCCGGTCACACCGGAGCCGACGACGATGAGCCGCTCCGGGACGTCCGTGAGGTTGTAGACCTGCTTCCAGTTCAGGATGCGCTCGCCGTCGCACCTGGCGTCGGGCAGTTCACGCGGCGTGGTGCCCGTGGCCACCAGCACGATGTCGGCCTCGAAGGTCTCTTCGCCCGCCTCGGTGGTGGCGACGACGCGGTTCGCACCGTCGAGGCGCGCCTGGCCGGTCACCAGTTGCACGCCGTCACGACGCAGCTTGGCCGCGATGTCGTCGGACTGGGCCTTGGCCAGTGCCAGCACCCGCTCGTTGACCTCGGCCAGGTCCACCTTGACCACTTCGCGCACGTTCTCCGCCTGGATGTGCAGCCCGAGTTGGTTCGCGTTCTTGATGCGGACCATCACCTCTGCCGTGGCTATGAGCGTCTTCGACGGCACGCAGTCACTCAGCACCGCGGCTCCGCCGAGCCCGTCGCGTTCGATCAGGGTGACCTCACCGCCCAGCTGATTTCCGACGAGGGCGGCCTCATAGCCGCCGGGCCCACCACCGATGATCACAACCTTGGTCACGGCCCCCATCCTTCCATAGCCGCGCCACGCATGAGGCGGCTCACTTATGCTGATGGGCGTGAGTGAAGCATTTGAGCTGGCCGCCGAGGCCGCAACGTATCTACGTGACCGTCTGGGCGAACAGGCGATCGACATCGCCCTCGTGCTGGGTTCCGGCTGGTCCTCCGGGGCAGATTCCCTCGGGGAGCCGGTCGGCGAACTCGAACTGGGCGACGTCCCCGGCTTCAGCAAGCCCGTGGTCAGCGGCCACGGCGGCAAACTGCTCCTCGTCCGCACCGCGCGCGGCAAGCTGGCCGCGATCTTCACCGGCCGCACGCACTACTACGAGGGTCGCGGCGTCGCGCCCGTGGCCCACGGCGTGCGCACCGCTGCGGCCTGGGGCGCCACCACCATGGTGTTGACCAACGGCTGCGGCGGCCTCAACCCGGACTGGGCGCCCGGCACCGTCGTCCTGATCAAGGACCACATCAACCTCACTGGCGACACCCCCCTCGAGGGCGCCAACTTCGTGGACCTCTCCGAGGCCTATTCCACGCGTCTGCGCGCCGAGGCCCAGGAAGCCGCCGGCGGCCTGCCCGAGGGCGTGTACGTCCAGTTCCGCGGACCTCAGTACGAAACGCCCGCAGAGGTCCGAATGGCCGGCATCCTGGGCGGCGACCTCGTCGGCATGTCCACCACGCTGGAGACCATCGCCGCCCGCGAAGCAGGCCTCGAGGTCCTCGGCCTGTCGCTCGTCACCAACGCCGCCGCCGGGCTCAGCGACAGCAACCTCGACCACGCCGAGGTGCTCCAGGCCGGGCGCGACGCGGGCCCGCGGCTGGCCGCGCTGCTTGCCGCCATCGTGGGGAGGCTGTGATGCAGGACCTGCTGAACGCCGCCATCCGCTGGCGCGACATGGACCCGGATCCGGAGACCCGCGAACAGCTCGACCACCTCATCGTCCAGGCCCAGGCCAACGACCCGACGTTCCGCGACGCGGCGGAGAAGGAACTGAAGTTGGCCTTCGCAGGCCCACTGGAGTTCGGCACCGCCGGCCTGCGCGGGGCACTCGGCCCCGGCCCCGCCCGGATGAACCGCTCGGTCGTCACCCAGGCCGCCGCAGGCTTCGCCGCGTGGCTCAAGACCCAGGGGCACGACGGTGGCAAGGTCATCGTCGGCTATGACGCGCGCCACAAGTCGACGGACTTCGCCGAGGACACCGCCCGTGTCATGGCCGGCGCCGGCTTCGAGGTGCTGTGGGTGACGCAACCCACGCCCACTCCGGTGATCGCCTTCGGCATCCAGCACTTCGGCTGCGTCGCCGGCGTCGTGGTGACCGCCAGCCACAACCCGCCGCAGGACAACGGCTACAAGGTGTACCTGGGCGACGGTTCCCAGATCGTGCCGCCCACAGACGCGGAGATTGCCGCCGAGATCGCCAAGGTCGCCGCCCGCGACTGGACGGACCTCCCCCGCGGCGCTGAGCGTACCGACGTCACAGCTGAGCTGCGCCGGGCCTACGTCGCCCGCGCGGTGACGCTCTACCCCGCCGACGCCCCGCGCGACGTCGTCTGGGTGCACACCGCGATGCACGGGGTGGGCACCGCGACCGTCCGCGCCGTCGCCGAGGCGGTCGGGCTCCCGGCCGCCAACGAGGTCGGCGAGCAGTCGCAGCCAGACCCGAACTTCCCCACCGTCGCGTTCCCCAATCCCGAGGAGAAGGGCGCCATCGACCTGGCGGTGGCTCTGGCGGCCGACAAGGGTGCCGACGTCGTGATCGCCAACGACCCCGACGCAGACCGCTGCGCCGTGGCCGCGGTGGTGGACGGTCAGTGGCGCATGCTGACCGGCGACGAACTGGGCTCGCTCCTCGGTGACGACGCCGTCCGTCGCGGCGTCCCCGGACGGTTCGCCAACTCCGTGGTGAGTTCCACCGAGCTCGGCCGCATGGCGCGCGCCGCCGGAAGGCCGCACGTCACGACGCTTACCGGCTTCAAGTGGATCGGCCGGGTGGCAGACCTGGCTTTCGGCTACGAAGAGGCCATCGGCTACTGCTGCGATTCCCGTGCGGTGCCGGACAAGGACGGCATCACCGCGGCCCTGTCCGTGCTGCGGATCGTCGCCGGGCTCAAGGCCGAGGGCCGCACGCTGGCGGACCGGCTCGCCAAGATCTCCCGGACGCACGGGCTCACGGCCACGTCGCAACTGTCGGTGCGGGTGGCGGATCTGTCCCTCATCGCCGACGCCATGGCGCGGCTCCGCGCGGACCCGCCGGCCGCTCTGCTGGGTGAGCCGGTCGTCGTGGCAGACCTCGCGGAGGGCTCCGAGGCGCTACCGCCGACTGACGCCGTCGAACTGACCGGGGGATCCGTGCACGTGGTGGCCCGCCCCTCGGGCACCGAGCCGAAGCTCAAGTGCTACCTGGAGGTGCGGCTGGGCGTCGACGAGTCCCAGGACGTGCCCGCCGCGCGTGTCCGGGCGGCTGAGAAGCTCGTCACGCTGAGGCGTGAGATGGCGGCCGCTCTGGGCGTGGAGGCCTAGAGTTCCCTGCGCTGGCGGCGTGGGAGCATCCCGTTCTCCACGCCCCAGAGCACGGCCTGGCTACGGCGTTCGACGCCCATCTTGCGGTAGGCGGAGCGGATGTAGCTCTTGACGGAGTTGATGCTGAGGTAGCTGGCCTTGGCGATCTCATCGTTGGTGATGCCCTGGGTGATCATGGCGATCACCTCGGCCTCACGCGCCGAGAGGCCGTGACGACGGCCCGGCCAGTCGCCGGATTCGATCTCGTGCGGCACCGGTTTGGGCTCGATGACCCGCTCACCACCGTGGACGCGCACCAGCGCGTCACACAACGTGTTGCCGTCGGCCACCTTGGACACGTAGCCGTGGACGCCGATCTCGAGCGCCTGCGCCACCTGCTCCGGCCTGATGTTCCAGGTGTAGACGACCACTCGGCCGTACTTCGGGTTGGCCAGCAATTGCCGGATGTCGTCTTCGAGATGCAACTGGCCGAACGCATCGAACAGGACGATGTCGACGGCCTGCCGCGGGTGGGTCATGGTGTCCAGCTCGACGAGCTGGAGGCGGGTGTCGTGCGCCAACAACTGCGCCACGCCTTCCACGACTACGGGGTAGTCGTTGACGATCGCCACCGTGATGCGCGCCGGGATTTCATTCACCCCTGAACCGTACCCTTTCTGCGCGTACTCGGCCGGGTTCGCGGAACGGCACGTATCCCTGCGGCTGCCGGGCCACGCTCCCTCTGCTCCCGGCCTGGGTACTCTGGAACCATGCTCAAGCTGCGCGCCGCCTTCACGGCACTTCTGCTCGTCCTGTTCACCGCCTGGGCCGTGGTACCCGCCGCCGCGGACGACTCGGCGCCGATCACGCGCTACTACGTCGACGTCAACCTCACCGAGGACGGGATCGCCCAGGTGGAGGTCGACTTCACGATGGACTTCGCGGCGTTCAACGGGCGGGGGCCCTACTTCCTGTTCCCCACCCAGCAGGAGGGCGACGGCAAGCGCTACATCTTCGAGTACGACAACATCAGCGTCTCCTCCCCCACCGGTGCCCGCACCGACGTGCAGCGTGAGAGCAGCTCCGACGGTTTCCGGCTGCGCATCGGCAATGCCAACGTGGTCAACACCACGCCCCAGGACTACGTCGTCTCCTACGACGTGAAGGGCCTCATCGCCTCTGACCATCCCGAGTCTGGCCTCGACGAGTTCAACTGGGACGTCGTCGGCCCCGCGTGGGAGTCGCGGTTCAGCGACGTGCGGGTCACCGTGACGGGCCCCGCGGGCGTGGAGAAGACGGCCTGTTTCTACGGCCCCTACGACAACCAGACCCCGTGTGAGACGTCCTACAGCGGCAACAGCGCCACGTTCGCCGTCCCCGCCGTCAACCCGAAGACCCCGGTGCAGGTCGTCGCCGGGTTCCCCGCCGGCACCTTCGGCGGCGCCACGCAGACCATCGAGGAGATCGTCAGCCCCTTCGAGCTGACCCCCGCCACCGGCGCGGTCACCGGCGCGGGCCTCATCGCGGCCATCGCCGGGCTGCTGATCGTGCGCCGCAGGCACACCCGCGACGAGGTCTTCCTGGGCCTGACCCCGGGCCTCACGCCCACAGCGGGCGAGCAGGGACGCGTCGGCACCAAGGCGGGCAAGACCCCCGTGACCGTCCAGTTCCATCCGCCGAAGGGCGCCACCCCCGGCGAGATCGGCACCCTGATCGACGCGACGGCCGACAACGTCGACGTGTCCGCGACCATCATCGACCTGGCCGTGCGGGGTTTCCTGCAGATCGAATCGGACGGGCGCAAGGACTTCACCCTCTACGCCACCAATCCGCCGGCGGGCGAGACCCTGTTGCCCTATGAGCGCAAGCTGCTGGGCGACATCTTCAAGGGCCAGGCCGTGCGTCGCTCCCGCGAACTGAGCAAGGCGAAGTTCCAGAATGTGCTGCCCGACGCGCGGCAGGGCCTGTACAACGCCGTCGTCCAGAAGGGCTGGTTCAAGAGCAATCCCCAGGTGGCGCAGATGGTGCCCATCGGCATGGGTGTGCTGCTCCTGCTGGTGGCCGTCGGCATCGGGTTCGTCTTCGGCGCCTTCGGCTGGGGCCTGCTCGCCATCCCGGTGGCGCTGTTCGGCATCGGCCTGATCCTGCTGTCCGGCGGTTTCCGCAAGCGCACGGCCACCGGCTCGGCCTACCTGGCGCAGGCGAAGGGCTTCGAGTTGTACCTGCGCACCGCGGAGAAGGAGACCCTCCGCTTCGAGGAGGGCGAGGACATCTTCTCCAAGTACCTCCCCTACGCCATCGTGTTCGGCGTCGCGGACCGCTGGTCCAAGCTGTTCGCGCAACTCGGCGCCGAGGGCATCTACCAGGCCGACACCTCGTGGTACATCGGCGCAGATCTCATGCACGGCTACTACTTCGCCAGCGCCATGAACAACCTCACCAGCTCGTTCAACAGCGTCATGAACGAGGCCCGGATGGACGGCATGAGCCAGGCCACGGGCGGCTCGTCCGGCTTCTCCGGCTTCAGCGGCGGGGGCGGCTTCGGCGGCGGTGGCGGCGGAAGCTGGTGAACCTCACCCGAACACGAACGAGGGGCGACTCCGGTGGAGTCGCCCCTCGTTCGTTGAGCGGGATCAGTGGCGATGGTCGTCTCGACGGTGGTCGTCTGTGACGCCGCGGTGGGCGTCGGTGTCGCGCAGCTCGTGCGCATCGTGGCGGATCGAACCGTCGTCGCGACGGTCGGGATCGAGTTCCTCGGCCTCGCGGGTACGCCGGTCGATGTCCGCCTGGGTCTCGGCCAGACTGCCGCGCCGCTCGGCGGCCTCCCGCTCGATCCGCTCCGCCTCGATGCGGGCCTTCTCGGCGTTCACCCGGGCCTGCTCCGCCTCGAGCTCCTGCTTACGCACGCCCAGCTCCTGCTCGCGGAGGGCCACCCGGTCGCGGTCAGTGTCCCGCCGCAACTCCTCCGCATGGCGCCGATCCTCGACGAGCTGCTCCGTCCTGCGCTTGCCCGCGGCGCGGACGATGAGCACGATCACAACGATGACAATGATGATGGCGGCGATGATCACCGCGATCAGGGTGGGCGACAGGTCGTTCATGGTGCGTCCCTTCCGGTCTCGCGCTGCTGGCGCAGCGAGATATCCGTCCAGCACACCAGAGGCGCCCCACCTCCGCCACACCCCTTGGTGTCGCGTGGTCAGGCCGGGGCGGTCGCGGGCACAGCCCCCAGCGCCGGTGGCCGATGCTGATCGGCGCTGGTCTGTGGCTTAGGATTCTGTCCCATGGTTCGAACGCTGGTGCTGATCGCGGGTCCCTCCGGCAGCGGTAAATCACGCATCACCAGCCTCGCAGCCGACGGCGAGCACGTCGTCGCGCTGTCCCTCGACGACTTCTACCGCGACCTTGGCCATCCGGGCCTCCCGATGACGCCCATGGGCATCCCGGACTGGGACGATGTCGCCTGCTGGGACATGGAACTGGCCGTCGACACGCTGCGCACCCTCCTGCGGGACGGGCGGGCGGAGTTGCCTGTCTACGACATCTCCCTGTCCCGACGGGTCGGGACCCGCACCGTCGACCTGGGCACCGCGCAGATCGTGCTGGCCGAGGGCATCTTCGCCATCCAGGCGCTGGCCGCCGCCCGCGCCGAAGGTCTGACGGTGGAGGCCCTGTGGCTGGACAGGCGACGGGCGGCCAACTTCCTGCGACGCCTGGCCCGCGACCTCAAGGAACACCGCAAACCACCGGCGGTGTTGCTCCACCGAGGGTGGGCCCTGTACCGCTCCGAGCCGGCGCTGCGGCGGGCCGCGCTGGCGGCCGGCTTCCGGGGGATGTCGATGCGCCGGGCCCTCGGCTCCGTGAAGCGACGGTGACTCACCCCGGCGGTTGATCCCGGCGGGTGCTGGGCTACGGTCGGGACATGACCGCCGTACTGGAACGACCGGCCGCGATGAGGAAACGACCCAGCACCTTTGCGCTGAAGCAGGTGATGGCCGTCACGGGCGTGGTCTTCGTGGGGTTCGTGTTCATCCACATGATCGGCAACCTCAAGGTCTACGGGGGTCGCGCCTCCCTGGACGGTTACGCGACGTGGCTGCGTGAAGTGGGCTACCCACTCATCCCGAAGAAGGGCGTGCTCTGGGCCCTCCGAGTGACCCTCGCGGTGAGCCTGGTCGCCCACGTGTGGGCGGCGGTGACCCTGTGGCTGCGTGGGCGTGCGGCGCGCGGCTCCCACCGCCGTCGGTCCATGCCACGGGCCACCGCCTGGGGCGCGCGCACCATGCTGCCCGGGGGGGCGGTCATCCTCGTGTTCGTGGTGGTGCACCTACTGGACCTCACCATTGGCGCCCTGGTCTCCCCCGGTTCCTACGCCCACGCCGGCCCCGACGGGGTGATCCCCGCCTACGCGAACCTGGTGGCGAGCTTCTCGCGGCCGTGGATGGCGGCCTTCTACACCTTCACCATGGTGGTCATCGGCGTGCACATCTGGCACGGCTGGCGCGCGCTGCTGCAGGACTGGGGCGTGACCGGACGGCGGTTCCGCGCAGCCTGGGCCGCCGTCGGCGCGGTGCTGGCGTTGGCCGTCGTAGCCGGGAACGCCGCCATTCCCGTGCTGGTCCTGGCCGGGGTGATCGCATGATGCTCGACGCGCACGTGCCGGCCGGTAACCCCGCCACCGCGTGGGCGCGGCGCACGTCGCAATACCGTCTCGTCAGCCCCGCGAACCGGCGAAAGATGACCGTGGTGGTGGTGGGCACCGGCCTGGCCGGGGCCGGCGCCGCTGCGGCGTTGGGAGAGTTGGGTTACCACGTCGAGTGCTTCACGTTCCACGATGCGCCGCGGCGGGCCCACAGTGTCGCGGCCCAGGGCGGCATCAACGCGGCCCGGGCCCGGAAGGTCGACGGCGACTCCCTGGCACGGTTCGTCAGCGACACCGTCAAGGGCGGCGACTTCCGCGGTCGCGAGGCCGACGTCGTGCGGCTGGCCACCGAGTCGGTCCGCGTCATCGACCACCTCCAGGCCATCGGCGCCCCCTTCGCCCGCGAGTACGGCGGGCAGTTGGCGACGCGCTCGTTCGGCGGCGTGCAGGTGTCGCGGACGTACTACACGCGCGGCCAGACCGGCCAGCAGCTGCAGGTCGCCGCCGCGCAGGCCCTGCTCCGGCAGGTGTCGCGCGGCACCGTGCGGCTGCACACGCGCAGCGAGATGCTGGACCTGGTCGTGGCCGACGGCCGAGCCCAGGGCATCGTGACGCGCGACCTGGTCACCGGAGAAGTGGGCTTCACTCCCGGCCACGCCGTCGTGCTGGCCACCGGCGGCTACGGCTCCGTCTACTTCCATTCCACGTTGGCGATGAACTCCAATGCGACCGCCACCTGGCGGGCCCACCGGCGCGGCGCGCTCTTCGCCAGCCCGTCGTTCGTGCAGTTCCACCCCACAGCGCTGCCGGTGAGTTCCCACTGGCAGTCCAAGACGACGCTGATGAGCGAGTCGCTGCGCAACGACGGCCGCATCTGGGTGCCCGTGCGGCCGGGCGACGACCGCCCGGCGGGAGACATCCCCGAGGCGGAGCGCGACTACTACCTGGAGCGCCGCTACCCCGCCTTCGGCAACCTCACCCCACGCGATATCGCCTCGCGCGCCGCCAGGGAAGAGATCGAGGCCGGCCGGGGCGTCGGGCCGTTGCGGAACTCGGTGTACCTCGACTTCCGCGACGCGATCGCACGGCTGGGACGGCCCGCGATCGCCGAGCGGTACGGCAACCTGTTCGAGATGTACCAGGACGCCACGGGCGAGGATCCGTACGCCGTTCCGATGCGGATCGCCCCGGGGGCGCACTTCACCATGGGCGGCCTGTGGAGCGACTACGACCAGATGACGACGGTGCCCGGCCTGTTCGTCGGCGGCGAGGCGGGCAGCAACTACCACGGCGCCAACCGGCTGGGCGCGAACTCGCTGCTGAGCGCCTGCGTCGACGGCTGGTTCACGCTGCCGCTGTCGGTGCCGAACTACCTGGCGCCCCTCGTCGGCACTCCCCTCCTCGAAGCGGGCTCGGCTGAGGCCGCCGAGTCGCTGGCCTGGGTGCGGGACCGCACCCGGAGGCTGGTCGACAACGACGGCGTGGCCCGCCCCGCCGCCTTCCACCGCCGCCTCGGCGAGATCCTGTACCGCGGCTGCGGCGTGTCACGCAGCGAGCAGGGCCTGCGGGCGGCGCTCGACGAGGTGCGGGCGCTGCGCGAGGAGTTCTGGCGCGACGTGCGGGTCGCCGGGCCTGCCGACCGGCTGAACCAGGAGTTGGAGCGCGCCGCGAGAGTCGCCGATTTCCTCGAATTGGCGGAGCTGATGGTCCTCGACGCGCTGGACCGCACCGAATCCTGCGGGGCCCATTTCCGCGAGGAGTTCGCGACGGCCGACGGCGAGGCTGCCCGCGACGACGGGCGCTGGTGCAACGTCTCCGCTTGGGAGACCACAACGGAGGGCAGGCACACCCGGCACCTGGAGGAACTCAGCTTCGACCTGGTGCCCCTGGCGGTGAGGAACTACCGATGAGAATAGAGATAGAGGTTTGGCGGCAGGATTCGCCCACGGCCGAGGGACGTTTCGAGACGCATGTCGTCGACGATGCGACGCCGGAGATGAGCCTGCTCGAGTTGTTGGACAGGCTCAACGACCAACTGGCGGACTCGGGCGTGGAGCCGATCCAGTTCGAATCCGACTGCCGGGAGGGGGTCTGCGGTGCCTGCGGTGTGACGGTCAACGACCGCCCCCACGGCCCGGTGCCGAAGACGCCGTCCTGTCGACAGCACCTGCGCGCCTTCGGGGGCATCTCGACGTTGCGCATCGAGCCGCTGCGCTCGGCTGCGTTCCCCGTCGTGCGGGATCTGGTGGTGGACCGTTCGTCGCTGGACCGGCTGATCGAGGCCGGGGGGCACGTCGACATCATGGCCGGCACCGCACCGGACGCCGACGACCTGCTCGTCGGCCACGGCGACGCCGAACTCGCCCTGGATTTCGCGGCGTGCATCGGCTGCGGCGCGTGCGTCGCCGCCTGCCCCAACGGCGCCGCCCACCTGTTCGCCGGCGCGAAGCTCGCCCATCTCGCGTTGATCCCGCACGGGAAGTTGGAGCGCGGCAAGCGCGCCCGGGCCGTGGGACAGGCGCTGGACGCCCAGTTCGGCCCCTGCTCCACCTATGGTGAATGCGTGGAGGTGTGTCCGGCCGGGATCCCACTCACCGCAGTGGCGGCCGTGCACCGGGAGCAGCTCCGCGCCGCCTTCCGCGGGCGCGACAGCTGAGGATAGAGCCGGCCTACTCCGGGATGGGCGCGAACGCGGGGCCGGTCTGGCCCAGCTTCTCGTCGAGCTTCGTGAACAGCGGCGAGGGCTTCTGCAACGGCGTGCCGGCGACGATGGGGCGCGACTCCCACACCGCCTGCTGCGACGCGTAATCGCCCTGCAGGGTGGGGTAGGTCAGGTCACCGTCGGTCACGTCGACGATCTGCGGCTGCGCGGCCCACACCCCTTCGTTGCCGAGCGCCTCGAAGATCTGCTGCGCGGCGTGCGGGAGGTACGGGGTGAGGAGCGTGTTGCAGTCCGAAATCACCTGGAGGGCGACGTGCAGGACGGTGTCGCGGCGGGCGGGGTCGTCCTTCAGCTTCCAGGGCTCCATGTCGGAGATGTACTTGTTGGCGAGGCCGACGACCCGCATGGCCTCGGTGATGCCGGCCTTGAAGCGGCGGGCGGCGATGTGGTCCCCGACGGTGTGGAAGGCCTCCCGCGACGCGTCGAGCAGTGCCCGGTCCTCGTCGGTGAGCTCGCCCATGGCCGGGATGGCGCCGTTGTTCTTGTGCGCCATGGAGATCGAGCGGTTGACCAGGTTGCCCCACTCGTTGGCCAGCTCGAAGTTGGTCCGGCGGACGAACTCCTCCCACGTGAAGTCCGTGTCCTGGTTCTCGGGGCCGGCCACGGCGATGTAGTAGCGCAGCGCATCCGGGCCGAACTCGTTGAGGAAGTCGCCGACGAAGATGGAGGCGCCGCGCGAGCTGGAGACCTTCGAGCCGCGCATCGTCATGAACTCGGAGCTGACCACTTCTGTGGGGAGCCGCAGCTCGCCGAGTTCGGGACGGATGGTGCCGCCCATGGTGCCCTGGCCGTTGGCGCCCAGCAGGATGCCCGGCCAGATGACGGAGTGGAAGACGATGTTGTCCTTGCCCATGAAGTAGTAGGAGTTGGCTTGATCGTCGTTCCACCACTTGCGCCACGCATCCGGGTCGCCGGTGCGCTTGGCCCATTCGATGGACGCGGAGAGATAGCCGATGACGGCGTCGAACCACACGTAGATGCGCTTCATCGGGGCGTCGCGCCAGCCGTCGAGCGGGACGGGCACGCCCCAGTCGAGGTCACGCGTGATGGCGCGCTCACGGATCTCCTTGAGCAGGTTGTGCGAGAACTTCAGCACGTTGGGGCGCCAGTCCTCACGCGAATCGATCCATTCGGCCAGCTGCGGTGCGAGCTTCGGCAGGTCGAGGAAGAAGTGTTCGGTCTCCACGAAGTTGGGGGTCTCGCCGTTGACCTTGGATTTCGGGTCGATGAGATCTGCCGGATCCAACTGGTTGCCACACTTGTCGCACTGGTCGCCGCGGGCGTTGTCGTACCCGCAGATGGGACAGGTGCCCTCGATGAAGCGGTCCGGCAGGGTGCGCCCCGTCGACGGCGAGATGGCGCCCATCTGCGTCTTCGCGACGATGTAGCCGTTCTCGTAGAGTGCGGTGAAGATCTCCTGCACCACGTGGTAATGGTTCGGTGTGGTGGTGCGCGTGTACAGGTCGTAGCTGAGGCCGAGGCCCTGCAGGTCCGAGACGATCTGGCCGTGGTACTTGTCCGCCGTCTGGCGAGCCGTGAGGCCCTCTGAATCGGCCTTCACCTGGATGGCGGTGCCGTGCTCGTCCGAGCCGGAGACCATGAGCACGTCGTGGCCCGCCATGCGCATGTACCGGGAGAACACATCGGAGGGAACCCCGAAGCCCGAGACATGACCGATATGGCGGGGGCCGTTGGCGTAGGGCCAGGCAACGGCAGCAAGAACGTGACTCATGCGCGTCATCCTATCGTCGCTGCCTGAGGGCGGCGATGTGGCGGAAATCCGCCGGGTTCCGGCGTGCGGAAGCGCTCGTTCACTCTGCCCACCGGCCCACCTTCTGGGAGCTGCGGGCCGCCTGGTGCGGATTTATCCAAACTCTGGGCCCCTGCCGGGGCCTCCACCGCTCAACCACTGTGCCCGAATCGCTTAGTCCTACAAATCGTCGTAAACTACTCACTCGTGACGTTGAACGTAGCCGAAGACACATTGGTAAACGACCCCACCGAGTGGGACGGATTCACAGAGGGCCCCTGGCGGACCCAGATCGAGGTGCGGGACTTTGTCCAACGCAACTACACCCCGTATGACGGCGACGCCTCCTTCCTCGCCGGCCCCACCGAGAAGACGACTGCCACCTGGCAGCGCCTCGAAGACAACTACCTCTCCGTCGAGCGCCGCAACCGCGTGTTCGCCGTCGACGCCGAGATCCCGGCCGACATCGACGCCTTCCCGGCGGGCTACATCTGGAAGGGCGACGACGTGGTCGTCGGCCTGCAGACCGACACCCCGCTGAAGCGCGCCATGATGCCGTTCGGCGGCTGGCGCATGGTCGAGACCGCGCTGCGCGAGGCCGGCACCAAGCCGGACGAGCACGTCAAGGAGATCTTCACCAAGTACCGCAAGACGCACAACGAGGCGGTCTTCGACATCTACACGCCGCGCATCCGCGCCGCACGCTCCTCGCACATCATCACCGGCCTGCCGGATGCCTACGGACGCGGTCGCATCATCGGCGACTACCGCCGCGTCGCCCTCTACGGCGTCGACGCCCTCATCGAGGACAAGAAGCGCGCCAAGGACGCAGTCGCCGACGAGGGCTTCAGCGAGCACTGGGCCCGCTACCGCGAGGAGCACTCCGAGCAGATCAAGGCCCTGCAGAAGCTGAAGCACCTCGGCGAGATCTACGGCTTCGACATCTCGCGTCCCGCCAGCACCGCCAAGGAGGCCGTGCAGTGGACGTACTTCGGCTACCTCGCCTCCATCAAGAGCCAGGACGGCGCGGCCATGTCGATCGGCCGGCTGTCGGCCTTCCTCGACGCCTACTTCGAGCGTGACCTGGCCGCCGGCCTCATCACCGAGACCGACGCCCAGGAGATGATCGACGCGCTGGTCATCAAGCTGCGCATCGTGCGGTTCCTGCGCACCATCGACTACGACCAGATCTTCTCCGGCGACCCCTACTGGGCCACCTGGTCCGACGCGGGCCTCGGCGAGGACGGCCGCTCGATGGTCACCAAGACCTCGTTCCGTCTGCTCCAGACGCTGCGCAACCTCGGCCCCGCCCCCGAGCCGAACATCACCGTCTTCTGGGATCCGGCCCTCCCCCAGGGCTACAAGGATTTCTGCGCGGCGATCTCGATCGAGACCAGCTCGCTGCAGTACGAGGCAGATGACCGCATCCGCGACTACTGGGGCGACGACGCGGCCATCGCGTGCTGCGTGTCCCCCATGCGGGTGGGCAAGCAGATGCAGTTCTTCGGCGCCCGCATGAACGCCGCCAAGGCGCTCCTCTACGCCATCAACGGTGGCCGCGATGAGATGAGCGGCAAGCAGATCGTGGAGGGCTACGAACCCGTCACGGGCGACGGCCCCCTGGACTTCGACGACGTGTGGCACCGCTACGAGCAGGTGCTGGACTGGGTGGTGGCCACCTATGTGGAGGCGCTCAACATCATCCACTACAGCCACGACAAGTACGCCTACGAGTCCATCGAGATGGCGCTGCACGATTCGGAGATCCTGCGCACGCTGGGCTGCGGCATCGCCGGCCTGTCGATCGTGGCGGACTCGCTGTCGGCCATCCGTTACGCCACCGTCACCCCGGTGCGCGACGGGACCGGCCTCGTGATCGACTACCTGACCGAGGGTGACTTCCCCCGCTACGGCAACGACGACGACCGTGCCGACGAGATCGCCGCCGTCGTGGTACACACGATCATGCAGAAGATCCGCGCGCAGCACCTCTACCGCGACGCGCTGCCCACGCAGTCCGTGCTCACGATCACCTCGAACGTCGTGTACGGCCGCAACACCGGCGCCTTCCCGTCGGGCCACAAGGCCGGCGCCCCGTTCGCGCCGGGCGCCAACCCGGAGAACGGCGCCGACTCGCACGGCATGCTCGCCTCCATGCTGTCGGTGGGCAAGCTCGACTACCACGATGCCCTCGACGGCATCTCGCTGACCAACACCATCACCCCGTCGGGCCTCGGCCGCGACAAGGCCGAACAGGTGAGCAACCTCGTCGGCCTGCTCGACGCCGGCTTCGTGCCCGAGAACTAAGGAGAACCCCAGATGTCAGTCAAGACCTTCGATGAGCGCCTGGCCACGATGAAGGCGTCGCGCGACGAGCGCTCGCACCAGCCCGGCCTGTTCCACGCCAACATCAACGTGCTCAACCGCGAGACCCTCGAGGACGCGATGGAGAACCCCGACAACTACCCGAACCTGACCATCCGCGTCTCGGGTTACGCGGTGAACTTCGTGAAGCTCACCAAGGACCAGCAGCGCGACGTCCTGGCCCGCACGTTCCACGGGAACGCGTGACCACAGAAGAGCTGCCACTGCTCGACGTCCCGCGCCTGCGCGCGACGTCGGGCACGGCCGGCATCGCGTCGGCCGGCGACATGACGCACGCCGAGCACATCGCTGCCGTCCGCAGCGGCGAGCTCGGCTCCGTCCATTCCTGGGAACTCGTCACCGCTGTCGACGGGCCGGGCACGCGGCTGACGGTCTTCCTGGCCGGCTGCCCGCTGCGCTGCCTGTACTGCCACAACCCGGACACGTATTTCACGAACAAGGGCGAGCCCGTCCTGCTCGACGACATCGTGGCCAGGGTGCGCCGGTACCGCGGGGTCTTCCGCGCCACGGGCGGCGGGCTGACGCTCTCCGGTGGCGAACCCCTCTTCCAACCCGTCTTCGCAGGACGCCTGTTGCGCGCCGCGAAGGAGATGGGCCTGCACACCGCCCTCGACACCTCCGGCTTCCTGGGGCGGAACGCGTCCGACGAACTGCTGGACGACGTCGACCTCGTGCTGCTGGACATCAAATCGGGTGACCCGGACACCTACGTCCGCACCACCGGGCGCGAACTGCAGCCCACGCTCGACTTCTCCCGCCGCCTCGCGGAGCGGGGCAACCGGATGTGGATCCGCTTCGTGCTGGTCCCCGGCCTGACCGACGACACGGCCAACGTCGACGCGGTCGCCGCGCATGTCGCGACGCTGGGTGATGCCGTCGAACGGGTCGAGGTGCTGCCGTTCCACCAGATGGGCCGCGACAAGTGGGCATCCCTCGGCATCCCCTACGAACTCGCGGACACCGAGCCCCCGTCGAAGGACCTCATCGAGCGGGTGATGGGCCAGTTCCGGGCCCACGACCTCCCCACGTTCCGGGGCTAGCCTCGGTGACCCCTGCCCTGCATAGGGTCAGGGGCATGGGTGAGGGCTACAAGGTCGACTACGGCGCGCTTGAGCAGATCGCCCACGACGCGCATGCGCTCGCGGCGGATGCGCCCGGCGCCACGGAGGGCATGCGCCTCAACCGGGTGGTGGCTGCGCTGCCCGGCAGCCTGAGCGCCGGCCGCGCCGCCAAGACCGACGGCGAGTGGGTGACCTCAGCGGAGCAGTTGACGACAGACCTCCTCGGGTTCGCCACCGCGCTCGACACCACCGCCCGCAACTACCGGGCCGCCGAGGATGCCGCCACCGAGTCGGCGACGGGCTTCTTCGGAGGCCTGCGGTGAGGTGGTCCGACGGCCTCGCCATGCAGCCCGTCGAACTGCGGGCCCAGGCCCAGGGCCTGCTCAACAGCCACTCGGCTCTGACGCGGATACACGGGCAGCTGGAGTCCTACGACTTCTCCACCTGGGACGGCGACGCCGCCGGCCGGGGTCGCGAGGCCCACCGCACGCTCACCAGGTCCGTGCGGCGCCGCGCCGACGAACTGCCGCCCGTCGCGAGCGCGCTGGACAGCGCCGCCGGCACCTTCGACGACATCCAGCACGCGCAACACAGCACCCTCGACAAGGCCCACCGGTGGGGTTTCTCCATCGGCGACAGCGGTGGGATCGCCAACGAGCAGGGCTTCAGCCTCGACCCGCGCCGCCCAGTGGTCAGGATGCAGCTCAGCGCCTCCGTCGTCTCGCTGCTGTTCCGGCTGAACGCCTGCGACGCCTCCCTCGCGGCGAAACTGTGGGCGGCAGATGCGCAGAGCACGATCGTCGGCTGGGGCGATGCCGCCGTCGACGGTGGGCGCTGGATCGGAAACCGGGTCGGCGAGGGCATGGAGTGGGCGGTGGACACCGCCACCGACGCGGCCGCCAGCGTCCAGGACTTCTTCGACCGTCGCGCCCAGGCGGTGGGCTCCGCCTGGGACCGCTGGGCGGAGTTGGGAGAGAACCCGCCGCAGTGGCTGGCGAACTGGCGCGAGAACGGAGAGGCGCCCTACCTCTCGCAACTCGGCGCCTACGCCATCACGCGGCTGGGGCAGGGCGCAGGCGTCGTCGGTAACGCCGTGGTGGGCCGGGACCTGCAGATCTTCGAGGACGGCACGCCCTACGTCGGGCCGGTGCAGCGCAATCCCCGCGCGAGCAGCTACGCGGGCCTGTCAGATGTCATGGAGACCATGATGAAGGCCTATGAACGCGGCGGGGCCGAGCGCACCTCCGTCACGGTCACCGCCGTCGAGGACGAGAACGGCGACGTGCGCTACGTGGCCGCCATCTCCGGCACCGCGCACGCGATGACGACCATGGAGGGGTGGGCCGGGCAGCCGTCAGGGCTGGACTGGGCCGCCAACTTCCTCCACCACGGCGTGGGCCCCACCTCTGCCACGCATGCCGCGTCGCAGGCCATCCAGGACGCCATAGCCGAGGACCTGGCCCACCGCCGCGCCAACGGGTTGCCGGTACCCACCGGGCGGCCGGAACTGCTGCTGACGGGGCACTCGCAGGGCGGGATCGTGGCCGGGCAGTTGATCACGGACGACCAGTTCCTCAGCGGCGTGGACGTGAAGGGCATCATCAGCGCGGGTGCGCCGACGGAGTCGCTGAACATGCGGCCGGACGTGCCGGTCTACAACTTCCAGACCCAGTACGACCCCGTCCCCCGAACAGACGTCAACGGATACCGGCTCGACGGCACGAGGGATGTGCCGGGGAACGTGACCAACATCACCCTCGACCACTCCGGCTCCGGGCCGGCGGACTACCTGCCCACGTACACCCACCTGCAGGACACCTACCGGCAGGATGTGGCCGCGTTGGGCCCGGTCCAGGCCCTGGAGGAGAGCTACGGCAGCTTCTTCAACGGCACGACCACCACCTATTCCGTAGAGTTCGGACGAGAGGTGAAGTGATGACCGACGAGACGATGGTGGCCCAGGACGGAATCCGCGTGGGCCTGGTGGGGTTCGAGACCTGGGCCGCGGCCATGGAACAGATCCGCGACGACACACTCCCCCATGCAGACGAGGACACCCTCGCGGGCTGGGAGGCGGCGGGCATCATCACCCCGCGCGGCCTGGCCACCGACTGGGGACTGGCGTTGCGCGTCGCCCAGCAGGCGCGCGCCGGGATGGAACTGGTCTCCGTGTTCCAGAACGTCGCCTTCGACGCCATGGTCTTCGTGCTGGGCGACGACATGGTGACGGTCACGTCGAGAGCCGCGGTGGCGCCCGCCGATGACGGGTGGCAGGCCACCGGCGTGGATCCCATGCTCGAGGTGGCGCTGGCGCCGTCGTCGGATCCGTGGCTGTTGCTGCGCCGCGCCCTTCCACCGCTGGATCTCGCACGCGCCCAGCCCCGGCTGCCCCGCGGCGACGAGGCTGTGCCGTTGACGTTGAAGCTGGAGGAGGTCCCCACCGCGTGGGAGTACGAGCGCACCCTGTTCGCCCAGCGGCTCCTGCAACTCCCCACCCTGCCCGCAGACGTCCGCGACGCCCTCGAGCCTCAGGCCAGCGTCTTCGCCTACGTCGTGGGCGAGCCGAGCACCGGTCCCTCCGCGTCCAACGACGCCTGGGCCGTCGGGCGCAACCTCTACTACATGGTGCCCGGACGCCCGGGTATCACCCAGGTGCCGCCCGGCCAGTTGGGGGCGCAACTCGTCTCCAGGCTTGCTGCCGCGGCCGGAGGACGTTGATGCAGCGAAGGGCACTGTTGATGGGAGTCGGTGTGGGTGTTTTCGGACTGTTCGGATGCGGATCCAAGGACGCCGAGGTCACAGACCAGGAATGGAATCAACGCCTCGTCGAGGCGCTGGAGCCGCTGGACCACGTCGAGGAATTGACGGACTTCCGCTACTCCATGCAGGGGGCCTTCGGGGGGAGGGACTCGGCCTGGGTCTCCGGCACCGTCCGCTCGGACACCAACGACGCCGCCACGAACGAGGCGCTGCTGGAGGAGGTGGGCCGGCAGATCGCCACGGTCCACCGCGACAACGGTGCCAGGCGCTCGTCGATCATGGTCCACGTCCTCAGCCCGAACCTCACGAAGTACACGTTCGAAACAATGTTGGACGTGGATCTCGCCACGCTCGACACCCTCGCTGCGCACTACGGCATCGCGCGTCGCTGAGCGGCGTCCATCCGTGGTCCCAGCCCGGATCCTCCTTCGGTCCAGCGCCGCGGCTCGTGGGTACCGCGGGGCTGACGCCCACAGAAGCCACCGGGGATCAGGCCCTAGGGTCGGGGCATGAGGTTCCTGACATTTCTTGTGCTGGCACTACTGCTGGGCGGCTGTGGCGTCGCGACCCAGCGGGCCGAGCCGGCCGTCGAGGCACCGCCGGAACTGCCGCCCGAGGTCCGTCTCCCGGAGCCCGAGCCATCCCCCCGGGGCGTGGAACCCCTGGACCAGGACCCGCCCGTCGAGGAGAAGCCCCAGATCGTGTACGTCGACGAGGAGCCGCCCTGCTCCGAAGGTCAGGCGTTGTCCGTTGCCTTCGTCGGCTACGACGCGGCGCTGGGCAGCCGCTTCCACTGGGCGCGCGTCCGCAACTGCACCGACGAGACGGTCATCCTGCCAGAACCCGCCTTCCGCGGCCGGGACCTGGGCAACATCTGGGGCGACATGACCACCGCACCGGCCTCCGGCCCTGAGCCCAGCCCGCTCCTCGAGCCAGGCGCCTCCGCGCTACTGACCCTCAAGTGGCTCAGCAACGGTCGCTGCGAGCGAGGAATCCAGGATCTGCGGCTCGTGCTCGGCGGGGAGTCCTTCGACTCGCCGGAGAACTGCCTTCAGCTAGGTGGTAGCTTCGCCCCTGAACGCGAGGCCGACATCACCTGGACCTGGGGAGACAACCTATGAGCGCACCGCTGCCGTGCCCCTGCGACACCGGCAAGGTCTACCCGGCCTGCTGCGGCCGCTTCCATGACGGCCGCCCGGCCCCCACGGCCGTCGCGCTCATGCGGTCGCGCTACTCCGCGTTCGTGTTCGGCCTGAGTGACCACCTCATGGAGACCTGGCACCCGACGACGCGCCCACCGTCGATCAGCCTCGACGACGGCACCCAGTGGTCCGGCCTCGTGATCGAGCAGACCGAGCGGGGCAACGCCTGGGACGACGAGGGCACCGTGCAGTTCACGGCCACGTTCCTCTCCCCTGACGGCATGGGCGTGCTGCGGGAGCGCAGCCGCTTCACCCAGGTGGACGGCCGCTGGTACTACGTCGACGGCACGCTGGGCTGACCCGAGCGCCGCCCGGCCCGCCTCCGGTCCGGACCCCCCTTCGCCGGGGGCAGATTTTTCGCGCACGCCGCCGCTGTCAGTAAAGTGCTGCCCGGCGCGCCCGTCGCGTGCCCTCAGTTCCCCGGCCCGCCGCCTCCGCGTGGGCCTCGTCGCAGGAGATCCATGAGTCAGACCACTGTGTCCACGTCCGCCGTGCCCGAGGCGGGTGAACGCTCCACCTCCACCCTGGCGGCGCTGCGCAACCCGCGCCGGCTCAAGACGGAGGTGCTGGCCGGTCTCGTCGTGGCCCTCGCGCTGATCCCGGAGGCGATCTCGTTCTCGATCATCGCCGGCGTGGATCCGCGGATGGGCCTGTTCTCCAGCTTCGTCATGGCGGTGACCATCGCGGTGGTGGGCGGTCGTCCCGGCATGATCTCTGCCGCCACCGGCGCCGTCGCCCTGGTCATCGCCCCCGTGGTGCGGGACCACGGCGTCGAATACTTCCTGGCGACGGTGCTGCTGGCCGGGCTGCTCCAGATCCTGCTGAGCGTCATCGGCGTGGCGCGGCTGATGCGCTTCATCCCCCGCATGGTGATGGTGGGCTTCGTCAACGCGCTGGCCATCCTGATCTTCATCGCCCAGATCCCCCACCTGCTGGATGTGCCGTGGCTGGTCTACCCCCTCGTCGCGCTGGGGATCGCCATCATGGTCTTCTTCCCGAAGCTCACATCCGTGGTGCCCGCCCCGCTGGTGGCGATCCTGCTGATCACCGGGCTCGTCGTCGCCCTCGGCTGGCAGTTGCCAGATGTCGCCGGGCAGGGCCAGCTGCCCACGTCGCTGCCCGAACTCCTCATCCCCCAGGTACCGTTCACGCTCGAGACGCTGCGCATCATCGCGCCGTACGCGCTGGGCATGGCGCTGGTGGGCCTGATGGAGTCGCTGATGACCGCCAAGCTCGTCGACGACATCACCGACACGCACTCCAACAAGACCCGCGAGGGCTGGGGCCAGGGTGTGGCCAACATCATGTCGGGCCTGTTCGGCGGCATGGGCGGCTGCGCCATGATCGGCCAGACGATGATCAACGTGAAGGTCTCCGGCGCCCGCACGCGCATCTCCACCTTCCTGGCCGGCGTGTTCCTCCTCATCCTGGTGGTGGGCTTCGGCACCGCCGTCGGCCGGATCCCCATGGCCGCCCTGGTGGCCGTCATGGTCATGGTGTCGGTGGCCACGTTCGACTGGCACAGCATCAAGCCTTCCACCCTGCGCCGCATGCCGCACAGCGAGAACATCGTGATGTTCGTCACCGTCATCGTCACGGTGCTGACCAGCAACCTCGCCATCGGCGTGCTGGTGGGCGTCAACGTGGCCATCATCGTCTTCGCCCGCCGCGTGGCGCGCTTCGCGAAGGTGCAGCGCATCGACGGCGAGGGCGGCCCCGTCTACAAGGTGACCGGTGAGCTCTTCTTCGCCACCAGCAACGACCTTGTCTACCAGTTCGACTACGCCGGGGACCCGGGTCACGTGACCATCGACCTCAGCGAGTCGCACGTCTGGGACGCGTCCACCGTCGCCACTCTCGACGCGATCGAGTCGAAGTACGGGCGCTACGGCAAGAGCGTCGAGATCGTCGGCCTGAACCCCTCGTCGGCGGCCCGCCACCAACGACTCTCGGGGCAACTCGGCGCCCACTGACCACGCAGCGCTCCGCGCAGAGAGCCGTGGCAGTGGCCTGCTCTGAAGCTGGGACGACGAGAATGCTCTCTCGCGGGCGCGGCCCAGCGTGACCCCACGCAGGGCGCCCTCCGCGAGGGAGCCTTTTTCTCTTGAGCGGGCCCAGCCCGGTCAGCCGACTGCGTCGGCGAGCGTGACCTGGGCGAACCGCATCAGCCAGCCGTCGGGGGTCTGCTGCCACAGCGAGAAGCGCAGGCGGCTGAGGTCGTCACCCTGGCGCCAGCGCACGCCCGCAACTCCCTCCGCGTAGGTGTCGACGGCGAGCACCTCGAAGCGCGACGACGTGGGCTGCCACGCCCCGTGCGCCTTGTCGACGATCTGGCCGTCGAGCGCATGGGCGACGAAATGGGGGTGGAGCAGCGCGCCGAGCGCCCGGGAGTCGCCTCGCACCTCGTCGTCGAGCAGTTCACGCGTGAGTTGCAGGAGCTTGGCCTTGACCCGCGGTGAGGCGGTGCCGGGGCATCCGCCGGCCGGGCCAGAGGGCGCCGGTTCGGGCTCGCCGAGGGAGAACAGGTCCGGCTCCGGATCTGTGGACCCGATGGCGAACCCCTGCTCCCTCGATTTGGGGGCGGCGGCCGACGGGAAGCCCGGGCCGGGATCGAAGGCGACACCTTGCTGGAACGCGAACGCGGCGGCCCTGGCCCGCTCGTCGGCCGCCTCGTTCATTGCGTGCCCGGCATGACCCTTGACCCACTCGAAGTGCAGGTTGCGCCCCTGCATGGCCACGTCGAGTTCCTTCATCAGTTCGACGTTGAGGACCGGCTTGCCGTCGCCCTTCTTCCAGCCCCGGCGCTTCCACCCCGGCAACCACTTGGTCAGCGAGTTGATGACGTACTGCGAGTCGCAGAGGATGCGCATGGGCTCGTCGACGTGCGCCGTGGACTGCAGCAGGTCCAGCACCGCCATGAGTTCACCCATGTTGTTGGTGCCGTGCGGCCAGCCCCCGGAGGCCCACGCGTCGTCGCTGATGTACCAGGCCCAGCCTGCCGGGCCGGGGTTGGAGAGGGAGGAACCGTCTGCGGCAGCAACAATCACGCCCGACACCCTACCGCCGCCTCCCCCGCCCCGAGAGTTGGCGAGCGCGGGCGAACGCTACGAAGGACTCATCCGGCGGTGGGCGGGAAGAGGTAGGCGTAGGTGTGGTGCTCCACGAAGCCCTCCTTGGCGTACAGCGAGCGGGCGGCGGTGTTCTCCTCCCCCACCTGAAGGGCGACGAAGCGGCACTCCACCGAATCCACCAACGCCCGCGTCATCGCCCGCCCCCAACCGGTGCCCCGCAGTGCGGGAGCGACCTCGACCGACGAGATGACCGCCCACGAACCCCACAGGGCGACGCGCCCCACGGCGATGCCCGGGATCTGCGCATAGGTGGCCGGGGCGCTGGTCATCTCCGCCACCAGGTCGGCGTCCGTGCGGCCACCCCGCCAGATGGAGAGCCACCCCTCGTCGGGCTCAGACGACTTCTTGACCTCGACGTGGTCATACGGCAGGTCATCAGCCCGGGCCACCATCACGACGGTGGGGCCACGCAACTCGTAGCCCGCGGCCTTGGCCAGGTCGATGACGGGATCACCCATGACCACCTGCAGGATGGTGGGCCGGCCGCGCCACTCGTCGGCCAGTGTGAGCGCCTCGTTCCACGGCATCCCGGGGTCGCCGCCCACCAGGGTGGAGTTCGCCCGGGTGGTGCGCCGGTTGCCGTCGCGGAGGACCCAGCCGCCCAACCGGGCGCGACGCAGCCCGGGCCAGGTGCGGTCCAGCATCCGCTGCATGGCGTCGGGGGGCGAGGCCGGCAGCACAGTGCGTTCGGGGACCCGTTTCAGGTTCTTCACCATCGAGCGTTGCAGCCACACGGCCGGCTTGTCCTCTGGGAGCACCACCAGGCGGTCGTCGTCGGCGGCGATGAGGTGGCCGACGAGATCTGAGGCGCGCCCGTCCGCGTCGAGATGCCGCAGCGTGATGCGCGGCGCTCCGGCGGGGACCTCGATGATCATTGCGCCAGATTACTTCACCGCCCCCCGCCCCCTCGGTCCCCCGTCAACCCCGTGAGCACTCGGGTGGGGTGGCCAAGGGGTCTGGCCGGGGCCACTCCTGAGGGGGCATACTTGCCCGGTGGCAGAGCATGATCAGATCAAGGTCCGCGGTGCGCGCGTCAACAACCTCAAGGACGTCTCGGTCGACGTCCCAAAGCGGCAGTTGACCGTCTTCACCGGAGTCTCCGGTTCGGGCAAATCGTCCCTGGTGTTCGGCACCATCGCGGCGGAGTCGCAACGCCTCATCAACGAGACCTACCCCGCGTTCGTGCAGAGTTTCATGGCCTCCCCCGCCCGGCCGGACGTGGACCGGCTGGAGAACCTGTCGGCCGCCATCGTCGTCGACCAGGAAAGGATGGGAGCAAACAGCCGGAGCACCGTCGGCACCGCCACCGACGTCAACTCGTTGCTGCGGCTGGTCTGGTCCCGCCTGGGCACGCCCCACGTGGGACCCAGCTTCCACTTCTCCTTCAACACGCCACAGGGCATGTGCCCGGCCTGCGAGGGCAACGGGAAGGTGTCGGCCGTCGACGAGTCGCTCATCGTCAACACCGAACTCTCCCTCAACGACGGCGCCATCACCGTCCCGGGCTACGGGGTGGGCACCTGGCAGTGGAAGATGTACGGCGAGGACCCGGAACTCGACCCGAACAAGCCAGTCAAGGACTACACGTCGGCGGAGCTCGAACGGCTGATGTACGACCCCGGCACCCGGGTGAAGTTCCTGGGCATGAACACCACGCACGAGGGCATCGTCGTGCGCGTGAAGCGCCAGTTCCTCAACCCGGAGAAGGAAGCCGGCCAAAAGCACATCCGCGAATTCGCGGAGCGGATCGGCACCTTCGTCGCCTGCCGCGAGTGCGGTGGCACGCGGCTCAACGAGGCGTCGCGCTCCGCTGAGGTCGACGGCGTGACGCTGCCCGGCGCGCTGGCATGGCAGGTCTCTGATCTGCGCGAATGGGTCCTGGAACTGGCAGGCCACACCACCTCAGCCAAGGCGCTTCCCGTCCTCACCGCGCTGGCGGACCAACTCGGCTCGCTGGTGGAGGTGGGGCTGGGCTACCTGTCGCTCGACCGCGAATCCGGCACGCTGTCCGGCGGCGAGGCCCAGCGGGTCAAGATGGTGGGTCACCTCGGATCCGCGCTGACGGACGTGACCTACGTGTTCGATGAGCCCACCGTCGGCCTCCACCCGCACGACATCAACCGGATGATCGACCTCCTGCAGTCGCTGCGCGACAAGGGCAACACCGTGCTCGTCGTGGAACACAAGCCGCAGGTCATCGAGCGGGCGGACCACATCGTCGACATCGGCCCCGGCGCCGGCTCCGACGGCGGCGAGATCGTCTACGTCGGCGACCTCGAGGGCCTCAGGAGGTCCGGCTCCATCACCGGCGAACTGATGGACCACAAGCCCACGCTGCGCACCCACCGGCGCACGCCGTCGGGCGCGATGGAGATCCGGGGCGCCACGACGCACAACCTCAAGGGCGTCGATGTCGACGTGCCGCTCGGGGTGCTGACGGTGGTCACGGGCGTGGCGGGCTCGGGCAAGTCGTCGCTGATCCACGGCTCGATCCTGTCTGGGGCGCTGAAGAAGGCCGGCGAGATCCGCGTGGTCGACCAGAGCGCCATCCGCGGCTCCATCCGCTCGAACCCCGCCACCTACACCGGTCTGCTGGACCCCATCAGGTTGGCGTTCGCGAAGGAGAACAAGGTCAAGCCCGCGCTCTTCTCCGCCAACTCGGCCGGTGCCTGCGAGAACTGCAAGGGCCTGGGCATCGTCTACACGGATCTGGGCATGATGGCCGGCGTGGCCAACACCTGCGAGGTGTGCGAGGGCCGACGGTTCACCGACGAGGTGCTGCAGTACCGGCTGCACGGCCTCAACATCGCCGAGGTGCTGGCGCTGCCGATCGGGAGGGCAGCCGAGGTGTTCACCGCCGGCACCCCGAAGAAGATCCTGGACCGCCTCCTGGCGGTGGGCCTGGGCTATCTCAGGCTCGGGCAGCCGCTCTCCACCCTGTCCGGCGGCGAACGCCAGCGCATCAAGCTCGCGATCCGCATGGCCGAGGGTGCCGGCGTCTACGTGCTGGACGAGCCCACCACGGGGCTGCACCTCGCCGACATCGAGGCGATGCTGGAGATGCTCCACGGCCTCGTGGACCGCGGCAACTCCGTCATCGTGATCGAGCATTCGTTGGCCGTGATGTCGCACGCCGACTGGATCATCGACGTGGGCCCGGGCGCCGGCCACGACGGTGGCCGCGTCGTCTACGAGGGTACGCCCGAGGGCCTGATGGATGCGGGCACCCTGACCGGCGACCACCTGAGGCATTACCTCAACGGCGGCTGAGTGCGGGCCCTCAGCCGGCGACGTCGTGCAGGTGGTGGATCAGGTCGTGCGCGAAGTACAGGCCCAGCGACTGCGCCGTGAACTCGGAGCCGTTACCCCGGAGCCCCGCCCAGGACCACTGCTCCCCGACGGGCTCGGCCCACGCCTTCGCCGCCGCTTCAGCCCGCTCCTTGACGAGGACGGCCGTGGCGTGGCCGTTGGCCTTCCAGTACTCCTTCTCGACGGCGGCGGCGTCCTGGTCCCAGTCCTCGAACTCGGTGCCCGCGCCGTCGCTGTCGAGGATCAGGCCCAGGCGTTCCGTCATGACCGCCATGACGTCCGCCACGTGTTGCCCGTATTCGATGGGCGACCACGTCCCCGGCCACGGACGCTCCTCCGCGCCCTTCCGCTCGACGGCGACCTCAAACCGCTCGGCCGCGCCCAGGATGAGCGCGGGCAGGTCATCCGGCGACACCGTCGCGGGATCGAAACCACACTCCGGGCACTGGCGCTCGGTGACCCAGGTCCAGTCCTTCGCGTCAGCGACCGGGGTGACGGGTGCATTGGGCTCACTCATGGCACGACATTAGCGCCCGTGGCATTCAGGAGTTCAGCATCCGCCGTCGCCCGCAAGGGAACTGGGCAGCGATCATCCGGCGAGGATCACCAGCTGTCAGCTCAGCAGGCCGTGCCGGCGCGCCGCAGCGACCGCGGCGGTACGCGAATCAGCCCCCAGTTTTCCGAAGGCGTGCACCAGATGCGTCTTCACGGTGCCCTCGGAGATGAACAACTGCCTGGCAATCTCTCGGTTGGTGCTGCCCTCGGCAACCAAACGCAGCACGTCGAGTTCCCGCGCACTCACGGCGGGCACGCCCTGCGACATCCGTTCGACGAC
Source organism: Tessaracoccus sp. MC1865 (assembly GCF_017815535.1). NCBI lineage: Bacteria > Bacillati > Actinomycetota > Actinomycetes > Propionibacteriales > Propionibacteriaceae > Tessaracoccus > Tessaracoccus sp. MC1865. The sequence goes on along the minus strand of NZ_CP072596.1, from coordinate 983,742 downwards.
GCGCACCTCGAGGTCGCGCGAGAGCACCAGCCGCCCGGCAGCTGCGTCGGCGATGCCCTCGATGATGTCTTCGGGCTGCGCATCCTTGAGCAGGTACCCCGCGGCCCCGGCCAGGACGGCCCTGGCGATGTCGGAGTCGTTGTCGTAGGTGGTGAGGATCAGCACCGCCGGCGGGCGGGGCCGGCGTCTGACCGCCTCGGTGACGCCCACGCCGTCGAGTCCCTCTCCCAGCCTCAGGTCGCAGAGGACCACGTCGGGCGACAACTCGTCCACCAGCCGCAGTGCTTCCTCGCCCGTGGCTGCGGACCCGATCACCTCGATGGCGTCGGCCCCGCTCAGCAGCGCCGCGACGCCGGACCGCACCACCGGATGGTCGTCCACCAGCAGTACCCGGATCATGGCAACGCCTCGTCCGCCCGCACGAGGGGCAGGCGGGCGGTGACGGCCGTGCCACCTCCCGGCTCCGATTCGACGGTGAGCTCACCGCCCAGGTCTGCGAGGCGCTCGCGGAGAGCGCGCAGCCCGTAGCCCCCGTTCATGGTGCGCTCCACCGTGACGGCCGGGTCGAACCCGATGCCGTCGTCGACGACGTCAAGGTGGACGTGGTCCCCTGCGCGGGCCAGCTCGACGCCGACGCGGCCGGCCCGCGAGTGCTGGCGCACGTTGGCCAACGCGTTCTGCGCCGCGCGCAGGAGCGCCACCTCAGTGGGCGTGGCGAGCCGGGGCAGCTCGGGGTCGACGGTGACGTCCCACTGCGCTTCCAGCGCTTCGGCCACCTCAGCCGTCAGGCGACGCAGCGGTGCGGCGAGGCCACCCGCGCCGGCCTCCTCGGGAGCCAAGGCGTAGACGACGCGGCGTGACTCCGCGAGGTTCTCCGTCGCCGTGGCCTCGATCTGGGCGATGAGGTCCCGGGCCGGGTCGTCGGCGGCTTTACGGCCCGCAGCCCGGGCAAGGAGCACGATGGAGGAGAAGCCCTGCGCCAGGGTGTCGTGGATGTCATGGGCGAGCCGGGTGCGCTCAGCCAACTGACCGGCCTCACGCTGCAGGCGCGCGGTCTCGTCATGGGCCCGCAGCACCTCGTCCAGCAGGCGACGGTGCTCAGAGACCTCGTGCTCGAACTTGAGCACACCGCGCGAAAGCCCCACCGCGATCAGTGCGCCCGACAGTGGCCCCAGAATGGAGCCGACGCCGCCGCCTCCGCCCATGCTCAGCACCGTCACGATCACGGCGAGGGTCACGGCGGTGAGCAGCAGGGATGTCAGCAGCGGCAGCACCGCCGCGCCCAGCAGCCACAGCGGAAAGGCGATCCACAGGTAATTCGGTGAGAGCCACATCAGCGTGGTGGACAACGCGAACAGGACGCTCATCCACACCGTGCGGCCCAGCGCGCCCATCCTGTCGACGCTCTGGAGGACCAACACGAACACCAGCAGGGTCACGGCGGCCACGGGCCAGGCCCAGAAAGCTGCCCAACCGAGTTCCGGCAGGACGCTGGCGATGATCAGCAACCCGACGAACATCACCGCCTGGCCGGCCCTCAACCACCAGGACGCCGACCACCTGGGCGCGCGAGCCACGCCCACGTGGGCACGTCGGGAAGGGGTCGTCACGCCTCCACGGTAGCGGTGTCCAGCGGCTGGCGGGCGTCGGCCTTCAGCGCCCTGCCGAGGATGACGAAGAAGTACACCCAGGTGCCGGTCAGGATCATGTGACCGAGGCCCGCGAAGCCGGGCCACATGGCGGAGGTGGCGATGGGGGCCTCGAGCACCTGGAGGGTGCCCTTCACCACCATGGAGCCGAACGTGAAGCCGAGGCCGATGTTGTAGAGCAGCGTGAAGAGCTTGGCGCTCTTCTCCGCGATGGGGAACACCTTGGCCAGCGCAAGGATGGCGAGGAACACCAGGGTGCCGAGCGCCAGTGCATGCGTGTGGGCGGTCGAGAGCATGGTGTCGCCGGTGAACTCGTTGATCTTGGTCATTTCGCGCCAGTAGAGGCCCGAGGCGAGTCCGAGGGCGGTCCAGGTTCCGGCGGAGAGGAAGAGTCGATTCAGCATGTATCCATCGTCGCGATTCCGCTCACAGGTTTCCCCCGGCAGGCATCCATCCTTCGGTGGATCCAGCAGTCCCGGCCTTTCGCCGTCAGCGGGCGGCGGCGAAGGCCGGGCGGATGACCTCGCGGATCATGGACTCGCGCTGGTCGTGCGGCAGGAACGCCGCGCGCATCGCACCCACTGTGGTCTTCTCGACGTCGTCGAGGTCCCAGTGGAAGGTCTCCACCAGCTTGAGGTACTCCCGCGACATGCTGGTGTCGCTCATCAACCGGTTGTCGCAGTTAACGGTCACGTTGAACTGGAGGCCCTTCAGTAGGTCGATGGGATGGTCCTTCATCTCCCCCGCAATGCCGGTCTGGAGGTTCGACGACGGCGCCACCTCGAGCGGGATCTGGGCGTCACGCACGTAGCCCGCCAGCCGACCGAACCGCACGCGGTCCTCCTCGATGGTCAGGTCCTCGACGATCCGCACGCCGTGGCCCAGGCGGTTGCCGCCGCACAGTTGCACGGCCTCCCAGATCGAGGGCGGCCCGAAGGCCTCGCCTGCGTGGATGGTGAAGAACATGTTGTGCTTCTTGAGCAGCCGGAACGCGCCCTCGAAACGCGACGGCGGGAAGCCGTCCTCCGCTCCGGCGATGTCGAACCCGCAGACGCTGTCGTCACGGTTGTCGATGGCCAGTTGCGCGATCTCGACGGTGGGGTCGTCCTGGCGCAGCGAGGTGAGGATCTGCCGCGCGACGATGGCGTGGCCCGACGCCGCGGCCGCCCTCATGCCCGAGGCCAAGCCGTCGCGCACCGCCTCGACCGACTGCTGCAGCGTCAGCCCCTTGGCCAGGTGCTGCGCGGGGGCCCAGCGCGCCTCGGCATAGACGACGCCGTCCTCGGCCTGGTCGACGACGAACTCGTGCGCCACCCGCTCGAGCTGTTCGGCGGTCTGCATCGCGGCGACCGTGTGTGCGAACGTCTCCAGGTAGCGCACCAGCGAGCCGGAGTCTGCGGCCTCGAAGAACCACCGGCGCAGACCCTCCGGATCCGTCGTCGGCAGCTCGTGGCCGTTGGCTGCGCAGTGCTCGATGACGGTTTCCGGGCGCAGCCCTCCGTCGAGGTGATCGTGGAGCGCAACTTTGGGTAGCGCGCGCAAGTCGTCGAGGCTCAGCATGGGCTCAGGTTACCGGGCAAGGCCGGGGAGCTGCTCCCGATCCGTGGCAAGCTGTAGCAATGGCTGCGCTGAACAGAAGAGCACTGATCGCGGGAACCGCAGCGGGGGGCTTCGCCCTGGCGACGGGTTGCACCGACGAAGGCTCGCCGGAGACACCCCCGTCCCAGAGCCCGACGTCGGCCTCGCCGGCCACGGCTCCCCGCAGCCCGTCGGCTTCAGCGTCGCCCAGCCCGTCGCCGGAGCCGAGCAGCCCCTCCCCCGAGCCCTCGCCCACCCCGCAGGTGGCCGAGTTGCCTGGCGGCGGCACCACCCCGTTCCCGGGCCGACGCATGGTCGCGCTCTACGGACACCCCACGGCCCCGGTGCTCGGCATGCTGGGCGAACAGCCACCCGCCCAGGCGGTCACCCGGGTCAACGCCCTCGTCGCCGAATACCAGCAACTGTTGCCCGACGAGAAGGTCATCGGGGCGTTCGAGATCATCGTCACGGTGGCCTCGGCGTCGAAGACGGCCGACGGTTCCTACTCGAACCGCACACCGATCGAGACGATCATGCCGTGGATCGAGGCCGCTGAGGCCAACGACATCTACGTCATCATCGACCTCCAGCCCGGCCGCGTCGACTTCCTCACGCAGGCCAAGCTGTACGAGGAACTGCTCCGCCGCCCGTCGGTGGGTCTGGCGCTCGATCCGGAGTGGCGCCTCAAGCCCAACCAGGTGCACCTGCGTCAGATCGGGCAGGTGGCGATCGAAGAGGTCAACGCCGTGGGCACCTGGCTGGCAGACCTGGTGCGCGACAACAACCTGCCGTCGAAGGTGCTCGTCCTGCACCAGTTCCAGCCCCGGATGGTCATCGGCAGGGAGCGGCTCGACACCAGCCGCCCGGAGATCCAGTACCTCATGCATGCCGACGGGCAGGGCGGCCAGCCGGCGAAGCAGGCCACCTGGCAGGCGCTGCTGAAGGACCTCCCCCAGAACGTGTTCCTCGGCTGGAAGAACTTCGAGGACGAGGACCTGCCCATGCTGACGCCTCAGCAGACGGTGGCGCAGGTCGAGCCGTTGCCCCACCTCGTGTCGTACCAGTAGACGCGTCGGTCCTCCCGTTGCGTCGCACACCAGCGGCAGCGCCGCGGGAGGCGTGCGGTCAGGTGAGGTTGGCGGGGCCGAAGGCCTGCGGCAACATCTCCGCCAAGGTCACGATGCCCGCCGGGGTCTCCATCAGCAGGTCTGCGCCGCCGTGCTCGAAGAGCAGCTGGCGACACCGTCCGCACGGCGTGATCACCTCGCCGCGCGTCTCCCCACCGACGCAGGTGAACGCCACCAGGCGCCCACCCCCACCGGCGACGAGGTCCGAGATCAGCCCACATTCTGCGCACAGCGTGACGCCGTAGCCGGCGTTCTCCACGTTGCAGCCGCTCACCACGCGCCCGTCGTCCACCAGCGCCGCCGCCCCCACCCGGAACCTCGAGTAGGGCGCATAGGCGCGGGTCATGACGCTGAGGGCGGTGGCCCGCAGCGCCTCCCAGTCGATGCTCGTCATCAGTGGCTCTTGATGAAGTGCGCGCCGTCTGCGGCAGGGGCCCGCACGCGTCCGACGAGGCCCGCCACGGCGATGATGGTGGCCAGGTACGGCAGCATCTCGATGAAGTCGCTGGGGATGGGAAGCTGCATGAGCTTCGTGTTCTGGGCCAGCGCGCGGGCGAAGCCGAAGAACAGGGCGACGAATGCGCCGAGGACGGGGTGCCAGCGGCCCATGATCACCGCGGCGAGCGCGATGAAGCCGTTGCCCGCCGTCGGGTTGTTGTCCTGGAACGACCCCACCGAGCCGATGGTGAAGTACGCGCCACCGATGCCGGCGAACACGCCGCCGAGCAGCACGGCCGAGGCCTTGGTCCAGAGCACGTTGATGCCGACGGTGTCTGCAGCGTGCGGGTGTTCGCCCACCGAGCGGACCCGGAGGCCCCACTTGGTGCGGAACAGCAGGAACCACACCAGCGGCACCGCGACGAACGCGATGTAGGTGAGGGGTCGCTGCGTGAACAGGATGGGCCCGAGGAAGGGGACGTCCGCCAGGCCAGGGATCCGGATGGGCAGCATGGGCCGCACGTTGCTGTAGGTGGCGATGTCCTTGGCCACCAACTGCTGGTAGATGAAGCCCGTGAGGCCCGTGGCCAGCACGTTGATGACGACGCCGATGATGACGTGGTCCACCAGGTAACGCAGCGTGAACAGCGCCAGGATCCCGGCCATCATGACGCCGGCCAACGCGGCCGCGAACAGGGCCGCGACGAACGACTGCGTCATGCTGTAGGTCAGCGAGGCCGAGAACGCCGCGGTGAGGAACATGCCCTCGATGGCGATGTTCACCACGCCCGCCCGCTCCGCCAGCACGCCACCCAGCACGCCGAAGAACAGCGGCGTCGCGTATTCGAGCGTGAGGTTCAGCTGGCTGGTGAGGGTGAACGGCAGCGGTGAGCTGGCCGCGGCCCACACCAGGAAGCCGACGACGATGCCCAGGCCGGCGACCACGGCCGCCAGCGTGCGCATCCTGCCGCTGAGCTTCCCGGTGAGGTAGCCGATACCGGCGCCGAGTACCAGCAGGGCCGCGATGAGGACCGTGGCGGTGCCGGGCAGTTCCAGCGTGGGCAACTGCACCTCGGAGAAGGCATCGGACAGGGCGATCCGCCCGGACTTGTTGACGGTGAACGCCATGACCAACAGCGCGACGCCCATGACGGCGATCAGGGTGCCGGTGGAGAGTCGCTGGGCCTTCGCCTCCGGCGACTCGACCTTCTTGACGAGGCGCAGGTCGCTGTCCGGGATGGGCAGGGTCTGGGTGCTCATGCTTCAGCCACCTTCGCGACAGGAACGGAACGACGCTTGGTCTTGCGCTCGTTGAGGAACGGCAGCAGCCACGCGACGAACGCGGGCGCGGCCACGAACAGCACGACGAGGGCCTGGATGAGGTCTGTCAGCTTGTCCGGCGTGTTGGCCATCGTGACCATCGTGCGGCGCGAAGCCTTGAGGGCACCGAACAGCAGGCCCGCGAGCACCACTCCCAGTGGTCTCGATCTACCGAGCAGTGCCACGGTGATGGCGTCGAAGCCCAGCGTGCCGATGATCGTGCCGGTCATCTGGGTGGGCGTGCCGGTCAGGAGCTCAGGGGCGGTCACGGCCTGCACGCCGGCCAGGCCGGCGAGGCCACCGGCGAGGGCCATGGTGAGGATGGTCACGTTGGCCACGCTGGCGCCGGAGGTGGCGGCGGCGTTCGGGTTCAGGCCCACGGCCTTCAGGTGGATGCCGAACTTGGTGCGCTCCAGCAGCCACCAGCAGACGATGGCGGCGACGATGGCCAGGAAGAAGCCCAGATGCAGCCGCGTACCGGCCAGGCGCGGGAGCGTGGCGGTCCACTCCAGGACCGGCGAGATCGGGTCTGCACGGCCGGGCGTCTGGAATGCCGGCTGCAGCATGAGGAACGCCAACAACGAACCGGCGATGTAGTTCATCATGATGGTCACGATGACCTCGTGCGCGCCGGTCTTCGCCTTCAACAGGCCGACGATGCCGCCCCAGATGGCGCCCGCCACGATGCCCACGACGATGGCCAACGGGAGGTGGATGAAGATCGGCAGGCCCTTGATGCTGAAGCCGATGAAGGCGGCCGTCAGGCCGCCGAGCATCGCCTGGCCCTGGGCGCCGATGTTGAACAGCCCGGCGCGGAACGCCACGGCGACACCGAGGCCCGCGCAGATCAGGGGCGCAGCCTCCGCCGTCGTGTTGGTGATGGCCACCCAGGAGCCCATGGAGCCGACCCACATGGCGTAGAACGTGGCGGAGATCTTGTCCCACGACGCGACGAGCGCGTCGCCGGGCCTGGAGAAGAAGTAGCCCCACGTGGAGGCGACCTCGGCGTCCGTGAACACCATCACGAACGAGCCGACGATGAACGCGAGGATCAGCGAGGCCACCGTGATGATGGCGGAGGTGACCCACGCCGGACGGGGTGCCTTCACTTTGTCACTCATTGCCGGCCTCCTTGATCGTGGCGAGTGCGTCCTCGTGGCTGATGCCGGCCATCATGAGGCCGAGCACATTGCGCGGGGTGTCCGGCGGCACGATGCCGACGATCTTGCCGCGGTACATGACGGCGATCCGGTCCGCGAGGGACTCGACTTCCTCCAGTTCCGTGGAGACGAGCAGCACAGCGGTGCCGCGGTCGCGTTCCTCCACGATGCGGGTGTGGAGGAACTCGATGGCGCCGACGTCCACGCCGCGGGTGGGCTGGTTCGCGACGAGCAGTGACAGGTCGCGCGACAGCTCGCGGGCGAGCACCACCTTCTGCTGGTTGCCGCCGGAGAGCGAGCGCACCGGTTGGGTGTGCGAGCCGGCGCGGATGTCGAACTCCTCGATGCGGGCCACCGCGTTGTCGGCGATCTTCTTCAGCTGCAGCGAACCGCCGCGCGAGAACTCGTCGAGGTTGTTGAGCACGAGGTTCTCCGCGATGGAGAACTCACCGATGAAGCCGTCGCGGTGCCGGTCCTCCGGCACGTAGCCGAGGCCGGCCTTGATGGTCTTCGCCGGCTTGGCGCGGGTGATGTCCAAGCCGTCGAGGGTGGCGGTGCCACTGAGCGCCGTCCTGGTGCCGAGCAGGGTCTCGACGAGTTCGGTCTGGCCGTTGCCCTGCACGCCGGCGATGCACACGATCTCGCCGCCGCGCACATCCAGGCTGAGGTGGTCGACGGCGACCTGACCCGACGGGGCGGCCACCGTCAATTCATTGATCGTGAGGCGGGGTTCGCCGGGCTCCGCCGGCTTCTTGTCCACCTTCAGCGACACCGAACGGCCCACCATCATGGTGGCCAGCTCGGCCTCGGAGGCGCCGGGCTCCGCCTTGCCGACGACCTTGCCGCGGCGGATGACCGTGATGTCATCGGCGACCTGGCGCACCTCGCGCAACTTGTGCGTGATGAAGACGATCGCCCTGCCTTCGTCGCGGAGGGCCTTCATCACGAGCATCAGCTCGTCGATCTCCTGCGGAGTGAGCACCGCCGTCGGCTCGTCGAAGATGAGGTACTGCGCGCCGCCCGCGAGGGCCTTGAGGATCTCCACGCGCTGCTGGATGCCCACCGGCAGGTCTTCGACCAGCGCGTCGGGGTCCACAAACATGTTGTAGCGCTCGCTCAGTTCGCGCACCGCCTTGCGGGCGGAGTTGATGTCGAGGAGGCCCCCGCTGCCGGGTTCGCGGCCGAGCACCATGTTCTCCGCGACGGTGAAGACCGGGATCAGCATGAAGTGCTGGTGCACCATGCCGATGCCCTTGGCCATGGCGTGCTTCGGGTTGGTGAGGTTGAGCACCTCATCACCCATCCGGATCTCGCCCTCGTCCGGCTGCAGGAGCCCGAAGAGGATGTTCATCAACGTCGATTTGCCGGCGCCGTTCTCGCCCAGGAGGCAATGGATGCGCCCCGGCGTGATGTCCACGGTGATGGCGTCATTGGCCGTCAGCGATCCGAATCGCTTGGTGATGTGGTCCAGCGTCAGCGTCGGTGCCTGCGCGGTGGTTACTGTCACGTCGGAGTTCCTCCCCTCGCCTGGTGCGGCGTGGTTCGTAGCGTAGCGGGTCGAGGACGGCGCGGCCTGAGGGCGGCGCCGAAACCCTGTGGGACGGTGCGAAGAAAGGGGAGGGACGCGCCGTTGCGCCCCTCCCCTGGGTCAACTCAGCGAAGCTCAGGGCTGGCTGGGCGACGTGATTTCGATGGTGCCGGCAATGATGTCTTCCTTGACCTGCTCGACCTCGGCCTTGAGTTCCTCCGGGATCTTGCTGTCGAAGTCGTGGTAATCGGACAGCAGAACGCCACCGTTCTCCAGGGTGCCGACGTACGGCTCGGAGGAGAAGCTGCCTTCGAGGGCCGACTTGATGGCCTCGAACACTGCGACGTCCATGCCCTTCTCGACGGACGTCATGATCTGAGCACCGTACTCAGGAGCGGACTCGTAGCCGTCGGTGTCGACCCAGATGGCGTTGACCTTGCCACCGGATTCCTGGGCGGCCTGGAGAGCGCCGATGCCGGCGGGGCCGGCCACGGGGAGGAGCACGTCAGCGCCCTGAGCGATCAGGGTGTTGGCGGTGTTCTTGCCACCGGGGATGTCACCGAACGGGTTGTTGCCGCCGATGAACTGGCCGTCCTGCTTGGCCTCGTCCCAACCGATGACCTTGACGGAAGCGCCCTTGGCCTCGTTGTAGTAGTTGACACCCTCGTGGAAGCCGTCCATGAAGATGGAAACGGTGGGGTAGTTGGCGCCACCGAAGGTGCCGACGGTGCCGGTCTGGCTCATGCCCGCGGCGAGGTAGCCGGCCATGAACGCGGGCTCAGCAGCGTTGAACAGCAGGCCCTTGGCGTTGTCGACGCCTTCGAACGAGCCATAGTCGACGATCGCGAAGTTCGTCTCGGGGTTCTGCTTGGCTGCGGCCTCAGTGGCGTTGGCGAGAGCGAAGCCGACCGTGACGATGATGTTGCAGTTGGCGTCAATCATGGCCTGCACGTTGCCGGCGTACTCGGCTTCGGCGTTGGACTCGATCTGGTTGGTGGCGATGCCGAGTTCGTCCTTGGCGCGCATGAGGCCGTTGTAGGCCGTCTCGTTGAAGGACTTGTCATCGAAGCCACCGGCGTCGGAGACCATGCAGGCGGTGAAGTCTGCGGCGTCCACGCTGCCGGACGCGCTGGCCGAGGCCGACGCGTCGGTCGAGGGCTCCGTCGAGGGGCTCTCTTCCGTGCCAGGGCTTTCCTCGGCGCTGGTCTCAACGGCCGCGGAAGTTTCCGTGCCGGGTTCGGTGGTGGCGGGCGGTTCGGCGCAGCCGGCGAGCGCGAGAGCGCTGGCCGCAGCGACCGAAACGAGGCTGAGCAGGGACTTCTTCACGAAGATCCTCCTTGTTGGTCCGGTTTCAATGGGGCAACCCGACAATACCGCTCCGTGGCTGGGACATTTGTTGCGCTGCAGTTGATCGTTATAGATACGCAACAATCGCGGATTGGATCACACCACCTGGCGCACCAGGGCGCCCGCGGAGCGGATCATCTGCAGTGTCTGCTGCCGCCAGTCCACCTCCTGGCTGCGGTACGGACCCGTCGCCAACGAGATGATCACGGCGGCGGCCCGCAGCCTCAGTTCGACGGGGTCCACGCGTCGGTCGAACACCGGCACCCAGCGCGCCAACAGATCGCGCACCTTGCCCTCCTGCTCCGGGTTCATCCGCTGGATGGTGGAGAGGTGTCCGATGAGGCAGGCCAGGTCGTCGGCCCGTCTGCCGGGCCCGATGGTGTCGACGTCGAGCATGCCGACGATCCGGCCCTCCGAGACGCGCAACTGACCCTCGTGGAAGTCGCCGTGGGTGGCCTCGTCGCCGGGCGGAAAGAGGGCGAGCCTCTTGGTGATCTCGTCGGTCATCCAGGCGAGCTCGTCCCCCGCGTCGGGCAGCGTGGCCGACACCATCCGCGAATAGTGACCGACGGCCTCGGCCCAGGGGGCGCGACGTTCCAACCGGGCGACGGCGGGCGGCATCGCGTCGAGGATGCCGATCAGGTCCTCGGCGGTGCAGGGATCGCCGGGCTCGAAGAGCGCCCTGGCGAGCGCCATGCCCGGCAGTTCGCGGGTCACGAGGAGGTGGTCAGGGGTGGCGAGTGCCACTTCAGGCGCGGGGATGCCGGCATCGCGGAGCATCGTGTGCTTGGCCAGCACGTCCGCGAACAGCCTCTCGCGCAGCACCTTGACGTAGAACACCATGTGCGGGTCGTTCACGACCACCTTCACCACGGCGCGTCGGCGGGGCCGGTAGCCGATCATCGACAACGACAGCTGGCCACCCGTCACCGGACGCGCCAGCACTCCCCCGGCGTTGAGGGCCTCTGCCATCTTCTCCGGGAAGGCCGCCGTCGGGAGCCCGAGCAGGTCCGGGTCGTTGGGGTAGAGCCACACGGCGACGCGGCGGTTGCCGTCGTCGAAGATCTCCGCGCGCGCGTCCGACGCGGACAACTCCCCCGTGCGGGCGCTCACCCCGAGCAGCTCCGTGCGTTCACCGTGGGGCCAGCGGATCTGCGCCAGGTAGGTGGCGGTGGTGGAATGCTCCGGCGCGGCGTCGACGTGGTCGAGCGACCAGCTCACCAGATTCCCGCCCTGATGCTCGACGGCGGCGCGCAGCAGCGGCTCGACGCGGGGCCCGGTGAGCAGCCCCATGCCGTCGTCAGGCATCCGGGTCCCCCTCCTGGTGCGGCGCCGAGCTCTCCTGCTGTGGCTCCGCAGCCGCCTCGCGGCGCAACGTGAACCACGCGGCGCGTCGGCCGTCCAGCTCGCGGACCTCGAGCGTGTACCAGGCGGCGCGCGCCCCGGCGGAGTTCCGCACGGGTTCCAGCATGACGTTGATCAGGCCGCCCGGCACCGGCAGCTTCCCCACCACGGACATGTAGTAGCCGGCGACGGTGTCGTAGGGGCCCTCTGGGATGACGTGGCCCGTCAACTCGGCGAACTCTTCGATGGTGGTCAGCCCGTCGACCTCATTGACCTCGCGCGCCGCATCGCCGTCGGCCAGGTCGTACTCGTCGGTGATGTCGCCGATGAGTTCCTCGAACAGGTCCTCCAGCGTCACGATGCCCGCCGTGCCGCCGTACTCGTCGCGCACGATGGCGAGGTGGGCGCCTCGGCTGCGCATCGCAGTCATGGCGGTGAGGATCTTGACGGTCTCGGGCAGGAAGAGCACGTCACGGGCCAGCGAGCGGACGTCGCCGGAGCGGGCGGCGCCCTCCACGTCCATGAGGTCGCGCACGTGGATGAAGCCGACGATGCGGTCAGAGGAACCGTCGGTGACCGGGTAGCGGGAATGGGGGGCGCCGCGCACCTCCCGGTAGGCCAGCGAGATGGGCATGTCGGCCGGCAGGAAGTCCACCTCGGTGCGCGGCACCATCACCTCGCGGAGGCTGAGCTCGCCGGCGTCGAAGAGTTCGTCGACGATGCTGCGTTCCTCCACCCCGAGGGTGGTGGAGCTGATGACCATGGCCCTCAGTTCCTCGTCGGTGACGGCATCCTTCGACTGGGTGGGGTCGCCGCCGAGGACCCGCACCAGGAAGTTGGTGCTGATGTCGAGCACCCAGATGAGCGGGCGGGCCAGCCTCGCGATGCCGGAGACCAGCGGCGCCAGCGCCAGCGAGAACGTCTCCGGGCGCTGCATGGCGAGACGCTTGGCGGTGAGCTCCCCCACCACGATGGAGAAGTACGCGATCACCACAGTGGTGAGCACCAGCGACAGCGGTGCGGCGACATTCTCCGCCATCCCCCAGCCCACCAGGACCGGGACGAGACGGGCGCCGATGGTGGCGCCACCGAAGGCGGCCGACAGCATGCCGGAGATGGTCACACCGATCTGCACGGCCGACAGGAAGAGGTTGGGATTGCTGGTGAGCCGCTCGACGGCGTGGCCGCGGCTACCCTTCAGCGACAGGCGCCGGATCTGCGACTCCCGCAGGGTCACCAGAGCCATCTCGGCGGCCGCGAAGACCCCGCCGATGATGATGAACAGCCCGATGAGGGCGATATCTCCTAGCAACAGGAGGCCTGGTCAGCGGAAGATGACGGTGCGGTCACCGTCGGTCAGCACACGGTGCTCAGCGAAGAGGCGCACGGCCTCGGCCAGCGTCTGCGACTCCTGGGCCTGACCCTTGCGGACCAGTTTGGCCACGTCCATCGTGTGGTCGACGCGGACGACGTTCTGCTCGATGATCGGGCCCTCGTCGAGGTCGCCGGTGACGAAGTGGGCAGTGGCCCCGATGAGCTTGACGCCGCGGGTGTGTGCCTGGCGGTAGGGGTTGGCGCCCTTGAAGCCGGGCAGGAACGAGTGGTGGATGTTGATGGCCCGGCCGGCGAGGAACTCGCACAGTTCCGGGCTGAGGATCTGCATGTAACGCGCGAGCACCACCAGCTCCACGTCCTCCTCCTCGACGACCCGGCGGATCTCCGCCTCGAAGGCCGGCTTGGTCTCGGGGGTGACGAAGCGGTGCTTGAACGGCACGTCGTAGAACGCGGCCATGGGCGCGAGGACGGCGTGGTTCGCCATGATGCCGACGACGTCGATGGGCAGGTCGCCGCCCTTCCACCGGAACAACAGGTCGTTGAGCGCATGACCGGCCTTGGAGGCGAGCAGCAGGGTGCGCACCGGGCGCGTCGCGTCGTCCACCCGCAGCCGTGCGTCGAAGCCCCGGGTTGCCGTGTCGACGGAGGTGTACAGCGCCTCGGGATCTGCGTCCTCGACGTGGATGCGGGTGAAGAAGCGGCCGGTGTCCGGGGAGGAGAACTGCTGGAGTTCTGTGATGTTCCCGCCTGCCTGGACGATGCCTCCGGTGATCGCGTGGACGATGCCGGGGCGATCAGGGCAGTCGAGAGTGACGACGAGCTGATGCATGGCGCTCAGCCTAGCGGTATGCGGCGCGGTGCCCCGCGGGCGAGGTCCCCCATGCCCGGCGCTGCCCCCTGGACAACCCGCTCCGTGTGATGGGATAAATCACAGATACACGCAAACGAACTGCCCGATTGCTAGCATGCAGGCGCGCAACGATGCGCCACGCCTGAGGAGAATCCGTCATGGATGACGTCACATCGCCCCACCGGGGCATCATTCCCCCAGAAGAGTTCCACCGGGTCCAGCAATCGGAGAACTTCCAACATCTCAAGAAGGTGTTCCGCTCGTTCGCCTTCCCCATGACCGTGGTGTTCCTCGTCTGGTACCTCGCCTACGTCCTGGGCTCGATCTTCGCGAAGGACCTGATGATGACGCCGGTGTTCGGCAACGTGTCGGTGGGCTTCCTCTTCGGCATCGGCCAGTTCATCAGCACGTTCCTGATCACCTGGCTGTACATCCGCTACATGACCCGGAAGGTCGACCCCGTCGCAGGCGAACTGCGCACTGAGCTGGAGGGCCACTCACGATGACCATTCTCGAAACCCAGTTGCTGGGCAACCCGCTGATCAACATCGGCATCTTCGCCGGCTTCGTCGTCATCACCATGTTCGTGGTGATCCGCGTGAGCCAGGGCGGCAAGAAGCGCGCCGGCGACTTCTACACCGGCGGCGCCCAATTCGACGGCCGCCAGAACGGCTTCGCGATCGCGGGCGACTACCTCTCCGCCGCGTCGTTCCTCGGCATCGTCGGCGCCGTGGCGCTGTACGGCTACGACGGCCTCCTCTACTCCGTCGGCTTCCTCGTCGCCTGGCTGGTCGCGCTGCTCCTAGTGGCCGAACCGCTGCGCAACACCGGCAAGTACACGATGGCCGACGTGCTGAGCTTCCGCATGCGTCAGAAGCCCGTCCGCACCGCCGCAGCCACCTCGACCCTCGTCATCTCCTTCTTCTACCTGCTGGCGCAGATGGCCGGCGCAGGTGCGCTGGTGTCGCTGCTGCTGGGCATCAGTTCCGGTTGGGGCCAGAACCTGGTCATCGGCATCGTGGGCGCGCTGATGGTGGGCTACGTGCTCATCGGCGGCATGAAGGGCACCACGTGGGTGCAGATGATCAAGGCCGTGCTGCTCATCACGGGCGCGCTGATCATGACCATCTGGGTGCTGGCGTTCAAGGGCTTCAACATGTCGGCCCTCATCGGTGCGGCGATCGACAAGACCGCGTCCGACGGTGCGGCCAACCCCGAACTGCCCACCTTCGACCTCCTCGCTCCCATGGAGCGCTACACCGATCCCATCGGCCTGATCTCGATGGGCATGGCCCTGGTGCTCGGCGCCTCCGGCCTCCCCCACGTGCTGATGCGCTTCTACACGGTGCCCACCGCCAAGGAGGCGCGTCGCTCCGTGACCTGGGCCATCGGCCTCATCGGTGCGTTCTACCTGTTCACGATGGTGCTCGGCTACGGTGCCGCGTGGCTGGTCGGCCCCGAGGCCATCCGCGGCATGCCCGGCGGCGCCAACGCTGCTGCCCCGGCGCTCGCCTACCACCTGGGCGGCGCCGTCCTGATGGCGGTCATCGCGGGTGTGGCGTTCGCGACCATCCTCGCCGTCGTGGCGGGCCTGGCGATCACGGCCTCCGCGTCGTTCGCGCACGACATCTACAACAACGTACTCAAGGACGGTAAGGCGGACCCGGCCAAGGAGGTCAAGGTGGCCCGCTGGACGTCGGTCCTCATCGGCGGTGTCGCCGTGTTGGGCGGTATCGTCGCGAAGGAGCAGAATGTCGCCTTCCTGGTGTCGCTGGCGTTCGCCATCGCCGCTTCGGCGAACCTGCCCTCCATCCTCTACTCGCTGTACTGGAAGAAGTTCTCGACGGCGGGCGCAGTGTGGTCGATCAGCGGTGGTCTGGTGACCGCCATCGTGCTGATCGCCTTCTCCCCCGCGGTGTCGGGCAGCCCCGGCTCGATGTTCCCCGACGTCGACTTCTCCTGGTTCCCGTGGGATTCGCCGGCCATCTTCTCCGTGCCGGCGGGCTTCTTCCTCGGTTGGCTGGGCTCCGTCCTGAAGCCGGACCACAACCAGTTCGCCGATCAGGCCGCCGAGATGGAGGTCCGCTCCATGACCGGCGCCGGCGCGGCAGGTGCCCTCGACCACTGACCGACAGGCTGAACGCACACCGGCCCGCCCCCGATTCGGGGGCGGGCCGGTGTGTTGTTGTTCAGCTCAGATGAGGCCGAGGGCCGTGACGGCCTCGCGCTCGTCTGTGAGTTCGGCGACCGAGGCGTCGATCTTGGCGCGGGAGAACTCGTTGATCTCGAGGCCCTGGACGATCTCGTACCTGCCGTCCTTCACGGTGCACGGGAAGGACGAGATGATGCCCTCCGGCACGCCGTAGGAACCGTCGGACGGCACGGCCATGGAGACCCAGTCGCCGTCCGGGGTGCCCAGCACCCAGTCGCGCATGTGCTCGACCGTGGCGTTGGCTGCCGACGCTGCCGACGACAGGCCGCGCGCCTCGATGATGGCCGCGCCGCGCTTGGCGACGGTGGGGATGAAGGTGCTCTCCAGCCAGGCCTGGTCGTTGACCAGTTCAGCGGCGCTCTGGCCGTTGACCTTGGCGTTGAAGATGTCCGGGTACTGGGTGGCCGAGTGGTTGCCCCAGATGGTCATGTTCGTGATGTCGGTGACCGGCACGCCCAGCTTGGCGGCCAACTGCGACAGGGCGCGGTTGTGGTCGAGACGGGTCAGCGCGTTGAACTGCTCGGCCGGGATGTCGGGAGCGTTCTTCATGGCGATCAGCGCGTTGGTGTTGGCGGGGTTGCCCGTGACGAGCACCTTGACATCGTCCGCGGCCACGTCGTTGAGGGCCTTGCCCTGCGCGGTGAAGATGGCGCCGTTGGCCGACAGCAGGTCGCCTCGCTCCATGCCTGCCTTGCGCGGCATTGCACCCACCAGCATGGCCAGGTTGACACCGTCGAACACCTTGGCGGGGTCGTCGCCGATCTCGATGTTGACCACGTTGCCGAAGGCGCAGTCGTCGAGCTCCATGACGACGCCCTCGAGGGCCTTCAGCGCCGGGGTGATTTCAAGCAGGCGCAGCTCGATGGGGGTGTCCCCCAGCAGCGAGCCGCTCGCGATGCGAAACAGGAGGCTGTAACAAATCTGACCAGCGGCGCCGGTGACGGCGATCTTGACGGGAGCTGCAGTGCTCACTTCTCATTCCTCTCTTGGAACGGTAGGTCCTACCAGGGAGACTCTACCGCCCCGTCGGAGGCCGGTGCGCACGGGCTCGGTTGAGCGGGGCTCAGATGAACTTGGGCGCGAACTTCAGGATTTCGATGACCACGATGAGCGCGAGCCACGCCATGAACGAGATGGTCAACCAGCCGTTGCGATGGAAACGCTCCAGCTTCTCGGCGGTCTTCGCGGAGAAGTAGTGGTTGCGTTCCTGGATGTTCCACGCGGTCATGGACCAGAACACGAACGTCGTGGCGACGGTGACCGTGAGGCACCAGGGGCACAGCGCGCCGATCTCGAAGGACGACTGGTAGAGGAGCCAGTAGGCGAAGACGACACCGAGGAAGTAGACCGCGTTGGCGGTGAACATGAACCAGCGCGGGAACCGCACCCCGAAGAGCGACGCGACGGCGATCGTCATGACGACGGGTTCGGCGATCATGCCCAGGAATGCATTGGGGAAGCCGAAGATGTTGGCCTGCCAGGTGGCGCCGACCTTGGCGCAGTCGAACACCTCGTTGATGGAACAGGCCAGGTCCGCGTCGGGGTTGGCGGCCAGCACGATGGCGTCGTAGCTCAGCACCCACGACGCGATGAGACTGACGATGGCGAAGGCGAGCATCTCGCCGAAGATGATGTAGCGCTGGCGCTTGCGCGGCACCGGTCGCGGGTCGCCGCCCGGGTTTGCGGGGTCGAGGATCTCCGACGACGAGGTCATGGTCTCTTGCACGCGTACATCGTAACTGCGCGGCGCAAGCTGCGGTCGCGGCCTCCGGAAGGAGTGGTGAACGGTCAACGACGCTGAGCCCGCCGTCGACGCCCGGGAAGGCCGCCCCGGCAAAGTGAAGTTGTGCACCAACTCCGCTGCACAACTCAACAACGCTGGACCCGCCGTCGGGGCCCCCGGCCCGGCAGAGTGAAGTTGTGCACCAACTCCGCTGCACAACTCAACGACGCTGGACCCGCCGTCGGGGCCCCCGGCCCGGCAGAGTGAAGTTGTGCACGAACTCCGCTGCACAACTCAACGACGCTTGACGCACGGTCCGCCTGGGTTGTGCACAGATGTGCGACGGCATGGGAAGCGGGACTGTCTGCTGAACATAAGTGGTGGGCATGAACAAGATCGTCATGCCTGCCCACCTCATCGCCACCGCTCGCACTCAGGGCGGTGTCATCACGACGAAACAGGCCGCCGCAGCCGGCATCACCCGCGCCGTCACGCAGCGCTTCCTGGACGACCATGTCTGGTGGTCCCTCGCCCGGGGGCTCTATTCCCTCTCCCCAGACCCGCCCTGGGACGGCCTCGCGTGGGGCGGCGTCCTGCTCGGCGGGCCGGACGCTGCGCTGGGGTTCGAGGCGGCAGGCCACAAGCTCGGGCTGTGCGCCCCGACGTCGACCATCGACGTGCTCACCCCGCACCAACGGATCAACCGGGGCTCGTGGCGCTTTCACCGGATGCCGGGGTTCGAGGCCAGCGGAGAGCCACCGGTAGCGAGGATCGAGCAGACGGCCCTGCGCATGTGCGCCGACGCCGAGCCCGAGGCGCTGTTCAGCCAACTCGCCCGAGCGGTGACCTCGCGACGGACCACCCCACGCCGGCTGCTCGACGCCGCGCTGGCCACTCCCAATGTCCGGCACAGGGCGCTGATCGTCGAGGCGCTGGGAGACATCGCCGGCGGTGTGCACAGCGCACTGGAGCGCCGCTACTTCCGAGATGTCGAGCAGCGCCACGGTTTGCCCGACGGCGTGCGCCAGGTGAGTCTGCAGCCCAGCCGCTACAGCGACGTGGCCTACGTCGAGGTCGCCGTCGTCATCGAACTCGACGGACGGCTCGGCCACTCCGGAGACGGCGTCTTCCGCGACTTCGAGCGCGACAACAAGAACTCCATGCGTGGCTACGTCACGCTGCGGTTCGGATGGAACGACATCGTCAACCACCCGTGCAAGGTGGCGCGTGCCGTCGCGCAACTGCTTGTCTCTCGCGGTTGGTCCGGCACGATGACGCCCTGCCGAGGCTGTCCCGACGGCCAAGCAGAGTGAAGTTGTGCAGGAAGTCCGCTGCACAACTTCATTCTGGTCGGGTGCGGCCACCCCGCAGACGCAGCCGCACAGCGCGAACCTGCGCCCCGCAGGCCACGGCCACGGGCGCCACGGCACACACAGGCAATACGGTGGGTCCATGAGCTACCCCACCTATCAACAGGCGGCGCGGCACAAGAAGCAGGCGGTCGTGCTGCCGCTGCTCTTCCTCGTCGTCGGCGGCGCCGGCACCCTGCTGGGCCTGCTCGTTTTCCTCGACCGACCGGCTACCCAGTCGGTCGTCGCGGTGCTCGCGTTCACCGCCGTGCTGGCCCTCGGGGTGGCCTTCGTGCGCTGGCTCGACAAGTGGGAGCCCGAGCCGCCGCTGTTCATCATCGGCGCCTTCGTGTGGGGCGCAGGCGTCTCCGCGCTGGTCAGCGGCATCGTGAACACGGTCGTGGCCTATTGGCTCCAGTCCGAGAACGCGGCCGTCATGGTGTCCGCGCCGCTCATCGAGGAGTCGACCAAGGGCCTCTTCCTCGTGATCGTCCTGCTCAGCACCCGACGGGGGCGCGCGGAGTTCAACAGCCTCACCGACGCCATCGTGTACGGCGCAATGGTGGGGCTCGGGTTCTCGTGGATCGAACACATCACCTATGCGCTCAGGCCGGACACCATGTACGACTCCGTCGAGATCATCCTCCTCAGGCTCCTGCTGGTGGCCTACCTGCATCCCATGCTGACCATCATCGTCTCGATCGGCATCTGGGCAGGCGTCAACGCCAGGGGCCTCATGCGGGTGGGGTGGCCGTTCCTCGCCTGGTGCCTGGCCGTCGCGCTGCACTTCATGCACAACTCCTCCACGGACCTCCTCGGCATGCGCGGCCTCCTGATCGCCGCGGGCATCGAACTACTGGTCTTCGTCGGCCTGCTGATCGTCGGCATGGTGGCCAGGCAGCGGGAGCGCGCCACCGTCGTGCGCCAACTCCCCGCGCTCGTGCACTTCGGCTGGATCACGCCCTTGGAGGCGGGATGGCTCGCCGACCTCGGCGCCCGCCGTCGCATGGTGGCAGCAGCTGGGCGGGAGAAGACGCTGCTGAAGGACTTCATCCAGAACGTCACGGAACTCGCTCTGCTCCGTGGGAGGCTCGAGGCCCTCCCGGATGGGCCGCCGCCGCGGGCCTGGTTGGGGATGCACCGTGAACTGACCGAACTGGTGTTCCATCAGCGGCCGGAGGTGCAGCGCATCCTCAGCGGCGGAGGTGGCTGGACGCCCGTGCAGGGCAGGCCCGGCGAACTGTGGGGCGCCCGCCCCAAGAGTTAGGGGGCAGACGGCGGCACGATGAACGCGAGGGCCACGACGGCGGCGCCGAGCATGGCCAGCACGCTCACGTCGATCCAGCGTCGGCGCACCACCAACAGGCCCGCCACCATGCGCGGGAGGATGAGACGCAGCCCGGCGCCGAGCAGCAGCGCCGCCCCGATGACCAGGGACGCGAGGCGCCACCGGCCCAGCGCTGCGAAGACGACGCCGACGCCGAGCACGGCCACGGTGAACGACAGGGCCCACGGGCTGTCAGGGTAGGAGTCTGCGGGACGGTCCCTGGCCCGTCGCTTCAGCCGGCCCTCGAGCCTATCGCCGAAGATCATTCAGTTGCTCCGCGCGGTCCACGACGTTGCTGAGCAACATGGCGCGGGTCATCGGCCCGACGCCGCCCGGGTTCGGCGTGACGAAGCCGGCCTTGTCCCACACGTCGGGGGCGAAGTCGCCCACCGTCTTGCCGTCGACGCGGCTGACGCCCACGTCCACCAGGGCGGCACCCTCGCGGATCATGTCGGCCGTGATCATGCCCGGCACCCCCGCCGCAGCCACCACGATGTCGGCGAGCCGCGTATGGGCCGCCAGGTCCCGGGTGCCGGTGTGGCAGAGGGTCACGGTGGCGTTCTCGCTGCGTCGGGTCAGGATCAGGCCCAGCGGCCGACCGACGGTGATGCCGCGGCCCACCACGCAGACCTCCGCACCCTTGATTTCGACGCCGTGGCGGCGCAGGAGTTCGACGATGCCGCGCGGGGTGCAGGGCAGGGTGGCCGGTTCGTTCAGCACCAGGCGGCCGAGGTTGATGGGGTGGAGGCCGTCGGCGTCCTTGTCGGGGTCGATCAGCGACAACGCCCAGTTCTCGTCGAGGTGCTTCGGGATGGGCAGCTGCACGATGTAGCCGGTGCAGGCCGGGTCGTTGTTGAGCCCCTCGATGGCCTCGCGGAGCTGCTCAGCCGTCGCGTCCTCAGGCAGTTCCACCCGGATGGAGGCGATGCCCACCTCGTCGCAGTCGCGGTGCTTCATCCGCACGTAGCTCTGGCTGGCGGGATCTGCCCCCACGAGCACAGTGGCCAGGCCGGGCACCACGCCCTGCTCGCGCAGCGCCGCCACGCGGACGGTGAGTTCGGCCTTGATCGCGGCGGCCGTGGCCTTGCCGTCGAGCTTGACTGCGGTCATGGGGTGAGCCTCCGTCAGTGGAAGAAGTGGCGGGTGCCGGTGAAGTACATCGTGACGCCGGCCGCGGTCACCGCGTCGATGACCTCCTGGTCACGCACCGAGCCGCCGGGCTGGATGATGGCGCGGATACCCGCGTCGAGCAGCACCTGGGGGCCGTCGGCGAACGGGAAGAACGCGTCCGAGGCCGCAACTGAACCACGGGCCCGGTCACCGGCACGGTCCACCGCGAGGTGGCAGGAATCCACGCGGTTGACCTGCCCCATGCCGACGCCCACGGAGGCACCGTCGCTGGCGAGCAGGATGGCGTTGGACTTGACGGCGCGCACGGCGCGCCAGGCGAACAGCAGGTCCGCGAGGGTGGCGTCGTCGGCCCGCTCGCCCGCGGCGAGCGTCCAGTTGGCGGGGTCGTCGCCGTCAGCGTCGATCGCGTCGGCCTGCTGCACGAGCAGCCCGCCGTCGATCTCGCGGATGGCCATACCCTCGTTGGTGGAGCCTTCGGCGATCAGGATGCGCAGGTTCTTCTTCCCGGAGAGCACCTCGACGGCGCCCTCCTCGTACCCGGGCGCGACGATGACCTCGGTGAAGATCTCCGCCACCTGCTGTGCCATCTCCACCGACACGGGGCGGTTGGCTGCGATGACGCCACCGAACGCAGAGACCGGGTCGCAGGCGTGGGCCTTGCGGTGGGCGTCGGCGATGTTGCTGCCGGTGGCGATGCCGCAGGGGTTGGCGTGCTTGATGATGGCGACGGCGGGCTCTTCGAAGTCGTAGGCCGCACGACGGGCCGCGTCGGCGTCGACGTAGTTGTTGTAGCTCATCTCCTTGCCGTGGAGCTGGGTGGCGTCGGCCAGGCCGGCGGTGCCGTTGCTGTTGCGGTAGACGGCGGCCTTCTGGTGCGAGTTCTCGCCGTAGCGCAGGTCCGCGACCTTGTGCCACGTGGCGCCGTACCAGGCGGGGAACCCGCCGGGGTGCCCGACGACGTCGCCGGACATCCAGGAGGCGACCGCGACGTCGTAGCTGGCGGTGTGCACGAACGCGGCGGCGGCGAGTTCCTTGCGCTGCGCCAGCGTGAAACCGCCGGCTGCGATGGCGGCGCGCAGCATGTGGTACTGCTCGGCGGAGGTGATGATGGCGACGGAGGCGTGGTTCTTGGCGGCCGCGCGCACCATGGTGGGCCCGCCGATGTCGATCTGCTCGATGCACTCATCCTGCGAGGCGCCGGAGGCGACCGTGGCGGCGAACGGGTAGAGGTTGGTGATCACGAGGTCGAAGGGGGCGATGCCCAGGTCGTCGAGCTGTTCACGGTGGGTGGAGAGGCGGCGGTCCGCCAGGATGCCGGCGTGCACGTGCGGGTGGAGCGTCTTCACCCGGCCGTCGAGGCACTCGGGGAAGCCGGTGACCTCTTCCACGCCGGTGACCTCGATGCCGGCGGCGGCCAATTTGGCGGCCGTGGATCCGGTGGACACGATCTCGATGCCTGCGGCCGAAAGGTCACGTCCGAGTTCAATCAGTCCTGACTTGTCGTATACCGAGACGAGGGCTCGGCGCAGCGGGGTCAGCTCGGTCACGGGTGTTCCTTCTTCCACTCGGAGACGGCTCGGATCAGTAAGCGGCGTTCCACCGTCTTGATGCGTTCATGCAGGGATTCGACGTTGTCGTCATCCAGAACGTCGACGGCCCCCTGAAGCAGGATCCTACCGGTGTCGACGCCGTCATCGACGAGGAATACGGTTGCCCCGGCCACTTTGACACCGGCGGCGAGTGCATCGCGCGGACCGTGCATCCCGGGGAAGCTCGGCAGCAGCGCCGGGTGGGTGTTGATGGTGCGGCCACCGAAGCGCGAGAGGAATTCGGAGCCCAGCAGCTTCATGAAGCCGGCGGAGGCGACCAGGTCCGGTTCGAACTCAGAGACGACCCGCGTGAGCTCAGCGTCCCAGGCACCGCGATCGCCACCTCTGGCAAGCGGATGGGCGACGGCGGGGATCCCTGCGGCACGTGCCCGTTCCAGCCCGAGGGCCGAGGGCTGGTCCGAAACGACGGCCACGACCCGGGCGTCGACCTCGCCTGCGTCGATGGCGTCCAGCAGCGCCTGGCACAGGGTGCCCGAACCGGACAGCAGAACGACAACGCGGGTGGTCACCCGCACACCCTACGCCGTGGGCTCGCCGGGTGTCTTGTCGGACGTCTCGTCAGCCGGCTTTCCTGCGTGCGGCCGGCGCCGGACGAGGCCGACGACGAGGCCGGCCACCACTCCGGACAGTCCCAGGATGGTGGGCGCGAAGACCAGCAGTTCCGGCATCCGGGCACCGACGTGGCTGAGGCGGTCGTCCCCCAGGGCGCCAGAGCCCATGCTGCACACGGTGGCGACGAGCACCCCGGCCGCCACTCCGGAGAGCCCGCCCACCAGCGCGGTCTCGTCGAAGCGGGCGCGCGGCCGGGCGAAGGCGACAACCAGGGCCGCGACGGCGCCCGCAATGACGCCGACGGCGAGCCACCACAGGTGCGACGTGGGCGCGGTCCCGCTTGCGGGCACGGCGCCGAAGATGGGGATGGCCGGCAGCAGCCCGACGTCGGTGACCGTCATCGTCACCACGGAGCCGTCGCCCAGCGTGAGGCCCGCGCCGAGGAGCCAGGAGGCGCCCGCCAGCACGATGTTGGGCAGGTAGAGGAGGTGCAGCACCACCAGCAGGACCAACCCGCTCGTGCCGCCGTCGAGGGCATCGACGATGCCGCCCATCCGGTCCCATCCCGAATAGACGGCCAGGCCCGTCACGACGACGGCTCCGACGAGCACCGCGAGGATGGCGCCCCCCATGGCCCTGGGGACCGAACGGAGCCAGACGGGCCAGGTCTCCGTCGGCGAGTAGCCGATGCCGCGGGCTGCTCCCCAGAATCCGGCCACGCCGCCCACGACCAGCCCGCCGACCACCGCTCGCCAGGAGGCGACCCCCAGCGTGGCGGCCAGGACCACCACGGCTGCTCCGTACGTGAGCGCGAAGGTGCCGGCCACCTTGGCGACGAGGCGTTCGCCGTCGACCCAGAGGCCACCGGTGTCGTCTTTCTGGGCGCCCTGGGCCGCGGCCTGCTTGGCCGAGTGGGAGGCCAACGGCAGCGCGAGGAAGAGGAGCAGGAGCGTCAACCCGAGCGGGGCGATCGAGACCGCCTGCCCCGCGATCTGCACGGGCGCGCCGTGGGCGAGGACGAGCACCTCGGCCGCGATCCGGAGGGCCGGGGTGAGCTGGGCGTCGGGAGAGGTGAGCCACGCCACCACGCCGAAGCCGGAGAGGAGGAGCCACCCGGCCACCAGCACCGCCAGCGGGCCGACGATGGCGGGCAGATACCAGGACCACGGCCAGTGCCGCGGCTCCGGGGTCGGCGTCGGATCGACGTCGACCGCCACAGTGCGGTGTTGGAACCCGTCCACCATCACCCTTCCGTTGAGGTTCTCGCGCGGCCTTCAGCCACCCCGGTAGTCTGGCCCAACGTAACTCGGCCAATCAGCGCTCCGGAGGAGGTGAGCCCCTGTGTCTGACGAGACCTTCCGTGCCCGCCGGGCCTTGCAGCCCGACGAGGAACTTCAGGCGCCATTGGTTCCGGACGATACCGCAGCCGCCGACGCGGCCCGGCCGCGACGCGGCGCGGCAGCCCCAGAAGAATCGACGCCCGCCGCCGGGTTGGGCGACGACCCGGTTGAGCCGGTTGCACCCACCGAGCCGACTGAACCGGCCGGGCCCGCCGAGCCCATCGAACCGGCCGCGCCGGCCGCGCCGGCCAGGGGCCAAGGCGACAGCCCCTTCACCCGCCGCGGCAGCGTCCCCTTCAGCGAGACCCCTCCCCCGGTACCCGTCGCCCCAGAACCCGAGCCGATGATCCCCGCCCCCGTCTTCCCGCGCTCCGCCGGGGAGTACGCCGACGGGCCGGGCCCGGCCCCCCGTCGCTCCGCCATGTCGAGCGACACCCCCGTGGAGGTCGAACGCCCCGCGGCCCCCGCGGCGGCTCCCTCCTGGGTCTCCGCGCACAAGATGACGCTGGGCACCTGGGCCCTGGCCGGGCTGGTGGGCGCGCTGGTGGTGGGCCTCATCGCGTTCTTCGTGGTGCGCGGCATGCAGGACGAGCCGAGCGGCGTTCCCAGCGGGCCGGAGTCGCCCACCTCCGGAAGCCCCTCGGTGACGGACCAGCCCGCTGACGTGGCCGACCTGGTGGAGGCGGACGACCTGGTCCCCATCGCCCCGGCCGGAGACTGGTCCGTGATCTCCACCACGGAAACCCAGTCGGACCACACCATGCGGGCGATCTGCCTGAGCACCGCCCAGCCGACGGTCAATCCCACCCATTCCTTCCAGCGCACGCTGGGCACCAGCGGCGACGACAAACTGGCCACGCTGCACCGCATCGACGTGTACGCCAACGTCGACGCCGCCAGCAGCGTCATGAGCGAGCGCATCGCCTCCCTGACCACGTGCGGCGAGGTGCCCGCGCGGCTGGTCCGCGGCACCACCATTGAGGGCCTGGCCGAGGAGACCTTCCAGGTGACGATCGTCCAGGAGGAGGCGGTGGCGAAGTACCACACCGTCCTCCTGACGCGCGACGGCGCCGCCCTGCAGATGGTCGACGTGGCGCGCGACGCGCAGCCCGTCGATGAGAACGCGGTCGCGGATTCGCTGCTGCGGTCGCAGGCGGACCTGGCTGAAGCCCAGGACGCACCCGGCCCCACCGACGTGACGGCTGCCCCCGCGATCGTGCCTCCTGCGCCGCCCGAGGGTTGGCTCGTCCCCATCGACCTTCCGCGTATCCACCCGGGGGCCGGACGCTGGACGATGACCGGCCCGCACCCCGTCGACGGCACCAACATGGGCTGCGAGAACATGGAACTGGCCACCGAGGCCGGCCCCACCGAGCGGCAGCGCACGGCCTACGCCCTGACGCGTGACGAGAAGATCCCGGAGCGCTTCGGCATCGACGAGTTGCTGTTCACCTTCCCCTCCTCGGAGGAGGCCGCGGTCTTCGTCACCAAGCTCGGCACGAACCTGCGCACCTGCGGCCAGCGGGTCCTGACGGCCGAGATCGCGGAGCACGCTCCCGTGCCGGCGAAGGACGCCGAAGGCAACGCGCTGTCGTCGCTGGTGTTCACCGCCACGCAGGCGATCTCGGACACCGAGAAGGTCACCTACCAGCTCATCGTCAGCGTGGCCACGAACAAGGTGGCCTACACCATCATCTCCGCCACCCCCGAGGTGCAGTTCACCCAGGAGCAGCTGACCGAGCTGGCCGCCCGGATCTCCGTCCGGGCCAGCCAGCTCAACTGATCAGACCAGCTGCCCGGCGCGCAGCTTGGCGATGGCGTCGCGGGCGAGCTGCGCGGTCTGCGACGGGGTCTCCCCCACCTGCACACCCGCGGCCTCCAGCGCCTCCTTCTTGGCGCGGGCGGTGCCGCTCGAGCCGGTGATGATGGCGCCCGCGTGGCCCATGGTGCGGCCGGGCGGTGCCGTGAAGCCTGCCACGTAGCCGACGACGGGCTTGGTGATGTTGGCCTTGATGTAGTCGGCGGCGCGTTCCTCCGCGTCGCCTCCGATCTCGCCGATCATCACGATCACGTCGGTCTCGTCGTCCTCCTCGAAGGCCTGCAGCACATCGATGTGCTTGAGCCCGACGACGGGGTCACCGCCGATGCCGACGGCCGTGGAGAAGCCGTGGTCACGCAGTTCGTACATCATCTGGTAGGTCAGCGTGCCGGACTTCGACACCAGGCCGATGCGGCCGGGGCCCGAGATGTGCGCCGGGATGATGCCGACATTGGACCGGCCTGGAGAGATGAGACCCGGGCAGTTCGGGCCGATGATGCGGGTCCCGGCCTCGGCCGCCGCGGCCTGGAACTCGACGCTGTCGCGCACGGGGATGCCCTCGGTGATGACCACGCACAGACCGATCTCGGCCTCCACGGCCTCCATGACGGCGGCCTTGGCGAACTTCGGCGGCACGAACACCACCGACACGTCGGCGTTGGTGGCGGCCACTCCCTCCACCATCGAGCCGAACACCGGTACGGGGTCCTCCTCGAAGAGCACGGATTCGCCGGCCTTGCCGGGCGTCACGCCGCCGACGACGCGGGTGCCGGACATGACCATGCGCTGGGTGTGTTTGCGGCCCTCCCGGCCGGTCATCCCTTGGACGAGGACGCGCGAGGAGGCGTTGATGTAGATCGCCATGTCAGTTTCCTTCCGAGGCGAGCTTGGCCGCGGTGCGGGCCGCCTCGTCCATCGTGTTCTTGACGGTGATGAGCGGGTGGTTGGCCTCTTCGAGGATGGCCTTGCCGACGTCGACGGAGTTGCCGTCGAGCCGGACGACGATGGGCAGCCGCGCCTCGTCGCCCAGCATCTCCAACGCGTGGACGATGCCGTTGGCCACGTCGCTGCAGGCCGTGATGCCGCCGAAGACGTTGACGAACACGGACTTCACCTGGGGGTCGCTCATGATGATGCGCAGCCCGTTGGCCATCACCTGGGCCGACGCGCCGCCGCCGATGTCGAGGAAGTTGGCGGGCTTTGGTTTGCCGGGCAACTCTTCGCCTGCGGCGGCCACCACGTCGAGGGTGCTCATCACGAGGCCCGCGCCGTTGCCGATCACGCCGACGGAGCCGTCGAGCTTCACGTAGTTGAGGTCGAGCTCGCGGGCCTGCCGTTCGAGGTCGACGTCCGCGGTGTGCTCCTCGTACTGCTCCCACTCCGGGTGGCGGAAATCTGCGTTGGCGTCGAGGGTGACCTTGCCGTCGAGGGCGAGGATGGTGCCGTCGGCCGTCTTGACGAGCGGGTTGACCTCGACGAGCGTGGCGTCTGATTCCACGAACACGGTCCACAGCTTCTGGAGCACGGGGCTGACGGCCGCGTGGATCTCCTGGGGGAAGCCCGCCTCGGTGAGGATGCGCTCCGCCGCCTCAGCGGTGATGCCGTCGACGGGGTCCAGTTCGACCTTGGCGAGGGCCTCGGGCCGCTCCTCCGCCAGCGTTTCGATGTCGACGCCGCCCTCCACGCTGCACATCGCGAGATAGCCGCGGGAGGCGCGGTCCAGGAGGATCGAGAAGTAGTACTCCTCGGCGATGTCGGCTCCGGGGCTGAGCATCACAACCTTGACCGGGTGGCCCTTGATCTCCAGGTTGAGGATCTGTTGGGCCGTCTCGACGGCGGCCTCTTCGTCGTGGGCCAGCTTGACGCCGCCCGCCTTGCCACGGCCGCCGGTGCGTACCTGGGCCTTGACGACGACGGTTCCTGAGCCGAGGGACCGGTAGGCCTCACGGGCTTCTTCGGGGGTGGTGGCCGTGCGTCCGGCCAGCACGGGTACGTCGAACCGCTCAAAGAGGTCGCGCGCTTGGTATTCGAGGAGATCCACAGTGATTCCTGTTCAATTGGGACGATCGAGCGTCGCCAGCGTATCGGGACAAGGGCCGATACGGTAGCCCTTCGCACGAACGAGCGCGCCTGGCCCCGCAGTCCCCCGGCCCGTCACACGGCACGGCAGAAAAGATCTGTGGACAATATTTCGGTTTGATTTTGAGAGGTTCCTGAGAACTGTTAAGGTTCCGTTCGGAATGACCTACAGAACCCCTCTTGACGTCAGGAACCAGGTGAACCACAGCCCGTTGCGCAACGCCCGTCGCGCCGCTGACCCTGTAACCGACGAAATCCTCGAAGCAGAGGTCGTCACCCCCGCAGCATCGCCCGCACGCCGCGCCTCCCGCGCGCTGGGCATCTCCCGCCGAATGGTCGCCATGGGCGTCGCCGGCGCCGTCGGGGCCTCCGCACTTTTCGCCTTCGCCTTCACGGCCCGTGGCAATGACCTCGACAGCGGGGTGGACGTAGCGGCCGCCATCCCGGCGGCCGCGATGTCGGCAGCAGCCGAGAGCTTCGAAGACCGCAGCGAGGACGTGAGCCGCAACGCTGTCCGCAGCGGCCTCACGGACGTCGTCGCGGACAAGGCGGCGCAGGAGCGCCAGGAACAGCTCGGCGCCGCGAACCAGTCCGCCACGCAGGCGCAGGCAGATCTCTCCATGGGCGAGCGCGACAAGTTGATGGACGCCGACATGGAGCTCGTCGCCGCCCAGTCGCAGAAGCTGAAGGAGGAGGCCGAAAAGGCCGCCGAGCTGCTCGAGCGGGCCCGCAAGGCCGCCAGCGCCGCGAAGGCCCAGGGCATCACCGTCGGCGACGTCGAGTCGATGACCGCCGAGGACGTCGACAACCTCACCAGCAAGGGCGGCTCGATGCCGGTCAAGTCCGGCTACCGCGTCGGCGCAGGCTTCGGTCAGCGCGGCAAGTGGTCGCGCTACCACACCGGTCAGGACTTCCCGGCCCCCACCGGCACCCCCATCTACGCTGCCGCCTCCGGCGTCGTGCTCAGCCCCACCGCAGGCGGCTGGGCGGGCACCAACGTGGTGATCCAGCACAACAACGGTGGATCCACGCTCTACGCGCACATGAGCCGCAAGGCTGTGCGCACTGGCCAGACGGTCAAGGCGGGCCAGCTCATCGGCTACGTCGGCAACACCGGCCGCTCGTTCGGGTCCCACCTGCACTTCGAGTACTACAAGCCGGGCGTGACGCCGGGCGATGTGTACAGCGCGTCGAACCCGATGGTGTTCCTGCGCTCGCTGGGCGTTTCCAAGTAGTCGTCAGCACTCCTTGAACCCGTAGCTCACACCAGGACAACTGTTCACTGCTCGGTTTGGGACCGTAGACGGTGACAAACCCAGCACTGTCTTTCGCGCGGTGCGCTACAGCTTCTCCATCGGCGCGTGCTTGACGCTCAACCGCTTCGTGCCCGCCGAGCCGAAGTCCACATCGGCCCTCAGGTTGTCGCCGGCTCCTGCCACGGCCACCACGGTGCCCATGCCGAAGCTGGCGTGCAGCACCCTGTCCCCCACGCCCACGCTCAGCACGGTCTTCAGCGGGCCGGTGCCGGAGCCGAAGCTCTGGATCGACGCGGAGGTCTGGCGGTTGCGCGTGGCGGCGGTGCTCGCCCACTGCGTGGTGGCGGCGCCGGTGCGGCGCCAGTCCAGGACGTGGGCCGGCATCTCTTCCAGGAACCGCGACGCCGGGTTGTAGGCCGGCTGCCCGAAGGTGACGCGCACGGCGGCTCGGGTCACGTAGAGCCGTTTCCGGGCGCGCGTGATGCCGACGTAGGCCAGCCGTCGCTCCTCCTCCAGCTCGTTCGGGTCTGTCAGGGCCCGCATGTGCGGGAACATGCCCTCTTCCATGCCGGTGAGGAACACGGTGTCGAACTCCAGGCCCTTGGCCGTGTGCAGGGTCATCAGCGTGACGACGCCCTTGCCCTCGTCGTGGTCCGGCACCTGGTCCGAATCCGCCACCAGCGCGATGCGCTCCAGGAACGCGGCGAGCGAGTCGTCGGGCTCCGGCATGCCGGCCACGAGGCCGGATTCGACGGCCTCCTCGTCGTCGAGGTCGATGGTGTTCGCCGCGGCGACGAACTCCGCCGCCACCGATACGAGCTCGACGAGGTTCTCGATGCGGGTCTCGTCCTGCGGGTCTGTCGACGCCTGCAACTCAGGGAGGTAGTGCGATTCCTTCAGGATGGAGGTGAGCACCTCGTCTGCGGGCTTGCCGGCGGCCACCATGGCGCGGTGGATGTTCATCACGTCCACGAAGCCCTGGATCAGCTTGACGGAGCGGCTGGCGAGGCCGGGCGCCTCTTCCGCGCGCTGGAGCGCGTCGAAGAAGGTGATGCGTTGAGCGCTGGCCAGCGTCGAGATGGCGGCCTCCGCCCTGTCGCCGATGCCGCGCTTGGGCACGTTGAGGATACGGCGCACGGAGACGTCGTCTGCGGGGTTCACGATGGCGCGCAGGTACGCGATGGCGTCGCGGATCTCGCGGCGCTCGTAGAACCGGACGCCGCCCACGACCTTGTAGGGCATCCCGACGCGGATGAACACTTCCTCGAACGCGCGCGACTGGGCGTTGGTGCGGTAGAAGACGGCGGTGTCGCCGTACTGGCTCTCGCCCGCGTCGGAGAGCCTGTCGATCTCGTCCGCGATGAACTGCGCCTCGTCGCGCTCCGTGTCTGCCACCCAGCCGACGATGAGGTCGCCCTCCCCCAGGTCGGACCACAGGTGCTTGTCGCGGCGGCCCTGGTTGCGCGAGATCACCGCGTTGGCGGCGGTGAGGACGTTCTGGGTGGAGCGGTAGTTCTGGTCGAGCACGATGGTGCCGGCGCCCGGGAAGTCCGATTCGAAGTCGAGGATGTTGCGGATGGTGGCGCCGCGGAAGGCGTAGATCGACTGGTCCGAGTCGCCGACGACCATCAGCTCCGCCGGCTCCACCGTCGGGGATCCCTCCACCACGCCGGTGACCTCGCCCGCACACAACTCGCGGATGAGCGCGTACTGGGCATGGTTGGTGTCCTGGTACTCGTCCACCAGCACGTGCCGGAAGCGACGGCGGTACTTCTCTCGGATGTCCGGGAACGCCTGGAACAGGTGGACGGCGGTCATGATGAGGTCGTCGAAGTCGAGCGCGTTGGCGGCGACGAGCCGGCCCTGGTAGTCGGCGTAGGCCCGCGCGATCGTCTCCTGGCGGGAGTTCTCCGCCTCTGCGGCGGCGCGCTCGTGGTCGACCAGTTCGTTCTTGTAGTTGCTCACCGCGTTCATCACGGCGCGCACCGGGTAACGCTTGGGGTCCAGCTCCATGTCGCGCACCACCAGCGACATCAACCGCTTGGAATCTGCGTCGTCGTAGATGGAGAAGGATTTGGCGATGCCGAAGCGGTCGATGTCTGCGCGCAGGATGCGCACACACGCGGAGTGGAAGGTGGAGACCCACATGAGCTTGGCGCGGTTGCCCACCAGTTCGATGACGCGCTGACGCATCTCCGCGGCGGCCTTGTTGGTGAACGTGATGGCCAGGACGGAGCCGGGATGGACGTCACGCTGGCTGACCAGATGCGCGATGCGCCGGGTCAATACCCGCGTCTTGCCGGAGCCGGCGCCGGCCACCACCAGCACGGGGCTGCCCGCATGCACGACGGCTTGGCGCTGCGGAGGGTTGAGACCCTCCAGCAGTTGTTCCTCGCTGACCTGCTTCGCCTTGGCCTTCCGCGGGGTCACCAGTGCCTCCGCGCGCGGCGGAGCGGGCTCGTCGGGCTGGAAGACGGCAAAAAGATCCGGGAAAAGGGAGTCACTCATGTCGGCTGCCCAGCCTACCGGCTCGCGCCGACGACTCCGTCGGTACGCTATGCCCATGCAGACCACCTGGAGCCGCGCACGACGGTTCTTCAACCGCCTCACGGCCGCGGTTCTGATCGGTCAGATCCTCTCCATGATCGCCTTGACCGTCGTCGAGTCCTTCCGGAAGAAGAAGCGCAAGCTGCGCAAGTTCCCGGTGACCCGTCCGGAACCGCTGCCCGTGGCCGATGACGAGATCACCGTCTACACCTACGGCGAGTACCTGTACGACGCGATGATCGAGGCCATCGACGCGGCCGAGCACACCATCTACTTCGAGACCTACATCTGGAAGGGCGACGCCACGGGCCACCGGTTCCGCGACGCGCTGGGCCGCGCCGCCGACCGGGGCGTGAAGGTGCACGCCATCTGGGACGAGTTCGCCAACCTGGTGGTGCCGCGGGCGTTCTTCACGTCGATCCCGAAGAACATCGCGACGATGCCGCACCCCGCGATTCCCATCCCGTGGTCGCCGCGCCACTGGGGTCGCGACCACCGCAAGCTCCTCACCGTCGACGGCCGGGTCGGCTTCATCGGCGGCTACAACATCGGCTCGCTGTACGCCACCGGCTGGCGCGACACCCACGCCCGCGTTGTGGGCCCCGGGGTCGCCGAGCTGGACAACGCGTTCATCGACTTCTGGAACCTCCACGTCCGTAAGGAGCACGACCGGATCGAGGACAACCCGGAGCGCGACTGGCTCCCCACCGTGCGCGTGCACCGCAACATGCCGCGCCTTCAGGTGTACCCCATCCGCAACATGTACCTGGAGGCCATCGACAGGGCCACCTCACACATCTGGCTCACCCACGCCTACCTCATCCCCGACGACGACCTGATCGCCGGCCTCCGTGCCGCCGTCAACCGGGGTGTCGACGTGCGGATCATCGTGCCGGGCCGCTCCAACCACGTGGTGGCCGACTGGCTGTCGCGCGGCTACTACACGAACCTGCTGCGCTCCGGCGTGAAGCTGTACCTGTACCAGGGGGCGATGGTGCACGCGAAGACCGCCACCATGGACGGCGTGTGGTCGACGATCGGCACGGCCAACCTGGACAGGCTGAGCCTGTGGGGCAACTACGAGGTGAACCTCGAGGTGACCGACGAGAGCGTCGCCAAGCACATGGAGGACGTGTTCCGCACGGACCAGTCCAACAGCATCGAGCTGAACGAACAGCGCTGGGCGAGCCGCTCCGTGGTGGCCAAGGTGACGGAATTGTTCCTGTCGCCCTGGCGCCCGTTCTTCTGATCACCCTGCGACCGGTGCCGGTTGCGGCAGACAGAAGAAGGGGCGCCCGGCAGCAGCCGGGCGCCCCTTCGGGGTCAGAGGGAGGGATCAGGCCTTGCGGCGCTGAGCCCAACCGTAGATGGCGAGCACGATGAGGGCACCAATGATGGAGGTGATGACACCGCCGATGGAGAAGTTGGGGCCGGTCAGATTGAGCTCACCTTCGAAGATGAGCGAACCGATGAGACCACCAACGAATGCACCGATGATGCCCAGGATGATGGTGGCCAGCCAGCCCCCACCCTGACGCCCAGGCATGATGGCCTTGGCGATAGCGCCTCCGATGAGGCCGACGATAATCCAAACGATGATTGTCCATAACATGCCTCAAGCATGGCAGTAGGCGGGGTCACTGTAAATGCTTTCGAACCCTGAACTGTCCCTGAGGTGCGTGGAATTGGGCTGGGTTCCCCCCTTAAGGGTAGAGTCTGGAGCCATGGAAATCGTGCATGGAATCTTCTTTCTGCTCCACCTCATCGGCTTCGCGGCGCTCTTCGGAGGCGCTTTTGTTCAGCTGAAGGGGCCCCACCGAATCGTCAATCCGGCCATGTTCCACGGTGCTCTCACGATGCTGATCTCCGGCCTCGCTCTGGTGGGCATTCTGGAGATGGGTGACGGGCACGTCAACAACATCAAGATCGGCATCAAGCTCCTCGTGCTGATCGCGATCTTCGTGCTGGTGCTGATCAACCGCAAGAAGGATCAGGTGGCACCCGGGCAGTTCTGGGGCATCTTCGCCCTCACGCTGCTCAACGCCGGCATCGCCGTCTTCTGGTGAGCCTCAGGCGCTGATCGCGATGGCCGCCGCGGCCCCTGCGATCAGCGCCGGACCCATCGGCACGTCGGCCTTCCTGTCGCGCGTGACGATGAGCACGACCACGGCGAAGAGACCGTGCAGGACGATCCCGAAGAACAGGCCGCGGCCCACCGCCATCCAGCTGTACCAGCCGAGCACGGCGCCCAGTAGCGCCGACAGCTTCACATCGCCGAACCCGAGCATCCCCTTCGCCAGCAATGCCGCGACGAAGAAGCCGGCGAACATCGCGAGCATTGCCAGAAACGCGCGGAGCAGCGCACCCCAGTCCCCCGTCGTGGCGGCCATGGCGACGAGGCCTATCGCCCAGACGATGAGCGCGGTGAGGATCACGGTGTCGGGGAGCCGGTGTTCCTTGAGGTCGACGACGAACAGGACGCCCGCCAACCCGGCGATGACGGCCAGGGTTGCGGCCTCCAGAAGGTCCGAGGTGATGAGGCCTACCCCAGCCCCCAGAATCGCTGCACGAGGTACCGTCCCGATGAGCTTCGTGGTCGGCTCCAGCGCCACTCTGGGGAGGAACCTCGACGCCAGCCCGGCCGCGGCAGCGGCCACGAGCGCCGTCCAGATCCAGGTCATCGAGAGAAGGCCTCGATGATGCTGAGCGCAGCGGGCGTCATGATAACGATCATGAGGGCCGGCATGAGGAACAGGATGAGCGGAAAAACCACCTTCACGGGGATCTCCATGGCCTTGTGTTCGGCGCGCTGACGGCGTGCGATCCGCTGTTCCTTCGCCTGGCTGTGGAGCACCTCACTCAGTGCGATGCCGTGTTCCTCAGCTTGGATGATGGACCGGATGAACCGCCGCAACTCTGGGACTGCCAGTCGGTCGGCCAACGCCAGGTACGCAAGCCGCCGCTGCTGGCCCAGTTGAATGTCCTGCAGTGTGCGGATCAGCTCGGGGGCCAGCACCCCGCGCCCATTTCGGGCCACACGGACGAGGGCGGCGTCGAAGCCCAGCCCCGCCTCAACGGCGATGCTCATCTGATCCAGTACGTCGGGCAACTCCAGCTGGACAGCTTCCCTGCGCTTGATACCTGTGTTCCACAAGAG
Organism: Tessaracoccus sp. MC1865; assembly: GCF_017815535.1. Classification (NCBI taxonomy): domain Bacteria; kingdom Bacillati; phylum Actinomycetota; class Actinomycetes; order Propionibacteriales; family Propionibacteriaceae; genus Tessaracoccus; species Tessaracoccus sp. MC1865. The sequence continues at coordinate 947,964 of NZ_CP072596.1, read as the reverse complement.
CAGTTCTGGGAGAAAAAACACGAAGACGACCACGAACAATCCCAGAGCAACGGTTACCAACGATGGATTGCTCCTGACGACGAGGAACGCAAGTGCAACAGTGATGAGCGTTGAGATCATCTTGACGCTGATGACGCGCTCCAGCGGCCACGCTGCTGGCCGGCCCGCCTTCATCAAGAGCTTGTCGAGAGTTCCTGCGGACCGGGTACCCACGAGCTTGAGGCCCAGAGTGGGGGCGGCGACCACTCGCGTTCCTCTGGCGGTGGTCGCAGACAGGCCGCGTTGCAGGTTTGCCCGAACGTCTCGCTGCACACGCCCTTCTCCGGCGAGGAGCATATTCAACAGGTAGGCGACCCCAACCACCAGGAGCGCCAAGCTGACGTAGACCACCTGCGGCATTGACTCACCCCCTCAGAACTTGATCTTGACGACGCGGCTCAGCCAGAAGATGCCAATGGCGAGCGAAATGCCCGCGGCTATCAGTGCGGCGATCCCGAGGATGGATTCGCCAAAACGGCTCACGTAGCCCGGGTTGACGAGCGACAACATCAGAAAGACACCGGGCGGCAGAGCGGACAGGATGATGGCGGAGAGCTTACCCTCGGCGGCAAGGGCCCCCACCTGACGCTTCAGTTGAATCCGCTCACGGATGGTCGCGCCCACGCCGTTCAACACGTCGGCCAGGTTGCCACCCACCTCGCGGTTGATGGCGATGGCCTGGACCACCCAGTCGAAGTCTTCATTCTCATTGCGTCGCGCAACCTCCGCCAATGACTCCACAAAGGACCGGCCGAGGCGGGTCTCATTCACCACCCGGGAGAACTCGGACGAGGTCGGTTCCTCAAGTTCGGTGGCTACCGTAGCGCAAGCTTGGGGGAGGCTGAATCCGGCTCGGAGGCTCCCGGACAGAGTGCTGAGCGTCTCTTCCAATTGGTCCCCGAAGAGTTGGCGCCGTTTGGCGGCTTTCAACCGGACGATCAGCACCGCCGCGAGTGGGACCAGGATCAGCGCCAGAATGGGAAGGAACGCTCCTCCGCTGAGCAGCCCTAAAGCAAAACCAACAACCGTCCCAGAAGCGACCAACACCAGAAAGTCCTGCGGACGCATCCGGATTCCAGCCGCGGAGAGCGACTCCTCAACGACGCCTGCCCGCCCGCCGAGAGCGTACCCCGCGACAGCCGACGCGGCGGTGGCGGCCTGCGGCAACAGACCAACGGGCACCGCGTCCGCAGGGCGCCGCCGCGACATCGGCACCGTGCGGCCAACAGTGAGATACAGCACCAGCCAGGTCAATAAGGCCGTTGCCATTAAACCGCCACCGATGTACGCGAGGCTTTGGGGGCTCATCGCAAGCCGCCCCACCCTGGTCCGCCGAACACGGCGGGAGAGATGACGATGCCGAGATCCTGGAAGCGATCCGTGAACATGGGCCGCACACCGGTCGGAATCGTCCGGCCCCTGAACCGACCATTGGGATCGACGCCGGCGGAATAGTCGAAGAGGAACACATCCTGCAAGGTGATGATCTGGCCCTCCATGCCACTCACTTCCGTGACGGCAGTGATCCGTCGAGTGCCGTCCCTCAGCCGGGTGAGTTGCACGATCAGGTTGACGGCCGAGGAGACCTGCTCTCTGATGGCGCGCAGCGGGAGCTCGAAGCCTGACATCATGACCAGGGTCTCCAGCCTGGCCAGGCAGTCGCGCGGTGAGTTGGCGTGCACCGTTGACAGAGAGCCGTCATGGCCCGTGTTCATGGCCTGCAGCATGTCCAGCGCCTCCGCGCCACGGACCTCACCCACCACGATGCGGTCGGGTCGCATGCGCAGCGAGTTGCGCACCAGGTCCCGGATCGTGATCTCGCCCCTTCCTTCGATGTTGGCCGGCCTGGACTCCAGCTGGATCACGTGGTCCTGCTGGAGTTGGAGCTCCACCGAATCCTCGATGGAGATGATCCGTTCGTTTGAGGGAATGAAGGAGCTCAGCACGTTGAGCAACGTGGTCTTGCCTGTGCCGGTGCCGCCGGAAACCAGAATGTTGAGCCGCGCCTCCACACAGGCCTTGAGCAATTCCGCCATCTCGGGTGTCATGGTGCCGAAGCGTTCCAGATCCAGGACAGAAAGTGCGTCCCTGGAGAACTTACGGACCGTCAAGGTGGAGCCGCTCACCGCGAGCGGGGGAATGATGGCATTGACTCGCGAGCCATCCTCGAGACGAGCATCCACCAACGGGGATGACTCGTCGATGCGCCGACCCACCCTGGTGACGATGCGTTCGATGATTCGCCGCAGATGTGGTTCGCCGTCGAAGAAGACCTCGGTGCGTGTCAATTGGCCCTTGCGTTCGACATATACGGACTCCGGACCGTTGACCATGATCTCGGTGACCGTGGAGTCATTCAGAAGCGGCTCCAGGGGGCCCAAGCCTAGAACGTCGGCCTCTACTTCACGCATCAATCGCTGGCGCTCCGCAGTGGTGAGAGGCACCTTCGCCGCTTCCACAACTGAGTTCAGCTCGTCCATCACCATGCTCCGCAGGCTGGACTCGTCCATATCGGGGTCGTTCACTCGAGTGCCAAGTCGAGCGAACAGGGTGTCCACGGCCGAAGCCTTCAACGCGCTGAGCGCGTCACTCCTGGCAGGCGGAGCCGTTGTCGCGACGGGTGCCCGTTCCGACAGCCGCGCCGTGACTCGTGCCGCGGGGGCGGGCACAGCGTGCAACTCGGCCTCCGGAGCAGGCTCGGGAGAGTCCGCCGACCGAGCTCCCAGCGGCTGCGGCTCCGAGCGCCCCCATGGGCTCTGCTCCGTGAGATCAGGCGGTGACCACACGGCAGCGGCTGGCGCTTCCGCTGACCTCTCCCTGGCCCCCTCCAGACGTTCCCTCAGGCTCATGGATTCCTCCGGAACAGCCGCCCTCTAGCGCTCGTCGGAGTCTGTGGCGCAACGGCATCCACCAGCGACAGGAGCCCCTTGCTCACCGGGTCTCGGCCGCCGCTTTGCAGGAGTGGAATGCCCTGATTCGTTGACAGCGGCACTCCATTGGACTGTGGCAGCGCTACATCGACGCCGGCGCGGATGGTGGCCTCAACATCTGCGATCGTCATACCGCGTGAGCGCTCGTTGAAATTCACGACGATGGTGCGTTTCCCCGTGATCATCTTGAGGTCATTGAGCGTGTCGATCTCCTTACGCAGGCCCCGCACCCCGGGTACATCGAGGCTTGTCACCAGCACCAGATGGTCTGTGTGGTCCAGTGCCGCGAGCGTGTGGTCGGTGAGTCCCGGCGCGGTGTCGATGACCACGTAGGCGAATTGACCACGCAGCAGCGAGACCAGTTGGGCCAGATCGTCGCCAGTGACGGTATCCGCATCAGCGGGAGAATCCGAGCCTGGGACCACGAAGAGTCCGGTCACGTGCTGTGTCACGTAGCTCTTCACTGCGATGCTGTCTCTGGCGGCGGGACCGCGCGCGATGTCCGGCAGCGAGTGCTGTGCCTGCAGGTTGAGCGCACTGGCGACGTCCCCGAAGTGCACGTCGGCGTCGATGAGAACTACCTGCTGCGGAAAGCGTTGAGCCAGGCCAACCGCCAGGTTGGTGGCCACGGTTGTCTTGCCGACGCCGCCCTTGGGGGAAGTGACTGTCACCACGACCCCGGTGCGACCGCTGACAGGGGGCGGCAGCATCCCGGGCATGTCCTGGGCTGCGCGCGATGCGAACACACGATCGGCTGCGCGGTCGAGCGCGGCGCGCAATTCGTGCGGTTCTGCATCGGCCGGGATGATGTCTCGCACCCCTGCCCGGACGGCGGCTACCCCGATGAGGCCCGGATCGGCATGCACCAACAGCACGTCTGCTCGCTGCGCAAGATCCGAAGCGATCCGCATCGCTGCGTCTTCCACTCCGGTGGCATCGAGCACCACGACGTCTGGAATGGCAGCCCTGCCGAACAGCGACGACACGGGGTCATCGTCGTCCGCCAATTGCGGCCGAGGGACCCGGGTGAAACCATCACCGATGGCCTGGTGGAGACGATCCTCGAGCGAATCGTCAGATGTGCTTAGCAGTAGCTGTATCACTTGAACACCGTCCCTGAGGTGACAGGCTCAACGCCAGTCATATCTGTCGACGGAGTCTGCCTCGATAGCCAGAGCGAACCATTCTCTTTGCTGTAGACGATTTTCGCGGCCATCTGAGAGTCCACGGCAACGGTGACCATGAGTTCCGAGGCGGGCAGTTGGTCTCCCGCTGCGGTTCCGTCACCTGCCGGCGGTGCTACGGTGCCCTGGATCCGAGCCACGAGGATGTCAGCCGCCAACAGATCGGTTTGATTCTTCTCGACCCCGGGATCACCTTCGGGGTCGGGTGAGGCCGTGGATGGCTCGGCGCCATCAGACGCAGCCGTCATAGTGACATATATACCCACCTTGTCCCCCGCGATGATCTGCGAGCCCACGACTCGCTCAGGCGGAAGTTGGATCGTGATCAGTTGCAGTCCTTCGGGGACCGGCACGGCAGCTGCCACCTGATTGTCGTCCGGTGTTACGAAACGGCTGAGGAGCACCTGTTCGCCCACCTTGAGGGACGTCACCGTGACCTGCTCGGCGGGCAATTCGTCAAGCTGCTGGATTGCGCCGGGGACGATGGCGTGCAAAGGAATCTGCCGAAGCTCGACGTACTCGGATAAATCGGCGGATCTCATACCAGCGGGGATCTCGTCGCTCACCACCAACACCGGTCTCGGATCCAATGATGCGAGTGCCCGTTGATCGGCGCCACTGACGTAGACAAAGAGCAGGGCACCACCTACCAGCGCCAGCAAGGCGGCTAGAGCGCCCAGGAAGCCGCGTTTATTCATGTGAGGAGCATCCTTGTCGTTTGGGTGCCGCTGGCCATGGAAATGGAATCATCAGTCACTCGGTGAGCCGTACTCCGACCGCCCCCGCGTTGGGGGGAGGACTACTCGGCGAGCCATACTCCAGCACGTCCTTCAACTCCACCATTTCCACGAAACGACCTCGAAGGTTCTGACCCTTGTCCTTGGGATCCAGAGTCAGGCTCTGACAGTCGGGCCAGCCGGGGCTTGACGAGTTGCCGGGCCCAAAGCAGTAACCGGTGACCTCGAGAGCTGCGAAAACATAGACGTGGTACTGAGCGTTCCTGCCGGTGCCCTTCCACGCATCGAACAAAGGCATCAGAACCGTATCGCCCACGTTGAGTACTGTCTCGATGACGCAACCGTTGGGGATGGAACCTCCCGGGTCCGTGGCGACCCATGGGTCCTTCAAGTCGATGGTGGTCTCGCAACCCGAATCAGGCGCAAGCCAACCAAATCCCCCCGCGGTTTCGTTGTGAGCCGAATGCGTCCCGCAGACCAATCCGCCGTCCGCGATCGAGCCGCTCTTACTCTTGAGCGGAATGACAAACTCGGCCGTGGTTGAAGGCGGGGAGACCGCGCTGCTTCCCGTCTGGTACTGGAACCAACACATCGAGGTAGTGAGCGGCAGCGTGACAGCCTTGCTCGGCGGCCCCCACGAGGCGGTGGCGGCGGCGCTCACTGCACTGGAGTCGAACGCTCCGCTGGAGTCCAGCACAGGCGCCAGGAAATGGTCACGTACAGTCTCTACCCTCACCGTCACGGAGGACGTGGCATGGACGACATCCGCTGTCACGTTGGCGTCACTCTTGTTGTGCTCCGCATACCAGGTTGCGGTCGAGTCGGGTTCGCAGCCAGCCGCCGTGGCGCAGCTCTGCGCCAACGCCAGTGCTGCGGAGTCGGCGCCGTTCTGGAGCTGTTTCCGATCCCACCATAGGGCTCCAACGTCAACAGCGAGAGCACCGAAACCCATCAGCACCACCAGCACAAGGGCAACTACGACCGCAGTCGCGCCCCGATCGTCAGCCTTCATCCGCCGCATCGCATTACCCCCTGCCCCTCCATGGTGTAACCGGGAAAGAAGCCGGTCAGTCCGTCGTACTGGTACGTGATCGTGACCGTCACGGGAGCTCCAGGCGAGCAGACGCCAACGTCGATGTTGGCGCCTGGGGGAATGCCGGTCGCTGCAGCGAGTGCCGCTGCGGGGTCCCCTGTGATGGCGTGTGCACGAGCAGCCTCGCGGGCCGCACCTGCGATATTGCCCTGGAGGAAAAACGCGTAACCGAACTCGATTATCCCCATCAAGAGAGTGATGAGCAACATCGACACGAGCGCGAACTCTACCGCCGCCGCGCCGCGTTCATTCCGGTTGTCTCGCATGACTCCCCAAGCACTCCTGATCTAAAACCGAGCGGGGCTCAGGTACGAAGGCCCCGGAGCCCCACTCAGGCCTAGCGATAAGCTACGGGGTCGGCTTCGGGGTGGGAAGCTTCTCAGAGACCGTCTTGAACAGATCGTTCAACTGTCCGCCGAGCGTGAACACGATGGCGATGATGACCACAGCAATGGCGGCGACCATGATGCCGTACTCAACGGCAGTGGCACCCTTCTCGGACTTCATCCGGGGTGCAATGACGCCCCGGAGGACGGCCTGCATGTAATCGAACATGAGTCTTCCTTTCAACGGGGGAAGGCTTGGCAGCCCGGGAGTTGGATTCATCGGGCTTCCGCGACACGTCCCCCAACGGGTCGCAAGCAGGACAATACATGATTTGCAGGAAAGTGCGAGTCCAAACATCCAAACTGAACCTTGGGCATGATAGAGGGGTGCATGCTGATCCCACTACCCGCCCAACGGCACGTGACGCTAGGGTGGGCAGCACGTGACCATCTGGGGGGAGGGCACCATGCGACGCCTGTCAGCCGTGCTCGTCAGTTTGTTGCTTTGTCCGGCACAAGTGGGTGCAGCGTTCGCCGCGCCGCCGGCCGCAACCATCGACGACGTCCTCGAGGCCCTCCAGGTCCGTCCACAGGAATCCGACTACGTGATCGTCGTCGATACGTCGCTGTCGATGCGGGCGGAGGAACGCTACGCCAGGGTCGCGGAAGCGCTCGGCGTGACGCTCACGCAGTTGCAGCCCACCGACCACGTGGCGCTCATCACCTTCGACGACGGCGCACGAGTCGCCTACCGCGGACCCCGCGGCGACGACCCCCAGGCAGTACTGAACGAGCTCCCCGCGCAGCCCTCCGGTGACCAGACCGACATAGGCGCCGGCCTCGAACTTGGCCTTGAGGAGCTTGAACGCCCCGACGCCAAGCCTGCGGGCGCTCTGGTGCTGATCACCGACGGCGACCTCGACACCAAGCTGGACTCGCCGTTCGCCGAGCCCACCTCAGCGGGTTGGGCAGACCTCAGAGCGCGGGCCGCTGCGCTGAGCGGCAGGGACATCGCCACCTACGCCCTGTCAGTGGGGGAAGAAACCGACGCCGGCCTGATGACCGGGGTGTTCCCCGATACGCAGGAGATCCCCGTCGCACAATTCGCCGACGTGCTGAGCGACCTGCGCATGCAGCTGCTCACCTTCCAGGCCAAGCAGAAGCTGGATCCCGACCTGGAGACTGGCGCCCTCACGGCGAAATTCACTGACACCAAGGCCCTGGGCTCCGGCAAGCACGCCACAACGCTGCAGGTCTCGTCCACCTACAGCCTTCTTCCCACCCACCTCACGGGCCTCGCTGCGGAAGTTGCCGGCTCAGTTCCGGTCACCGTCGAAGGGCTGCCGGACGAAGTGGTTCTGGCCCCCGGCCAAACCGTCGACCTTCCGTTGACCTTGACCGTCGGCGAGTGGGACGGCAGCCAATCTGACCTCCTCGTCACCGCCGTGGCGGACAGCTCCTGGAGCGAGGTGGTGCGCACGGAGCTGCGGACCCCCGTGGAACTGACTCTGACGGCCGCCCCGCTCCAGCTGGTCGACGAGCCGGTGCCCGCCGCGTCAGAAGACGCAGTCGCCGGAGAGACGCCACAGCCGAGTCCCTCCCCCACGCCACTGGCACCCCCTCCGGCCGAGACTGAGCAGGCTGAACTCGACCCGCTCCCGCTGATCATCGGCGGCGCGGCGCTCGTCCTCCTGGCCCTGACGGCGCTCTTCTACCTCAGCCGCCCCAAGCTCGAGGGAGCCCTCACCGTGCTGCGCGACGGGCAACTGGTGCAGGAACTGCTGCTCACCGGAAGGTCTGTGTCGTTGACTCCCCCGCAGCCGGGAACAGGACCCTCCGGTGCCGTGTCGGCGGCCGGCAAGCGCGAACAGGTGATCGTGAAGGCCTCCGTTGACGGCGAGAAGGCGGTCAAGGCCAAGCTGGCCGACGGCGAAAGCGTTCGCGTGGGCGAGTACGAACTCGTCTACACCGGCACCCGAAGCCGGGTGTTGGCGAAGATCAGCTGAACAGCGGGAGCGGCTAGACCAGGTGGCGGTCGGTGGCCCACTTGGTGAGCTGGTGCCGGTTCGACAGCTGCAGCTTCCGCAGCACCGACGACACGTGGGTCTCCACCGTCTTGATCGAGATGAACAGCTCCTTCGCGACCTCCTTATAGGAGTAGCCGCGGGCGATGAGCTTCATCACCTCACGCTCGCGGGCGCTCAGCTTGTCCAGCTCCTCGTCCACCTGCGCGATGTCGATGGCGCCGCTGAAGGCGTCCAGCACGAAGCCCGCCAGCCGCGGGGAGAACACCGCGTCACCGGCGGCCACGCGCGCCATCCCCTCGATCAGTTCCTCCGAGCTGATCGACTTGGTCACGTAGCCGCGGGCGCCGGCGCGGATGACGCCGATCACGTCCTGCGCCGCGTCGGAAACCGAGAGCGCCAGGAACTTCACGTCTGGCTTGGTGGGCAGCACCTGCTTGATCACTTCGGCGCCACCGCCACCGGGGAGGTGCACGTCGAGCAGCACGACGTCGGGCTCGGTCTCGAGGATTGCCTTCACCGCGGTCTCGACATCCTCACCCTCACCCACGATGGTGACGTGCTGGCCGATCTCGTGGTTGACGCCCGCCCGGAACATCGCGTGGTCATCAACTATGACAACCCGCAACCCGGCCACATCATGGGCCTGATCCTCACTCATCCGCTCATCTCCAATTTCACTTCAGTGCCGTCCCCGAGCTCCGAGCGGATCGTCGCGCTACCCCCGTAACGTTCCATGCGAGCCCGGATCGATTCTCTCACGCCCATGCGTCCGTCGGGCAATTGCTCGGTATCGAACCCCTTGCCACGGTCCCGAATGAACACCTCGATCTGTCCATCGTCCACTTCGGCGTACACGTCGACGCGTGACGCGCCCGAATGCTTGGCCGCATTCGTGACGGCTTCACCGGTGGCGAGGATGAGGGCCTCCACCTTGTCGTCGACGGTGGCGTCACCCACACAGACCAGTTCGACGTCGACGGGGAACCGGCCCTCCACGTCGGTGGCCATCTCCTGCAGGGCGGAACGCAGCGACGCGGCCCGGGCCGTCTCGCCGTAGAGCCAGGTGCGCAGTTCACGCTCCTGACGGCGGGCCAGTTGGGCGACGGTGGCGGAATCGTCCGCCTGGCGCTGGATGAGGGCAAGCGTCTGGAGGACGGAATCATGCAGGTGCGCAGCCATGTCGGCGCGCGCCTCGGCGCGGTGGCGCTCCGCGTCGGCACGGCGCACCCGGTTGCGGTGCTGGTACAGCCACGGGGCCGCCACAATGAACAGGCCGGCCAGGAGCAGCGCGGAGGCGCCGAGCACCCCTGGGAGTTGGGCCAGGCCGATCTGCGTGGCGAGCGTCCACGAGATTCCGGCGCCCACGAGCACCAGCCCGCCGACCAGGCGCACGATGCTCATCGTGCCGCCGCCGCGGGTGACGCGGGCCCACAACCGCGTGTCGGTGCTGCGGGTGGTGACCACGCGCTCGTCGACCTGCAGCCAGATCACGATGATGCCCACACCACCGATCACCATCGGCCAGAACAGCGCCGTCGGGACCACACCGCCCGAGACGAAAAGCCACAGCAGGCCGACGACCACCAGGCCCCCGGCCACCAGCACACCGTGGTCCGGGCGCGAGGCGGGCAGCAGCGTGGGGCGCATGCCGCGTCGGGTGGCGGCCTCGAGGCCCGCGGCCTCCTCCAGCCTGCCGCTGGGCAGCAGCACCCACATGGCGCCGTAGGCGAGCAGACCCAGGCCGGAGAGCAGGGCGGCGATCACGAAGGCCAACCGCACCATGCGCACGTTGACGCCCAGGTGGGCGGCGAGACCGGCGGCGACACCGGCGATCACCCCGGACTCGACGCGGCGTTGCAGCGGCGCGCGCGTGGGCGCGTTGGGCACCACCGGTAGCTGAGTCATGACCCCAGATTGTCACGGGCATCCTCCTCAGGCCAGACCGGAGAGCCGTTTCCAGGGGCGCTTCAGGGGCTCACCCGATGCTCTTTCGGCCCAGGCGAGAGCAGACTGGAGCCATGACCACAGAACTCGACCTCGGCTGGTTCGACCCGAGCCTCGGCGCCCTGCAGCGCCCGGAGGCCGCCGGCGTCTCCACCGGCCTCAGCCGCGCCATCGCCGAGCGGCTGGGCGTCGACGTGGTCCTTGTGCGCGTCGTGTTCATCGTGCTCGCCTTCTGCGCCGGCCTCGGCCTGGCACTCTACGGCTGGGGCACCGTCCTGACCCGCGGCCCGCAGGGCACCCGCCCCATCGACCAGGTGCTGCCCGGCTTCCGGGACTGGTCCCCCTTGATGCAGAAGGCCGCCGTAGTGATCTCCACCATCATCGTGGTGGCCACCCTCGACGCCGCCCTCCCCCTCCCCTGGGGCGCCGGCGTCCTGGTGCTCATCGCGCTGGTGCTGGTTCGCCGTCGTGCGCGGAATTCCGGAGCTTTCCCGCCGGCCCACCACCCGCTGCCCTCCGGCACGCCCGCCGTCGCCCCGCTCGACGACCAGACCCTGGTGGAGCACTGGCGCCGCGGCATCAACGAGGCGGTGGGCTCGCATCGCGCGGCGGTGCCGTCGAGGCAGTTGCCCACCGTCGACCTCTACGCCCCGGAGGAGCCGCCGGCGCCGCGCATGCTGGTGCCGCAGGCCAAGAACGGTTGGTGGATGGGCGTCGCGGTCATCGTGGCGATGATGGCAGCGTCGTTCGTCTCGGCGGGGCTGCTCGGCTACGACCTGAGCACCACGCTCGCCGCGACCACCGCCACCGGCGGCGTGGTCACCGTGATCTGCGCGCTGGCCGCCCGCGACCGCCGGATCCCCCGCGTGGTGCTGGCCGCTCTGGCCGCCTCGATCGTCGCGACGGGGTGGCTCGCCACCCAGACCGCTGTCGGCCCCGCCCCTGCCCCCACCGACGACACCGACGTGGTGCGGCTCGTCGGCAGGGAGGGCGTCGTGGACCTGAGCGGCATGCAGCTCGACGACCAGACGGTACTGCGGGTTGAGGTGATCGCCTCCGACGTCGAGCTGATCCTGCCCGGGCCCGTCGAGGAGATGACCACCACCTTGTGGCTGGCCGACGTGACCGTGGCGCCGGGAAGCGCCGCAGACGCGGGCACGGCGACCGGTGGTCTCCACATCGACGTCCATGCCCAACTGTCCGACGTGCTCATCAAGGAGTCCGCATGAACCGCCCATCGCTCGACATCGCCGCCCTGGCCATCGGCCTGGTGGCCGTCGGCTTCGCCGTCGTACTCCTCCTCGCGGGGCACATCGCCTCGCCCCTCATTCAGCCCATCCTCGCCGTCACCCTGGCCGCAGCAGGCACGATCGGGCTCCTCGCAACACGTGGCCGCACCACCAACCGGAAGGAACAATCATGAAACTCACCCGCTCCCGTAACGGCATGATCGGTGGCGTCGCCGCCGGCGTCGCCAAGGCCATCAACGTCGACGTCACCATGGTGCGCGTCGCCTTCATCCTCATCTCGATCTTCGCCGGCAGCGGCCTGCTCGTGTACCTCATCCTGTGGGCGGTGGTCCCCCGCGAAGACGGCGGCACCATCGCCGAGGAGGGCTTCGACAAGGCACGCACCTGGTACGACGACCGGAAGAACCAGGGCCCCAAGGGACCCAACTACGACATCTGACCGCACAGGAAAACCCCCAAGCTGCAACGCAGCTTGGGGGTTTTCGTCACTCCCACTCGATGGTGCCCGGCGGCTTGCTCGTGATGTCGAGCGCCACGCGGTTGACCTCAGGGCATTCGTTGGTGATGCGGCTGGAGATCTTCTCCAGCAGCTCGTAGGGCAGACGGGCCCAGTCGGCCGTCATCGCGTCGTCGGACACGACTGGGCGCAGCACGATGGGGTGGCCGTAGGTGCGGCCGTCACCCTGCACGCCCACGGAGCGGACATCCGCCAGCAGCACGACGGGGAACTGCCAGATCTCGCGCTCCAGCTTGGCGTTCGCCAGTTCCTCGCGCGCGATGGCGTCAGCCTGGCGGAGGATCGCGAGGCGGTCCTCGGTGATCTCGCCGACGATGCGGATGGCCAGGCCGGGGCCGGGGAACGGATGGCGCCACACCATGGCCTCAGGAAGGCCGAGCTGCTCGCCCACGGCGCGCACCTCGTCCTTGAACATCTGGCGAAGCGGCTCGATCAGCGTGAACTGCAGGTCGTCCGGCAGGCCGCCAACGTTGTGGTGGCTCTTGATGTTGGCCGCGCCCTCGCCGCCGCCGGACTCGACGACATCCGGGTACAGCGTGCCCTGGACGAGGAAGTCGATGCCCCGGTCGCCCGCGATCTCGCGCGCCTTCTCCTCGAAGGTGCGGATGAACTCGCGGCCGATGATCTTGCGCTTCTCCTCCGGATCGCTGACGCCTGCCAGCGCGGTGAGGAAGCGCTCACGCTCGTCGGCGAAGACGAGGTCCACGCCGGTGGCCGCCACGAAGTCCGTGCGGACCTGCTCGACCTCACCCTCACGAAGGAGGCCGTGGTCGACGAACACGCACGTGAGCTGCGAGCCGATGGCCTGCTGCACGAGCGCGGCGGCGACGGCGGAGTCGACGCCGCCGGACAGCGCGCAGAGGACATGCTTGTCGCCCACCTGGCTGCGGACCGCGTTGATGGACTCCATCACCATGTTCTCCGGGGTCCAGTCGGCAGTCAGCTTGGCGATGTTGAACAGGAAGTGTTCAATGACCTGCTGGCCCCACTGGGTGTGGTTGACCTCGGGGTGCCACTGCACGCCAGCGAGCCCGCGCTCCCTGTCCTCGAACGCCGCCACCGGGGCGCCGGCGGTACGGGCGAGGACCTTGAAGCCCTTGGGGGCTTTGCTCACGGAGTCGCCGTGCGACATCCAGACGTTGAGGGTGTTGGGCAGCGAGCCGAGCAGGCAGCCACCCTCGGCGATCGACAGGGACGTGCGGCCGTACTCGCGCTGGCCGGTCTTCGCGACCGTGCCGCCGAGGGCCTGCGCCATCGCCTGGAAGCCGTAGCAGATGCCCAGGACCGGGACCCCCGCGCTGAAGATGGCGGGATCGACAGAGGGCGCGTCGTCGGCGTACACCGAGGACGGTCCACCGGAGAGGATGATCGCGGCGGGCTTCTGGGCCATCATCTCCTCGACGCTCAGCCTGTGGCTGACGATCTCCGAGTACACATTGGCCTCGCGCACACGGCGCGCGATCAGTTGGGCGTACTGGGCGCCGAAGTCGACGACCAGCACCTTCTCGTGGGCAGTCATGGTGAGGAGTCTAATGTCGCGGGGCTGCTCCGCCCTAACGGGGAGAGCCTCGCTCACCGACCCTGGACACGTCGCCAGTTCGTCGGGATCGAGGCACGTCAGCCGTGCCCTCGAAAAATTCGTGGAGCCGAATTCCCGCGCCGGGGAATAATCCCCCTGTCAGCGCGGTTGGCGGTGGCATGAGCATTTACTCTGACGTCACGGCCCTCGTCGGTCGCACCCCCCTCGTGAAGCTGAACCGGGTCGCCGGCGACAACGCCATCGTCGCCGCGAAGCTCGAGTTCTACAACCCCGCCAACTCCGTCAAGGACCGCATCGGCGTGGCCATCGTCGACGCAGCTGAGGCTTCCGGCGAACTGCAGCCCGGCGGCACCATCGTCGAGGGCACCTCGGGCAACACCGGTATCGCTCTGGCCATGGTGGGCGCCGCCCGCGGCTACAAGGTGGTCCTGACCATGCCCGAGACCATGTCGCTGGAGCGCCGCGCACTGCTGCGCGCCTACGGTGCCGAGCTCGTGCTGACCCCCGGCCCCGCTGGCATGCGCGGCGCGGTCGAGCGCGCCGAGGAGATCGCGGCTGAGCGCGGCGGCATCCTCGCCCGCCAGTTCGCCAACCCCGCCAACGTGGAGATCCACCGCAACACCACCGCGGAGGAGATCTGGAACGACACCGACGGCGCCGTGGACATCGTCGTGGCGGGAATCGGCACCGGCGGCACCATCTCCGGTGTCGGCCAGGTCCTGAAGGAGCGCAAGCCCAGCGTCCAGATCGTCGCCGTGGAACCGCAGGAATCGGCGATCCTCTCCGGCGGCCAGCCCGGCCCGCACAAGATCCAGGGCATCGGCGCCAACTTCATCCCCGAGATCCTGGACCGTTCCGTCATCGACGAGGTCCTGCCCCGCAACATCGACCAGGCCGTCGACTTCGCCCGCCGGGCCGCACGCGAGGAGGGCCTCCTGGTCGGCCTGTCCTCCGGCGCCGCACTGTCGGCAGCAGCCGAGGTTGCGGCCCGCCCGGAGAATGCAGGCAAGACCATCGTGGTCATCGTCCCGTCGTTCGGCGAGCGCTACCTCTCCACAGTCCTGTTCGAGGGCCTGATCGACAACTGATCGACCATCTTTCCGCTTGAGACGAGGGCGGCCGCTGCCGACAGGCAGCGGCCGCCCTAGTCTGAAGGCATGAGAATCGTCATCACGGGCGCCAGCGGCAAGGCCGGGCAGGCCACCCTGCGCCACTTCACCGACAACACCGACCACGACGTCGTGGCCACGGATCTCGCACCGCGCCCCTCCTGGTACGACGGCCGCTTCTTCAAGGCGGACCTGACGCAGGTGGGCGAGGCCATGGACCTCCTCGTCGACGCCGACGCGGTCATCCACCTGGCCAACATCCCGGCAGACAACATCCACACCGACACCCACACGCTCAACCAGAACCTGCTGATGAACACCAACGTGTTCATGGCGGCCTGGAAGCTGCGGCTGAAGCGCATCGTGTGGGCCTCCAGCGAAACCACCCTGGGGCTGCCGTTCGACGAGGTGCGCTATGTCCCCGTCGACGAGGACCACTACCCGCTGCCGAACTCGACGTACTCGCTCAGCAAGGTGATGACGGAGACGATGGCCGCCGAGGTCGCCCGGTGGGCCGGCATCCCGGTGATCGCGCTGCGGTTGTCGAACATCTTCACGGTGGACGACTACGCCATGCAGCCGTCGTTCGCGAAGGATCCCGAGGCGCGCCGCTGGAACCTGTTCGGCTACATCGACGCCCGCGACGTCGCCCAGTCCTGTGAGGACGCGCTCACCGCAGACCTCACCGGCGCGCACTCCTTCGTGATCGCCGCCGACGACATCATCCTCGACATGCCCACGCGCGACGCCCTCAAGGCGATCCACCCGGGCCTGACGGTGCCGGACGAGGTGGCGGAGTTCGGCACGTTGCTCAGCAACCGGGCCGCCGCCGAGAAGCTGGGGTGGCGTCCGCGGCACTCTTGGCGCGACGTCGTGGCCTGAGCCATCGGCGGCTACTTCTCGATGGCCAGCTTCTCGTCGACGGCGGGGAGGTAGTACAGCGCCAGCGAGTCGAGGATGCGCTTGACCTGCGCGAGCGATGCCTGGCGTTCCCCCTCCGTGGTGGCTCCGGCGGCGAGCCTGGCAGCCTTGCCCGCGCGGCGCGCATCCGCGCGGGCGTGTTCCGGGAAATGGCTGAGCCCCAGACGTTCGGCGTTGGCCTGCGCCACGTTGAACGTCAGTTCCACCTCGGTGGCGCGTTCGTCCAGTTCGTCGGTGGAGGTGAGATCCGTGACGTCGTCGAACGCCACCAACGCCGCCTCGAACTCGGCCGTGGCCGGCACCTTCGGGTCGAAGAGCGCCGGCGACTCGATGCGGTAGGCGATGTCGCCGCGCAGGCCCAGGTAGGCGTCGCGGATCGCGTCGACGCGTTGGTAGGCGAGTCCGCGCCGGTCCGAGCCGGGCGTCGGCGGAACCCCCAACTTGCCCGCCTCGCGCGTCAGCGCATAGGCGTGGATCGTCCCCGTCGTCAGGCCCAGACGGTCCGGCGCCAGGAAGGTGAGCCGGCCGCCCTTCCAGAGCCGCCGCACGCCCATGGCGGCCGCGCCGGCGATCATGAACGACAGGTACAGAAACGACATCGGGTTCGAGTTCAGGCTGGTCAGGACCATGAACACGGTGGTCACGAGGGCGCTGGCCAGCAGGGCGGCGATGTTGCGCGGCGAGAACAGCTGGTCCTCGTGCCAGATCACGGCAGGCAGCACCATCGCCCGGGCACCGGGGCCCTCCAGGAGGGAGGCCGCCTGGGCCCCCAGGGACTCGCCGGGCTTCACGTCACGCTCGAACCGCTCGCCGTTGGGCCGCTGGATGCGCAGCTTGATCTTGTCCTTCTGTCCCCGCCGCGCGTCGACGACGACGGCCTCGTCGTCGTTGTAGAGCAGCACCGCGCCGGGCGCGAAGCCGGCCCACGTGGTGTCGGGCGGGACCTGCTGCCAGGTGGCGTACATCAGGAGGCCCGCCTTCCGGGGAGCTGCGGCGGGGTGCTGCCGGTGATGGCCCTGCGCGCTTCCGTCCCGGTGGGCAGGTAGTAGAGCGCCAAGTCGTCGAGGATCTCGACGGCTCGGCGCAGCGCTGTCTCCCGCTCCGGCGCGGGTGCCGCTTCATCGACGGCGAGCCTGGCGGCCTTGAGCGCCGTGGTCGCTCGGAACTGGGCCGCCTGCGGCAGGTGCGCCATCCCGATCCGCTCGGCGTTCGCCCGTGCGGCGGCGAAGGTTGCCCGCACGCGGCGGGCGAGCTCGCGCCGCTCGTCATCGCCGGCCACGCCGTCGTTGTTGTCCCATTGCAGCAGTGCGAGGGTGAACTCCTTCGACGTGGGCTCGTGGGGGTCGAACAGTGCGGGGAACTCGATGCGGTAGACGATGTCACTGAGCAGCCGTCCGTACTCCTCCTTGACGTCGTCGACCTCGATCTCCTCGGGCAGCGCCGGCAGGGGGAAGTCGATGGCCCTGACGTCGCCGTCGCCGGTCTCCACGGCCCAGTCGCGATACCGGCGGCCCTTCTTGAAGGCGTCCTGGGCCACGAGGATGATGGTGATGCCGAGCGCGAGGAACACGAAGCGGAGGAGGCCGAAGGCGTCGCCGACGCCGCCCAGTCCGGCCAGCGCGATCCCCACCACCCACGGCAGGTAGGACAGGAAGGTCTGCGCCGGCCGCAGTTTGGCCGTGACCTCGCCGCCCTCCACCTGGAAGGCCCGGAGCGGGCGGGCGGCCGACACGGTGGCCACGGCCTGCCTCAGGGTGCGCTCCCCGCGCACGCCCTCGAAGTCTGTCTTGCGGCCGTCCGGCAGGTACGCGGTGAGCGTGTGGGTGCCGCCCTGGGAGGTCCTGCGGATGATGCTCCGGCCGGCCTCCGTCTCGACGAGGAGGAGGCGGCCCAGCGCTGAAACGGGGCTGTCGAGGGAGATCTCCACCATGTCCACCCCTCGACGATACCGGTGCGGCGAGGCACGCCCGGCTGGAGGGCTCAACCTGCCGACGACGGGCGGCCCAGCCACTTGAGGCCCTCCCGCACCGAGAGCGGCGAGAGCCTGTCCGCATTGGCCGCGATGTAGGTGCGCACCCATGGGCCGTCGGTTTTGGAGTATTCGCGCAGCGCCCAGCCGATGGCTTTGCGCGCGAAGAAGTCGCCGTCGCTGATGCTGTGCTCGATCGCGTGCGTCAGCAGCTCACGATCGGTGGCCTGCCGGAACAACCGCTGGCAGATGATCGTGGTGCGCCGCAGCCAGAGGTCCTCCTCCTCCACCCAGCCGCGCAGGAGCGGTGTCATGAGGGCGGGCTGGGCGCGGAGGAGTTCCCCCACGGTGCGGGCAGAGATCTCGTCGACGACGTCCCACCATGCGCCGGTCACGATGAGGTGGCGGAGCATGGCGATGTTCTCCGGTGAGGGCTCGAGGGCGAAGGCCCGGTAGCGACCGTGGCGCAGGACTGCGATGGCGGCGTACCACTCCTCGCGGTGGGTGGCGTGGTCCCAGAGGTCGACGACGGCGGCGCGCCACCCGTCGGCCGACGCCAGCCGGGACCGGGACAGGACCGGCTTCAGGGCCGCCCTCAATGCAGGTGACGTCAGGCCGTAGTACGGCAGCGCCGATTTCATGTACCGCTGCTGGCCGGCGGCGCGTGCCGGATAGGCCTGGGCACGCAGCGCGGCGCGGATCTCGTCGGTCAGCATGGCTCAGCGGAGGTCGCGGCGCGCGAACAGGGGAAGCCCTGCCAGGACCAACGCGACGGCGGCGACCAGGAGCCACGTCGGCTGCCACCACGCCATGCCCACCTCGATGGGGGCGCCGTACAGGTAGGCGCGGAAGGGCGACCACCATCCCCACTCCTCCCGGCCCGCCGCCATGAGCAGCGTGTAGCCGAAGTACGTCGCGATGGCCACGCCCGTGGTGCCCCAGACGACGAGGCCGGGGCGGCCGGTGGCGGCGGACAACAGCAGCGCGAAGCCGCCGAAGGCCCAGCCGAGGCAGGCCATCAGGAAGCAGGCGGTCGCGACGTTGGCGAGTGCCACCTCGAGCCCGCCCAGCGCGTTGCCCGCCCACAGGCCGAGGAACAGCCCGACGCTGACCACCAGCACGTAGCCGGCCATGACCGCAGCGGTGGTCCAGTAGACGCGGGAGCGCGAGACGGGGGTGGCGAGCAGTCCCGCGAGCCGCCCAGCGTGCTCCTCCCCCGCGATGCCGGCCGACGCGGCTGCGGTGGCCAGCAGGATCACGGCGATGGGGGCCATCATGCCCATCGTTTCGATGTGGAGGAACCCGGCGGGGGTGGACATGTTGCCACCGCCGAACATCGCCACCATCGCCTCGGGGAAGCTCGCGGCGAACTGGTTGAGGTCGGCCTCCATCGACGAGTACAACGGGCCCATCAAGAGGCCCATCAGCGCGCCCATGATGAACGTCACCGTGATCAGCAGCGTGCGCTGGGAGGCGAAGCGCAGACCCAGGAGGGACTGGCCCCGACCTGTGGGGCGAACCAGTTTCCCGACGACAGGGAGCGCATGGAGCCGCTCCTTCAGCGACGCGCCGCCCTCATGGAGGCGGATCTCGCGCCGTGCGAACCCGACGACCCCCACCGCCACCAGAACCACGGTCCCACCGAGCAGCAGCGCGAGGTGTCCGCCGTCGACGCCGTTGACCAGCGGCTTCGAACCGTTGAACCAGGTCCACGGCACCCAATCCGCCGAGCCCTCACGCAACAGGGGCAGCAGCCCCGCGCCGAGCCACCCCAGCACCATGACACCGGCTGCGATCGCGGCCGCCAGAGACTTGCGACCCGTCAGCGCGCCGACGGCGAACGCGACGGCCGCGTGGAACACGGTGTTGGCCCCGAGGTGGGTCATGAGGGCACCGAGATCGGATTGGCCGATGTCGATGCCGAGGGCCAGGGGCGCCAGCGCGCCGGCCGCCCAGATCACGACCGTCGCGGCCACGAGGAGCAGCACCATGGCCACCGCCCTGCTCAAGGCGTAGGCCGTGCGCGACACGGGCGCGGCCAGCACCAGGGGCAGCGTCCGGTTGCCCTCTTCGCCGGCCACGGCCTGGGCCCCGATCGCGATGCCGACGCCTGCCAGTGCCATCGCGCCGATGGCCCCGAGCATCTCGTTGTAGGCGAGCACGGACGCGTCCGCCTCCACGGGGACACCCATCACGCTGCGGACGGCTTCCGGGAGCGCCTCGTAGATGCTCAGGTCGATGTCCTGGTAGACGATCAGCCCGAACACCAGCATCGCGGCGACGACTGCGGCGGCGGTCGTCAGGCCACGCCACCCGTCGGCCAGGCCCTTGCGGAGGACCGCGGTGCTCACTTCGCGTCCTTGTAGTAGGCCAGGAAGATCTCCTCGAGGTCGGCATCGTTGGTGCGGAGGTCGCGCAGGGTGGTGAGGCCGGTGACGGCCCCGAGCAGCGCGGACATGTCACCGTTGAAGTCGACGACCGCGCGCCCCGGCCTCAGTTCCACGTCGCGCACGCCGTCGATCCGGCGGAGGAAACCCTCCTCGAGTTCGCCGTCGAAATCCAGCTCGATACGGCGCATCTGCATGGCGCGGAGCGCAGCGACCTCCTCCACGGCGACGAGGCGACCGTGACGGATGATGCCCACCCGGTCCGCCACGCGCTCCACCTCTGACAGGGTGTGCGACGACAGGAAGACGCTTCGGCCGTCGTCGGCGACCTCGCGCATCATGGCCCAGAACTCGTGCTGCACGAGGGGGTCGAGGCCTGCGTTGGGTTCGTCGAGCAGGAGCAGTTCGGGCTTGTGCATGAACGTGGCGATCAGGCCGATCTTCTGCCGGTTGCCGCTGGAGAGTTCACCGACGCGCTTGTCGAGGGTCGCCTTGAGGCGCTCCACGAGTTGGTCGACGTAGCGCCAGTCGACTCCCCCGCGGAGATTGGCGAAGAACTTCAGGGTGTCCCGTCCTGTCATCGCCGGCCACAGCGCCAGGTCCGCCGGGAGATAACCCAGCCGGTTGCGGTGGGCCACCTCGCGCGGTGCGGCACCCAGCACCGTGGCCGAGCCCGAGGTCGCGTTGAGCTCGCCCATCAGCACGCGGATGGTGGTGGACTTCCCGGCTCCGTTCGGGCCGAGGAAGCCGAAGACCTCGCCTTGCCGCACGTCGAGATCGAGGTCCACCAGCGCGGGGAAGGACCCGTAGTGCTTGGTGAGCTGCCGCGTTTGGATGGGGATCATGCGTCCTCCTCGGACAGTTTATCGATGGCCGCGAGGTACTGCTCACGGACCGCGGGTTGCAGGAGGCCGCCGAAGACCTCCAGGTGGACGCGGAGGTAGCGCGCGAAGCCGGGCTGGGTGGATGGGTCTGCGCTGCGCAGGTCGATGCCGAAGTGCCTGCTCAGGTGGTTGTGCAGGCTGAGCGAGCCCAACCCGAACATCGTCAGCAGGACGGCCCGGGACCGCTCATCGTCGGTGGGCGTGAGCAGCCCGGCCTGAACGCCTGCCGCGAGGTAGTCCTCGGCGTCGTCGATCATCGCGTCGACGAGGTGGTTGATGCCCTCGGAATCGTCGGTGAGGCGCATGGCGAGGTAGCCCATGACGTGCTCGGAGCCGGTGGCCCGGAGCGCTGCCAGCGCGTCGAACCCGGCGCCCTGGGCGATGGCGTCCTCTTTGCCGTTGCGCACGAGATCCGCGACGTGTTGGTCACAGGCGTGCAGGAGCTGCCCCATGGATCCGAAGTGATGGCGGATGAGGCCCAGCGACACCCCGGCCAGGTCGGCGACGGCGCGCGCCGTCGCGGCCTTCACCCCCGATTCCGCGACGATCTCGATACACGCGTCGCGCAGCTTGGCGCTCGTCGTCCGGTCATCAATCACGATACAAGCGTATAACTACCTATACGCTTGTACAAGGCGTCGCCCAGCGACGACGTACCGCCAGAAGCCGCCGCTGCTGAGGTTGCCGTGCACCAGCAGCAGCGGCGTGCCGTCCATCGGACCTGCCGTCCACACGTTCTGGGTGAGGCGGTTGGTCCGGATCCGCTGCCGGGTCAGTTCGTTCATGGCAGGGCTCCTCGTCGTTGGGGGTGGGCCGCTGCCGCCAATCCTGACACCGCGTTCAGGTTGCTGTAGAGGGTGCGTCACCGGCTCCTGACACAATGGGTCCGTGACAGACAAGAGCTTCTACGACCGCGTGGGCGGCTACGGGACTTTCCAGCAACTCGTGCACGAGTTCTACAAGGGTGTCGCCGATGACGCCCCGCTGCGGGAGCTCTACCCCGAAGCGGACCTGGGCCCGGCGGAGGACCGGTTGAGGATGTTCCTCGAGCAGTACTGGGGCGGCCCGAAGACCTACCAGGAGCAGCGCGGCCACCCGAGGCTGCGGATGCGGCACCTGGAGTTCGCCGTCACCCCGCTGCAGCGCGACCGCTGGGTGCACCACATGATGAACGCCTGCGACACGCTGGATCTCGCCCCGGAGGACGACGCCGCCCTGCGCGACTACCTGGTGCGGGCGGCGGAGTTCATGATCAACGCCCACGACTGACCCGGCAGCCTCCCCCGAGGCCGCCGGCTCAGGGCGTCAGTCTGCCTGCTCCGCGGCGATCCGCTCGTGGTGGCGCACCACCTCGCTGACGATGAACGTCAGGAACTTCTCCGCCAGCTCAGGATCCAGCTCCGCGCTCTCCGCGAGCGCACGGAGCCGGGCGATCTGTTGGGCCTCGCGGCCCGGGTCTGCCGGCGGCAGCCCCGCCCTCGCCTTGAGCTCTCCCACCCGCTGGGTCACCTTGAAACGCTCAGCCAGCAGGTGGATGAGGGCGGAGTCCATGTTGTCGATGCTGCCGCGCAGGCGCTTCAGCTCGTGGAGGGCTTCGTCCATGGGGATCCCCATCGTCAGAGCAGGATGAGTTCGATGCGCTGGAACGACTTGAGGTCCGTGTAACCGGTCAGCGCCATGGCCTTGCGGAGACCGCCAGCCAGGTTCATCGTGCCGTCCGGAACCCGCGACGGGCCGAGCACGACCTCTTCGAGGGTGCCGACCTGCTCGAAGAAGGAGCGCTCGCCACGCGGCAACGAGGCGTGCCAGGCCTCGGAACCCCAGTGCCAGCCGCGGCCGGGGGCCTCGGTGGCGCGGGCCAGCGGCGAGCCGACCATCACGGCGTCGGCACCACAGGCGATGGCCTTGGCGATGTCGCCGGAACGCCCGACGGCGCCGTCGGCGATGATGTGCACGTAGCGGCCGCCGGACTCCTCGAGGTAGTCACGACGGGCCTCCGCCACGTCTGCCACCGCAGAGGCCATGGGCACCTGGATGCCCAGCACCGACGCGGTGGTGTGCGTGGCGCCGCCGCCGAAGCCGACGAGGACGCCGGCCGCACCGGAACGCATGAGGTGAAGACCCGCACGGTAGGTGGCCACCCCACCGACGAGCACCGGGGTGTCGAAGCGGTAGATGAAGTCCTTGAGATTGAGGGTGTCCTCGCCGCCGACGTGCTCCGCAGAGACGGTGGTGCCGCGGATCACGAAGAAGTCCATGCCGGCCTTCTCGATGATGGGCGCGAACTCCTGCGTGCGGGCGGGCGACAGCGACCCGGCCACCGGAACCCCGGCGTCGCGGATCTCGGCCAGGCGATCGCGGATGAGCTCCGCCTTCACCGGCTCGGCGTAGATCTCCTGCAGCCGCTTGGTGGCGGTGACCTGATCCGACTGCTGGGTGATCAGTTCATACTGGGCCTGGGGATCCTCGTAGCGGGTCCAGAGGCCCTCCAGGTTCAGCACGCCCAGGCCGCCGAGTTGCCCCATGCGGATGGCCGCTGCTGGCGACATCACCGAGTCCATGGGGGCGGCCACGATCGGCACGTCGAAGCTGACGGCGTCGATCTTCCAGGAGAGGTCCACCTCCTCGTCGCTGCGGGTGCGACGCGTGGGCGCGATGGCGACGTCGTCGAAGCTGTAGGCGCGGGAGGCGCGCTTGGAACGCTCAAGCTCGTACATGTGGTTGTTTATACCTGTTCTCTTCCTAGCGCGACGAGTAGTTCGGCGCTTCGGCGGTCATCTGGATGTCATGTGGGTGCGATTCGCGCAGGCCGGCGGCCGTGATCCGCACGAAGCGGCCCCGGTCCTGGAGCTCGGCGATGGTGCCCGCTCCGGAGTAGAACATGGACTGCCGCAGGCCACCCACCAGTTGGTAGGCCACGGCGGCCAGCGGACCGCGGTAGGCGACCTGTCCCTCGATGCCTTCGGGGATGAGCTTGTCGTCGGCGGTGACGTCGCCCTGGAAGTAGCGGTCCTTCGAATAGGAGGCCTTGCGCCCGCGCGCGGCCATGGCGCCCAGCGAACCCATGCCGCGGTAGCTCTTGTACTGCTTGCCGTTGATGAACACCAGCTCGCCGGGGCTCTCGGCGCAGCCGGCCAGGAGCGAACCGAGCATGACGCTGGAGGCGCCGGCCACGATGGCCTTGGCGATGTCGCCGGAGTACTGGAGGCCGCCGTCGCCGATGACAGGGACGCCGGCCGGCCTGGCGGCACGGGCCGCGTCGTAGATGGCGGTGACCTGGGGCACGCCCACGCCTGCCACCACGCGGGTGGTGCAGATGGAGCCGGGGCCGACGCCCACCTTCACGGCGTCTGCGCCGGCCTCGACGAGCGCCTTGGCGCCGGCGTAGGTGGCGACGTTGCCGCCGATGATGTCGACGTCAGCCGCGAGGGGTTCTGCCTTGAGGCGCCGGATCATGTCCACGACGCCGCGGCTGTGGCCGTGCGCGGTGTCGACGACGATGGCGTCGACGCCCTTCTCCACCAGCGCCATGGCGCGGTCCCAGGAGTCGCCGAAGAAGCCGACGGCGGCGCCGACGCGCAGGCGGCCGGAGTCGTCCTTGGCGGCGTGGGGGTACTTGTCAGCCTTGACGAAGTCCTTGAGGGTGATGAGCCCCTTGAGCTTGCCCTGGCCGTCGACGATGGGCAGCTTCTCGATCTTGTGCCTGGCCATGAGGCCGATGGCCTCGTCGTTGGTCACGCCGACGTGGGCGGTGACCAGCGGCATCTTCGTCATGACCTCGCCCACCTTGCGGGAGGCGTCGTCCTCGAAGCGCATGTCGCGGTTGGTGATGATGCCCAGGAGCGTGCCGTCGGAATCCACCACGGGCGTGCCGGAGATGCGGAACTGGGCGCAGAGGTCGTCGACCTCCCCGAGCGTGGCGTCGGGACCGACGGTGATGGGTTCAGACACCATGCCGGCCTCCGAGCGCTTCACCTGGTCAACCATGTGCGCCTGGTCTTCGATGCTGAGGTTGCGGTGCAGGATGCCGATGCCACCCTCGCGCGCCATGGCGATGGCCAGGCGGGATTCGGTGACGGTGTCCATCGCGGCGGAGGCGAGCGGAACGTTGAGCCTGATGCGACGGGTCAGCTGGGTGCCGGTGTCCACCTGCGAGGGGATGATGTCTGATTGGTTGGGCTGAAGGAGCACATCGTCATAGGTGAGCCCCAGCACGCCGAACGGCGCGGGCACCCCCGATCCAGTCAGTTCCTCGGACACTTGGTCACCCTTCGGTCGCGGCCATTCGAGGCCTCAGTCTACGCCGCCGCCTGAGGCTGGGCTAACCGGTGGCCGAGCGGCGGACGGCTCCGGAAATGACGAACCCCGCCAGACAGGGGGACGCCTGGCGGGGTTCTCAGTGTGCTGTGGGTCAGGCCCGCTCGGCTTTCAGCCGACCGAACTCGGTCCAGATCTCAGCACAGTCTTCGCGGCCCTCTTCGAGATGCTCGAGGTCGAAGAGGGTGGGGTCGGTCTTGTCGAGGAAGTCGCGCAGGTGCTGGTCCGAGAACCCGGCCTCCGCAGCGTCGGTGCGGGTGGAGGCGTAATAGCACTTCTCCACGCCGGCCCACATCATCACGGCCACGCACATGGGGCAGGGCTCGCACGTGGCGTACATGGTCGAGCCGCTGAGGTCGAGCGTGTTCAACGTGGCGCAGGCCTCACGGACCGCGACGAGCTCGGCGTGGCCCGAGGGGTCCATCTCCTTGAGCACGGTGTTGCCGACGGCGGCGATGACTTCGCCGTTCTTGTCGACGAGGGTGGCGCCGAACGGTCCGCCGGTGCCCTCACGCATGCCTTCCATGGTGGCGTCGACGGCGAGCTTGAAGTATTCGTCCATGAGGAACTCCTTTGTCTGTGGGGACGATCAGTTGGTGGTGGTGCGGGGACGGACGAGCAGGTAGCCCACGAACCCGATGATGAGGCCGCAGAAGAAGGCCCAGTTGTTGATGGTGGCCAGCAGTTCGACGCCGCTGAAGAGCTTCCCGGACATGGTCACGACGAAGCTGACGACCAGCACGCCGATCGCGCGCCAGTTGACGCCGCCCGGGTACGCGCCGTCCGCACCGGGGGCGGTGTAGATGTTGTCGAGGTTAAGGACGCGCTTGCGCTCGAGGTAGTAGCTGGCGAGCATGATGCCGGCGATGGGGCCGAACATCGAGCCGATGAAGCTGTAGAAGAGGTAGAGCATCGTGGTGTTCTCCACGAACTGCCAGGGCAGGATCAGCGTGCCGACGACGGCGGCGAGGAGGCCGCCGGTCTTCACGGTGAACCACTTGGGCAGCTGGGCCGTCATCTGCAGCCCGGAGGGCAGCATGTTGCCGAACACGACGAAGGCGGTGGCGCCGACGTTCATGGCCAGGATCAGCAGGATGACGATGAAGGGGTTGCCGATCGAGTTGATGGCGTCGACGAAGACCGTGGGCTTGTTGACGTCGATCTCACCGCCGCTGACGGCGTACAGGCTGGCCATGAACGACACCGTCACGATGGCGAACAGGATGTAGGACACGATCATGCCGATGGGGAACCCCAGGCGTGGCGCGCGCTGGTTGGCGGCGGTGCGCGAGATGTCGGCGATGTTGACGATCGGGCCGGCCCAGTTGGACACGAGCATCGAGACGCAGGTGACGAAGCCGACGACGGTGACCGGTTCGGTGATCGGGTCGAGCGCGAGCACGTCGCCGACGCCGCCGGCGTTGCTGATCGCGATGATGACACCGACGACCATCAGGATCCAGACGGCGGGCGAGGCCCAGTCGGAGAACTTGCCGATGAACTTCTGGCCGGCGAGGTAGAGCACCACGGTGACGACCCACATCACGACGTAGCTGATCAGCGTCGGGATGGGGAGGCCGAGCACGTCCGCTCCCCCACCGAGGTTCAGGAAGCCCGGGAAGAGCCGCTCGAACACGACGTCGAGGGCCTGGGCCGAGGACACAGTGGTGAGGCCGAAGAAGACGAAGCCGGCGATGAGGCCACGCAGCAGTGCCGGGAACACGGCGCCCTTGACGCCGAAGGTGTCGCGGATGAGCATCGCGAACGGCACACCGTACTTGGCGGCCGCGTGGCCGTTGAGGACGTAGCCGATCGACACGATGACCGCCGCCGTCATGATGGCCCCGATGACCTGCCAGGCGGACAGGCCGAAGGCGAAGAAACCGACGACAGTGAAGTAGCTGAGGATGTTGTGGATGGGCCCCATCCACACCGTCGCGAAGTTGCGGATACCCCAGGTGCGGTCCTTGCGGCGCACCGGCAGCACCTCCTCCGAGTAGCCGCGCGACGCGTACTCGGCGAAGGTCTCGTCCGAGATCTCCACTACGTCAGCAGCGTCAACAGAGAGCGTTGACATGATGTTTCCCCTTTCAAGGGTGGACGGTGGGCAACCCTGCCCACCGATTGTGGTGAGGTTCAGAACTTCTCGGCCAGTGCGAGAGTTGCCGTGTGGAACGCCTCGAGCGGCGGGTAGGTGATGCCTGCACCGATCATGCCGATGCCGGCGTCCTTGTGCGCGATGGCGGTGTTGATGACGGGCAGGATGCCCGTGTCCTCCACCTTGCGCACGTCGATGGCGCTGGCGATCCCACGGAAGTCCAGCAGCGGGATCGTGATGTTCGGGTTGGTCCCGGTGGTGATGTCCATCATGGTCTTCGAGTAGCCGATGGCCTCGGAGACGGTGCCGCCCACCAGGGGGACGATCGCCGGGGCTGCGGCCATGGCGAAGCCGCCGATGCCGTAGGTCTCGGTGATCGCGGAGTCGCCGATGTCGAGGCCGGAGTCCTCCACCGTGTAACCGGCGAACAGCGGGCCGACGACACGCTGGGCCGGCCCGGTGAACCAGGTGTTGCCGCCGATGCCGGAGACCCGGATGCCGAACTCCACGCCGTTGCGGCACATCGTGGTCACGACGGTGGAGTCCGGAATGTTGTGCGCCGCGTCCATGGCGGCCTTGGAGGTGGCCATCCAGGTGGGGCCCGAGAAGTAGTCGGAGCTGAGCACGAAGTTGAAGACGTCCTGCTTGTCCTTCGTCGAGAAGCCCGACTCGAGGATGTGCGGCGTCAGGGCCTGGATGAGCAGCGCGGTCCCGGCGTTGTTGCGGTTGTGGGCCTCGTCGCCCATGTGGATGGCCTGGGCCAGCATCATGCGCAGGTCGATCTCCTTGGCCGACACCATGGCGTCGCGGAGGATCGGGCCGAACACGTCACGCATCCAGTTGAGGCGGTCGATGACGCTCTGGTCGTTGGCGCCCATCCGAAGGATCTTGGCGAGCTGCTCGGACAGGTTGGTGTAGGCGTAGTTGCCGTAGGGGCGGTTCTCCACCACGTGCATGAACATCGATGCGGAGGTTACGCCGGCCATGGAACCCACCGCGTTGTGCTCGTGGCAGGGGCTGAAGTCGATCTCTCCCGAGAGCGCCAACTCATAGGCCTCGTCGAGGTCCTTGGCGAGGCCCTCGAACACCAGCGCGCCGGTGACGGCGCCCTTCATGGCGCCGGCCATGCGCTGGAACTCGATGGGCGGGCCGGCGTGCAGGATGGTCTTCTTCGTCATGCCGGGCACCACGTCGAGGGCCTGACCGAAGCCCACCAGCATGGGCTGGGAGGTGACGATGCGTTCCAGCGCGATGGCGTTGGCGGCCTCGATGCGCTCGGCGTTGGCGGGATCAGCCAGCTTGGTCAGCGCGGCGATCACGTCGGGCCGGCCGCCACCGGGCGGGGTCCAGTCGAGGTGCGTGACGCGGGCGCCCTGGGTGGCGATGTCGTCGGCGAACATCTCGGCCCCGACGTTGACGACCGACAGCGGGTTGGTCAGGAGGTCTGCGATGCTCATCAGTTGTTGCCCTTCTTGACGAATTCGCGGGCGAGGAGCCCGGTGTTGGTGGAAGACGATGCCCACGTGACGCCCGCGTCCGTGAGCTGGTTGACCTGCGAGTCGAAGTCCTGTGGGTCGCCCTCGGTGCCGAGCACGAAGGCGAGGACCTCGAGGTGGCGCCCTTCAGCGGCAGCCTGCTGCTTGGCCTGCTTGATGGCGGGCAGCATCACGCCGACGGGGTCGGGGTTGGCGCCGTAGCCCAGGACGAAGTCGAGCACGATGACGCCGGTCTCCGGGTCAGCGGCCTCCTCCAGGAAGCGCTGGATACGGTTGGACGGATCGATCATGGGGTGCGGCTTGCCGTTGGTGAACTCGTCCGAGCCGAAGTCGAGGAAGGTGTGGCCCTTCGACGTGTCGCCGGCCCCGAGGTGGAACTCACCGGAGCGCAGGTTGGAGTAGACGTCGTCGAAGTCCTCCAGAGCGAGGAACATGGCCTCGTCGCAGAGCGTGCCCCCGGCGAAGATGCCGCGGATGTAGCGCTGCTCGGGAGCGAGCTTGCCGCGGACCTCCTCGATGAGGGGCCAGTTGAGGGGGTGGAGGTTCATGGTGCTGGTGTCGACGCCGCTGGCCTCGAGGGCGGCGATGACGGCGGGCTTGGTGCGGTTGAACGCCTTGACGCCCTTGTCCTCGGCCTCGTCCAGGAGTTCCTGTGGGGCGCCGAGGAAGCACACGACGGCGGGCTTCTTCGAGGCGGCGAGCGCGTCGATGACCTTGCTCGCCACGGAGTGTGCCGGCGGCTTGGACACGACGACGAGCACGTCGGTGCCCGGGTCCGCGTCCAGCGCGGCGATGCCGTCGAGCATCATGATGCCGCCGATCTCCTCGGAGAGGTCGCGGCCGCCGGTGCCGATGAGGTGGCTGATGCCGCCGCCGAAGGCGTGCAGGCGCACGCTCATCTCCTGGCTGCCGGTGCCGGAGGCACCGACGATGCCGATGTGCCCGCGACGTACCTCGTTGGCGAAGCAGAGACCGACGCCGCCGAGGATGGCGGTGCCACAGTCCGGTCCCATCATGAGCAGGCCCCTGTCGTGCGCCTTGCGCTTGAGGGACAGTTCGTCCTCGATGGAGACGTTGTCGGAGAACATCAGCACGCTGAGCCCGGCGTCGAGCGCCGCGTGCGCCTGGTTCGCGGCGAACGCGCCGTTCACGGAGATCACTGCGAGATTAGCGTCCTTGCGGCCACCGGCGGCGCCCTTGAGGGTGCGGTAGGTGATCTCGGATTCCTCGTCGCCGCGGGGTTTGCGGACGAGGAGTTCCTGGACCTGGCCCATGACCTCATCGGTGTCGACGCCGTCGTCGGTGATGGCGATGAGGATGAGGTCACCGGGAGTGGCTTCGGCGACCTCCCCGCTCAGCAGGCCGAGACCCTCCAGCACCTCCTTGTTCATGGGGGTGCCCATGGCGGTGAAGGCCTGCTGCACACCCGGCAGCGCGTTGGCCTTCGTCGAGACCGACATGAGTGAGACCGAGTCGATGTAGGTGTTCTTCTTGATGAGCGTCGTTGTTGTCGTCATCGATGACCTCTTTCAGTGAGTTCCAGGGCGGCGACGAGTCCGCCCACAATGTGCAGTCCTGAGGTGTGCCCGACCGCGAGGCATTGGTTGGTGGCCGCGACGAGGCGGTCGGTGTCGCCTGCGCCGAGCGCATCGACGAGGTGGTGGAGGACGCTGGTCGCGCGGCCGTCGAGGGCCGCCGTCAGCATCGTGAGGCTGATGTCGTTGGTGGCCGCGGCGTGCTCCGCGACGGCGGAGCGCAGCCATCGCAGGGCTGCGTCGCGACCCGTGACGTGGCAGCCGATGATGAAGCCCGCGAGGAGGTCGTCACCGGCCGGGGTGAGACCGGGGCCGAGGCCGATGAGGCCCCCTGCGGCGATCTTGGTGGTGGTGAAGTCGCCGCCGCTCACCGCGGTCTGGAGTCGCACCGCGTGCGTGGCGATCCGCCCCTCTGCCGCGCGCTCGAACGGGTCCGTCGCGTTGGTGACGGGCAGGTGCGCCCGCACCACCTCGACCGCGCTGCGCGTGATCCGCAACGGCCAGCGGGCGGGATTCCAGGTGGTGGCGTTCCTGAGGTCGACGGAGGCGAGATCCACCTCATCTCCGACGGCGAGCTTGAGTGTTGCTGCCGACGGCATGTCCAGTACAGCGGTGCGCGGCCCCACCGGCACCGTCGCGGCTGCGAGGGTCCAGAGGCCGGAGGCGTCGATCATGTTGACGGTGCGCGCGAAGACCGAGTGGACTCGCGCACGCGGGCGGTTGGCGGCCCAGGAGGTGAACTCCCGGTCAGCCACGAGCGCCCTCATCACGGTCATGTCAGGCGCCTGCTGCTACGAGGAGCTCGGCGATCTCGGTGAAGCCCATCTTCTCGGCGTGCTGCAGCGGGGTGACGCCCCACTGGTCGACCATCTTCGGGTCCGCGTCGGCGTCGAGGAGGATCTTCACGATCTCCTGCTGCGCGGGACCCCCGTCGCGGAGAATGATCGCCTCGAGGAGCGGTGTCCAGCCACAGATGTTGGTGTGGTTGACGTTGACGTCGGTCTCCTCGGCCAGGAAGCGTGTGAGTTCCACGAACCCCTTCTCCGCGCAGGGGTGGATGCCCACTCCCCCGAACCGGGTGACCAGCTCGAGGTCGGTGCCGGCCTCCACCATCCGGCGCGCCAAGGTCAGGTCGTTGTTGATGCAGGCCCACAGAAACGGGTTGAGGGAGATGCGGTTCTGGGCGTTGATATCGGCCCCGGCCTCGATCAGCACCTCGAGCGCCTCGGTGTTGCCTGCGCTCGCCGCGATCAACACCGCGGAGGAACGGGCCTGCGCTCCGGTCGCCGTCGCGTTGGGGTCAGCCCCGCCTGCGAGCTGTGCGCGAACCTCGTCGGCGGCGGCACCGGCCACCATGTCCGGCCATGCGGTGTGAGTCATCTTTCCTGCCTGTTCTCCGGGCGTCTCTGCCTTCTTAAACCCTCTGGCATATGGTATACCATATACATGAGGATCTTGGTAGCCCTGGGGGGCAACGCAATGACCGGCCCCGGAGAATCGGTCCGGGCCGATCACCAGATCGCTGCCGTCGAGGCGGCGGCGGAACAGATCGCAGCTCTGGCCCACGACGGCCACCAGGTGCTGATCTCCCACGGAAACGGCCCGCAGGTGGGCAACATCCTGGCCAAGAACGACCTGGCCGCCTACGTGCTGACTCCGGTCCCCCTGGACTGGTGTGTCGCCAATACGCAGGGCTCGATCGGCTTCATCCTGCTCAACGCCCTGGACCGTGCACTGGCGCACCGTCAGATCGACATGTTGCCCGCCGTCGTCGTCACCCGTGCGCTCGTCGCTGCGGATGACCCGGCGTTCGACAAGCCCACCAAGCCCGTCGGGCGTTACGTGGACGAAGCGACGGCAGAGCGCCTGAGCCACTTCGGCCAGATGCTCAGCGAGATCGAGCCCGGACGCTGGCGCCGGCTCGTGCCCAGCCCCGAACCGATCGAGATCCTCGACGCCCCGGCGATCGACGCGCTGCTGAAGGCCGGCCTGCTCGTCGTGGCCGGCGGCGGTGGCGGAATCCCCGTCACACGCGACGCCGAAGGCGTGCTGCACGGCGTTGAGGCCGTCATCGACAAGGACCTGGCCAGCGTGCTGCTGGCCCGCCGGCTGGGCGCCGATGCCCTCGTGCTGGCCACCAACGTGGACAACGCATGGGTCAACTGGGGCAAGGACAACGCGGCCCCGCTCGGTGAGGTGAGCCTGGAGGAGATCCGCCGCCACGAGGCCGAGGGGCAGTTCGGCGCCGGTTCCATGGGCCCGAAGGTCGCGGCGATCCGCCGCTTCGTCGAACAGGGTGGGCCCATGGGCGTCATCACCGCGCTGGACAAGATCGGCGCTGCCCTCGAGGGCAAGGCCGGAACCGTCCTCCGCTCCTGACCCGCGTCAGGCTTCTGTGTCGCCGAAGAGGAGCGTGTGGGCGAGCCGCAGTGAGGTCCCCACATGCACTTCGGCGAGCGCCCGCGCCTTGGCCCTGTCCCCCGACACGATGGCCTGGGCGATCTCGAAGTGCTCGCCGCAGATGGCGGCCGGGTCGTCATTCTGCTTGAACAACCAGTTCAACCGGTTGCGCAGCGGTTCCAGCATCGACGCCATGAGCGAGTTGTGCGTCATCTGGACCAGCACCTCGTGGAACTCCGCGTTGTACCGGCGCACCAGGTCGCGGTTTCCAGATTTCAGGGCGGACTGTTCCTTCTCGACGACGCGCAGCAGCCGGGCGCGTTCCGCTTCGCTGCCGTGCTTGAGTGCGAGCTCGACCTCCTGCACCTCGAGGGCCTCGCGCAGCTCGAAGATCTCCCGCAGGTCCTCCGGGACCAGTTCGGTGACCACCGCGCCGCGGCGGGGCTGCAGGGTGATGAAGCCCTCCGTCGACAGCCCGGCCAGCGCCTCGCGCACCGGGATGCGCGAAATGCCCAGCTCCTCGGAGAGGTCGCGCTCCTTGATCCGGTACCCGGGCTGGTAGGCGCCGGTGGTGATGCGGTCGCGGATGACGTCGCGCGCACGCTCGGCCAGGGAGCGTTGCGTCTGGCCGAGATTGTCGTCGCGCGTGGTGGTCATCGCTCGATTATGGCACTACCTTGTCCGTTTGCGCGGTTCCAGGATGAGCGAATAGCGGCAGGTCAAGCGCTGCCTCCCGCCAACCCAGATCTGCCACTGTCGCCTGGGCGGGGGCCGGGCCGGCCGTGAGGTAGTCGTAGAGTCCGCGTTCCACCGGCTCGTCGAGACGCAGGTGCATCGTGACGACGGACAACCGGTCGTCCGTGGGCATCGTCTCCTGCCGCGCGTTGTGCGGGCTCACGGTGCCGAGATACACGAAGTCGCGACCCTCGGCGTCGTCACGCTTGACGAACAGGTGCAGGTCCACGCTGTGCTCGACGATGCGACGCACCTCCCGGCTGCCGAGATGCAGCCTGCTGCGGGTGAACCACCGCATCGTGGATTCGTCGAGGAACTCGTCGCCGTAGGCCACTGAGGACTCCACCTCGGCGCCCTTGTGGTAGGTCACGAAGATGGGGCAGGTGCGGGAGAACTCGTCCACCTTGTAGCCGTAGAGCGTGGCCGTCTCGTCGCCGCGGAAGTTGAGCAGCCGGCAGGCGTCCTTGCGCGAGTAGCGCCCGCCAGGGCGCAGCGTCTGCGCCCAGCCGTGCCGGTGACGGGCGAGGAAGAGGCCGGTGTCGATGACGTCGGTGGCCTGCGCCCGGAAATCGGTGTTGGCCCATTCGTCGCGGAATTCGGGGCTCAGTTCCAGTCCGCCGTCGCTCTCGACCGCGAGCGGATGGTAGCTGGGCTTCGTCTTCGCCGGGAAGAACCCGAGAGTCAACAGGCTGACGGCGCTCCGCACCACCTCGGGCGTGCTGGTGCAGTCTCGTGCGCGCAAGCGCTCGACGATGTCGGCCCCGGTGAGCCGGCCCTCCTCCAGCAGCGCCCGGAGCACCACGAGTTCGTGCGGCCGCTTCCCATTGAGCAGCTCCACCGTGAGCAGATTGAGCAGTCTGGTCTGGCGGGGCGTGGGGCCTTGCACGTTGGCGAACTTGGCCGACAGCTGCCAGTAGTTCTTCTCCTTGGTGCCCAGCACCACCGGATCCGCAGTGTCGAACCGCGCGAAGTCCAGGAGCTTCGGCTCTCCCCCGACCCTGTTGCGCATCTCTGTGTAGGCCTTCTTCAGCGCCACCATCGAATCAAGCTTGACCTGGGCG
Organism: Tessaracoccus sp. MC1865; assembly: GCF_017815535.1. Lineage (NCBI taxonomy): Bacteria > Bacillati > Actinomycetota > Actinomycetes > Propionibacteriales > Propionibacteriaceae > Tessaracoccus > Tessaracoccus sp. MC1865. The sequence goes on along the minus strand of NZ_CP072596.1, from coordinate 913,465 downwards.
ATGGCCTTGAAGACATGGTCGCGGGCGATGGCGTCGAAGTTGACGCTGGACAGCCCGGCGATCGAGCCGGCCTCCTCGGCCTCGATGAGATTCTGCCGCACCGAATCCTTCGACAGGCTGGAGTCGCCGAACAACGCCACCGGTACCAGGTAGTTGTTGGCGTAATTGCCGATGAGATCGATTACGACGAGGTAGTCCTTGCCGGCGGCCTTGCGCAGGCCACGACCAAGTTGCTGGGTGAACACGATGGCCGACTGGGTCTGGCGCAGCATCACCACCTGATTGATGGCAGGGATGTCGACGCCCTCGTTGAAGATGTCGACGGTGAGGAGGTAGTCGAGTTCGCCCCGTTCCAACCGTGCGACCGCGTCCTCTCTGGCCCGCACCGAGTCCGTGCCGGACAGGGACATCGTGCGCAGTCTGCGGCCTCGCAGGGTGCGCCCGTTGAGGACCTGGGACAGCTGTCTGGCCTCCTCGTTGCGGGAGCAGAAGATGAGGCCGCGTACCGGGATCCCCGCCTGCCCGTAGCGCTCCACCGCGGCGAGCACATGGTCGACGCGTTCACGGTCCACCAGGCGGGCGAGGCTCGTCGTGTCGTCGATGACCTCACCGTCGCCGGTGACATAGTCGGTGACCCCGTAGTAGTGGAAGGGGGCCAGCATGTCGGCCTCCAGCGCCTTCTGCAGCCGGATCTCGTAGGCCACGTTGTAGTGGAACAGCTCGAAGATGTTGAACCCGTCGGTGCGCTCCGGGGTGGCGGTCATGCCCAGGAGGAAGGCCGGGCTGAGATGCTCGATGATGCGGCGGTAACTCTCGGCTCCGGCCCGGTGCACCTCGTCGATGAGGACGTAGTCGAAGGCGTCCGGTGCGATGTCGCCCAGGGCGTTGGACAGCGACTGGACGGTGGCGAACACGTAGCGGCGATCCACCTCGCGGCGGCCACCCGCCAACTTGCCGAAGTCTCTGGCGGGGGCCCCGAGGACCCGGCGGAACTCAGCGATGGCCTTGTCCAGGATCTGTTCCCGGTGCACCACGAACAGCATGCGTTGCGGTTGAGCCGTTCGCACGTCGAGGGCCGCGAGGATGGTCTTGCCGGTGCCGGTGGCGGACACGACGAGGCCGCGCTTCTCCCCCCGGGCCCGCACCAGGTCGATCTCGGCCAACGCCTCCACCTGCATGGAGTTGGCGACGACCATGCCGGCCGCGCCGGCCCCCGCCTCCGGGCTCTGGTGCGGGGCGCTCGGAGCGGCCGGCGGTCGCCAGGACTTGCGGTAGGCCTCCACCCAGGCGCGGGTGAGGGGCACCGCCCGGGCACGCTGCCTGTCGACGGCGGCTTCGAGCTGGTGCACGATGTCACCGTCCGCCAACGCTGAGAAGCGCAGGTTCCACTCGTGGTTGCGCAGCAGGGCTGACTCGGTGAGGTTCGAGCTGCCCACGATGGCCGTCGAGCTGTGCTCCTGACGGAACACATAGCCCTTCGCGTGGAATCCCTCCGAGGCGCCGTCCAGCAGCAACACTTCGATGCGCGGCAGGTTGAGCAGTTCGTCGAAGGCGGCCGGCGAGTTGAAGCCCAGGTACGTCGAGGTGACGATGGTGCCCGCGCCCGGGAAGTCGAGCAGCGCCTGTCTCAGCGCGGCGATCGCGCCCGGCGTGACGAAAGCGACGGAGAACACGAAGCTCTCGGCGCGGCGCAGCTCGTGGCGGATCGTCCGCAGCATGGTGTCTCGGCCTTCGTTCACGATCAGCCGGGGCTGGTGGAGGCGGGGTGATGTCTGCGTGCGGTCGACGAAACCGAACGTCAGGTCGCGGCCAAAGCCCGCTGTCAGCTCCATTGCCCGCGGGCCGCGAAGATCAGTTCGACGGCCGGGACGTCAGCCGGTGCCCACTCCAGCTCCGTCAGCTCATGGGCGTCCACCCAGCGCAGCTCGGAGTGCTCAGTCGGCGCAGGTTCACCGTCGACGATCCGGCACCAGTAGGTGCTCAGGTCCACGAGCCCGAACGTGTAGTGGTATTCGGTGCGGGTGAGGAAGTCGCCCACCTCGACGGTGCAGCCCAGCTCCTCGTCGATCTCGCGGCGCAGCGTCTCCTGCGGCGTCTCGCCGGGCTCGATCTTCCCACCGGGGAACTCCCAGAGCCCGGGCAGTGACATGGAGTCGCTCCGGCGGGCCGCCAGAATGCGTCCGTCCCGCACCGAAACCGCGCCAACCACAGTGATCCGCTTGCCCACTTCGCCGCCCTCCCAGGTCGGGGACCAGGCTATCGCCGGCGCCGGCAGCTGGCCAGCTCAACGCCCGCGCAATGCAGAAGGCCCCGCCCGGGCGAACCGGGCGGGGCCTTGCAGCGACTGATGTCAGATCAGGCGTCTTCGTCTTCGCGCTTGTCGACGACGAGGGTTTCCGTGGTGAGCAGCAGCGACGCGATGGACGCGGCGTTGGCCAGCGCGGAGCGCGTGACCTTGACCGGGTCGATCACGCCGTTGGCAACGAGATCCTGGTACTCGCCGATCTTGGCGTTGTAGCCGTGACCGACCTCCATCTCGGCAACCTTGGAGGTGATGACGTAGCCTGCTTCGCCACCGTTCTCAGCGATCCAGCGCAGCGGCTCGGCGAGCGACTTGGCCACGACGTTCACGCCGGCGAGCTCGTCGCCTTCGAGGCCGAGGCCGTCAGCGAGCACCGCGCCGGCGTGGATGAGGGCGGAGCCGCCACCGGCGACGATGCCCTCCTCGATGGCCGCACGGGTGGCCGAGACGGCGTCCTCGATGCGGTGCTTCTTCTCCTTGAGCTCCACCTCGGTGGCGGCGCCGACCTGGATCACGCACACGCCACCGGCGAGCTTGGCGACCCGCTCCTGCAGCTTCTCGCGGTCCCAGTCGGAATCCGTGCGCTCGATCTCGGCGC